>CADCTQ010000390.1 GCA_902805615.1 uncultured Cytophagales bacterium
ATCGGTTCAAGATCTTGAAGTTGTAGAGTGCTTTCATGATGAAATGCAGAAAAAGTTTGCGGGCGCCGCGGGTGCGGAACCTCCGTTTGGAAAAAGTACCGGTTCCCGGTCTTAGCCTAAAAAGAGTGCAAATGTACGGTGCGTCCCCTTAGCCTTTCGGGAACGGCTGCGGCGTTACCTTACGTGGGCAAGCAAAGCGGGAAATATGACAAAAACGGGAAGGCCCGGTTGCTGCCGGACCTTTCGGGTAGAAGTTATTGAGTTAGCGATTATTGCAACACGTCCACCACCTGTTCGCTGTAAGCGGCCCACAGTCCGTAGCCGCCCTTCACGTTGGTGTACTCCCGGATGGGAAGGGCAAAGGCGCTTAAAAATCCGCCCTGTTCCCGGCCGCCGACGTACAGGTAATCGCGGTAGGCTTTCGTGATCTTTTTGAAACGCAGCAGAATCCGGTCACAGGCTACTTCCTGACCCGGGCGTTTATCCGTCCCTGCCCACCCTTGAATGGGTCCTTTCGTTGCCACACCGATGTCATAGGAAAAAGACTGCCCGTTGAAACAGATGTCTTGCAGCACGTACCGGTTTTCTTCGCTGCGAAAACCGCACAGGTCTTCGGAAGCTTCAAGCGGCCGGTCAGCGACGAATGTGTTGAGTGCTACGAAATTACCTTTGTATTCCCCGATGATGTGGGCGTTGTAGAACTCCCCTTCTTTTTCATCATCCCGGAAGCTGAACGTGAGCCGGCGGGCGTCTCCCAGGAAGAGGTTGGCAATGGTATCTCCCAGCACGTATTGCTCCATCTGTACGCCTGCCGGCACCACCTGCGGTTCGGTTTCGGCATCGGGCAGCCCGGGAGCCGATACCCGCAGGAAATATTCGCTCCCCGCCTTCGGCCTGAATCCACTCGGGGAACGGTAGATTTCCCGGCCGGCGTACTGGAGGTTTTCCACGAAGACGCCGTTTTCGAAAAGCGCCGCCGTGGCGTCGGGCACGCTGTCGGCGAACAGGAAAGTACCCGTAGGGGGAGCCGTTTTGTCAATGCGGACGGAAACCACGCTGTCGGCCGTAAGCAGCCCGTAAATGATCAGCCGGTCCCCTTCGTAGGGAAGCGCAACGTCGAGGTCCCGCTGGCACGCCGCCAGCACGAACAGCACGAAAGCACCCAGGATTGTCATGCGCTTATGCATACACTACTTGATTTTCTTGGTGTAACTGACGAAAGGAAGAACCGGCAGAAAAGAACCCACCCGCAGGGTATTGTTCACGCCAAGGTACCCGGCGCCGAACGTTCCCGGGTTTTTCGGAATGACCAGATGGCGCACGTCCATGTAGAAGGGGTTGGCCCGGTTGTACAGGTTGTACACGCCCACCGACCAGGTGGCAAGCCGTCCGCGCCGGGTGGTGTGGGTGAAGTTGAACGTAACGTCGAAGCGGTGGTAGGCCGGCATCCGGTAGTTGTTGCGCTCCCGGTAGATGAATACGGGGAACCCCGCTTCAAAGTCCTCCCGCACGGCGACGGGCACCGTTACCGGCGCCCCGGACTGGTACACCCAGTTGGCGGCTACGTTCACGCGGGGGGTAATTTCGAAGGTGCCGGTCAGGGCTACGTTGTGGCGGCGGTCAAACGGGGCCGGGTACGGGTTGCCCCCGTTGATGGTACTGAACTGCCGGTTGTTCCAGGCCAGCGTGTAGGCCAGCCACCCGTTGAGCCGGCCCTTCGTTTTGTTGATGAACACCTCCAGGCCGTAGGCTTCGCCGGTGCCGTCCTTTTCGACCGTTTCCTGCCAGGTTTCGTCCAAGTTGGTCAGGTAGTTGACGCCATCCTTGTAGTCAATCAGCCCGCGCATCTCCTTGTGGTAGGCTTCCAAGCTCAGTTCCAGGGACTGGCCGGGCAGCGTTTTGGTGACGCCGACCGAAACCTGCCGGGAGTACTGCGGGGGCACCCGGCGGGTGGCCGGCACCCAGATGTCGTTGGGCAGGCCCAGGCCGCTGTTGACCAGCAGGTGGACGGGCTGACGCATCTGGCTGTAGGCGCCCTTGAGGGCAAAAGCGCGGGGCAGCAGCACGTTGGCCGTCACGCGGGGCTCCACGAAAGTGTAGTTTTTGCCTTCCACGTTGAAAAGCGTGCCCCGCACCCCCAGGTTGGTTCTCAGCCAGGGCGTTGCCCGCACTTCGTCCTCAACGAACACCACGCCTTCACTTGCCGGGATGGGTGCATTGATGCGGGCCAGTTGTTGGGGCGCTACCGGGTAACTCGTACGGATGTTGGCGGGCTGGTAGCGGTGGTTGGTGCCTTCGAGCCCGACCCGGACCTGGTGGTTGGCAGCCGGGAAGTAGTCCAGCCCGGTTTTCACGGTCCAGTCGCGGATGCCCGGCCGGGAGGCAAAGAAATTGTCGCGCACCATCTTGTCATCCTGCCGGGTAAAGCCGGCAATGTCAATGCCGTACTGGTAGCTTGAGCGGGTGAGCACCGACCGGAAGAAGAGCTTGGACGACAGCGGCCGTACGTACCGGGCTGTGGCCGTGGTGTTGCCCCAGTCCAGGCCGAACTCGGAACGCTGTTTTGCATCCCCTTCGCCGGCCCGGTAAAAGTCGTGGCCCCGGTAGAAGCTCAGGAAAAGCTGGCCGCCGTCGCGGAACTTATGGTTGACTTTCAGGTTGGCGTCGTACATCCAGTAGCTGACGAAACGTTCGCCGCCCCCCAGCTTGTAGGCAAGGTAGCCCGGCAGCGTAAACAGCCCCAGGTAGAACGCCCGGGCTGAAAACAGGTACGAAGTCCGGTTCCGGAGCTTTTTGGTGAGGGGCCCTTCGCGCAGGAACCGCGAACTGACCAGGCCAATGCTCCATTCGCCCTTGCGGGCCTGGTTGTTGCCCTCCTTCATGGTAATGTCGAGTACCGACGACAAACGGCCGCCGTAGCGGGCCGGGAAGCCGGCCTTGTAGAGGTCCACGTTCTTGATGGCGTCAGGGTTGATGGACGAGACCAGGCCGAACAGGTGCGACACGTTGTAGACGGTTGCCTCGTCGAGCAGGATCAGGTTCTGGTCCTGGGTGCCGCCCCGCACGAGCAGCCCCGAGGTCCCTTCCAGGCCGATGCTCACGCCCGGGGTAAGGGCGAGGGCCTTGATCAGGTCCGGCTCCCCAAAGAGCACCGGGACACTTTTGAGCCGTTCGACGGGCAGGTTGAGCAGCCCGAGCGGCGCCTCCTGCTGGCCGAGCTTGTCGGTGACGGTTACTTCGGGCAGGGCCTGCGCCGCCCCGGCCAGATGAACGTGCAGCACGGTGTCACGGCCTGCTTGCAGGTTGAAGGTGGCGGTTTTGTAGCCGATGTAACTTACAGCAAGTTGCCCGGTCGCCCGCGGCAGGGAGAGGCTGTAAAAGCCGTACTTGTTGGTGACCGTGCCGCGTTGCGAACCCGTTTCGTAAAGGGCGGCACCCACCAGGGCTTCGCCCGAAGTGCTGTCGGTGACGTAGCCGCTGATCGTCTGGGCCGGCAGGGAGGCCGGAATTAAAAAAGCCAATGGGAGCAGCAAGCGGATAAGCCTCATTTTTTGGGCAGGTAGAATTGGAGGCCGAAGTACAACCCGATGCTGGTGGGCGGAAAGTTACGCACGTCATCATTATACACTGCATTGAGCAGGGCTTCCACGCCGACGTGATCCGTGATGAAATACGCAAGACCGGGACCGCCGGAAATGGCGGCGTTGGTCTGCGAATAGCGCCTTTCGGGAATCGTGCGGAACTCCGTTTTAAAGACCTGCCTCGAAAAACCGGGCTGTGCCTGCAGGAAGGGCCGGAATCTGCCGCCACCGATGTATCCCCGGATGAGCAGGGCCAGTCCGGTTTCCAATTGTGCCGTTCGGCTGATTTCTACCTGCTGCCCGTTGATCAAAGCGATCATTCCACCGTTGCCCGTGTTTTTCCGGGAAGAAAAGGACAAGGGTACGCCCAGGCCCAGCGCAAAGTTTTTGCCCAGAAAATAGCCGGCCGTAGGATTCATGTTCGTGTTCCAGCCCTTGGGGCCAGCATCAGCTTCATACCTGGCGTAGGCGTTGCCACCGATCAGCCAGGAACCTTTTGTGGTTTGCGCCGCCAGGGGGAACGCCGTCAAACCCAGCAGGGCAAACAAGCATGATTTTACGACCGGCAAGGCCCGGCCTTTACGGATAGATTTGTGGGTAAACATCTTTAGGCGGATAACTCGAAGTTTAAAGAATGCAAGACAACCTTTTTCTCAGCGGAACCAGGGCCAAAGCGCCATTTCATCCAAATTTACGACGAATCAATGGGACGCACGCCGTGCACGGTGTAGTTAACCAGCAAATGGTGGTGCAAAAATCAAGGCCGGCCCGCATAATACTGTTTAACGGCAGTTCCGGCTGACGAATGGCAATCACAGCCCGGGATACCCGGCGCAGGGCTGGCATAAGCCCGGTTGTGCGTGCGGACAGTGTAGCGAAAACGGACACTGCCGCTGGTGTAAAATGCCTTGCTTCCGCAGGGCGAAATGCCCTACATTCGCGCAAACCACTTCCCATTGCCCATGCCTACGCTTACCACTTCGTGGCCCGCCCATTGCCGGCGGCGCCTGCCCCGGATGAGTACCCTGCTGGCAGCCCTTGCGTTGGCTGCCGCTTGTACAAAAAGCCCGACCAAAACCACCACGTCAACCACCCCGGCAACGGGTGCCCCGTCGGCAACGGCGGCCCCGGCGACGGCCGGCTTCCAGATTCCCGTCGAATACTACAAGCTCGACAACGGGCTGCGGGTCGCGTTGTCGCCCGACACCACCAGCCCCACCGTCACGGTGGCCGTGTACTACAACATCGGCTTCCGCATCGAGCCCAAAGACCGCACGGGCTTTGCCCACCTGTTCGAGCACATGATGTTCCAGGGGTCGCAGAACCTGGGCAAGATGGAATTCGTGAAGCTGGTGCAGAAGAACGGCGGCGTGCTCAACGGCTCCACCCGCTTCGACTACACCAACTACTTCGAGACGCTGCCCTCGCACAAGCTCGAAACGGCCATGTGGGCCGAGGCCGACCGCATGAAGGGCCTGGCCATCACGCAGGAAAACCTGGTCAACCAGCAGGGCGTGGTCAAGAGCGAAGTGCGGGTCAACGTGCTCAACCAGCCCTACGGCGGCTTCCCGTGGCTCGACATGCCGCAGTACGCCAACACCAACTGGTACAACGCCCACAACTTCTACGGCGACCTCAAGGACCTCGACGCGGCCACGCTGGCCGACGTGCAGGGCTTCTTCAAGACTTTCTACGCCCCCAACAACGCCGTGCTGGCCATCGTGGGTGACTTCAAGCCCGACCAGGGCCGGGAGTTCGTGCAAAAGTACTTCGCCGCCATCCCGGCCTCGGACCTGCCGCCCCAGCCCGACATTGCCGAACCGCGGCAGACGGAGGAAAAGCGGGCCGTCAAGAAAGATTCATTGGCGAATAAGCCGGCCCTGGCGTTTGCCTACCACATGCCCGACCGCAACACGCCCGAATACTACGCGATGGGCCTGCTCGACCAGATCCTGCTGCAAGGCAACGACAGCCGCCTCCACCAGTCGCTGGTGCAAAAGAAGGGCTACACCAGTTCGGTGACCGGCGGCATCAACGCCTACCTGGGCAACATGTTCAACTACAAAGGCCCCATGCTGTGGCTCGGTAACCTCATCCACGACAGCACGGTGCCCGCCGACTCCATCCTGGCGCAACTCGACGGGGCAGTGACCGACATCCAGCAGAACGGCGTGACGGCCGCGCAGCTCGAACTGGCCCGCACCAAAATCCGCTCGGGCTTCTACAGCACCGTCAGTTCCGGCTTCGGCCGCGCCGACCTGCTGGCTTCGTTCGCCCTCTTCGACGACCAGCCCGGCCGCATCAACGAAATGGAAGCGGCCTTCCGCCAGGTGACCCCCGAAATCGTGCAGCGCACCGCCCGGGAATACCTGCGCCCCACCAACCGCACCATCCTGCTGGTAGAGCCGGTGAAAAGCAGTAAGCAGTAAGCAATGGGCAGTACCCGGTACTCAATATTCAATACGCAATACCCACTACTCAATACTCAAACTTCATGCAACGCATTACTCTACTTACCATAGCCCTGTTCCTGGGCAGCACGCTGTTGCTGGCGCAGAAGCAAACGCCGCCGGAGGGCGGGCAGCCGAAGGATTTTAACCTGCCCCGGCGGCAGATGATCACGCTGGACAACGGGCTCAAGGCTTCGCTGGTGCCCTACGGCACCATTCCGAAGGCCACCGTCAGCGTGGTGGTGCGCACGGGCAACATGCACGAAGGTCCCAACGAGGTGTGGCTCTCTGACCTGCTGGCCGAACTGCTCAAGGAGGGCACCACTTCCCGCACGGCGGCGCAACTTTCGGAAGAGGTGGCCCGCATGGGCGGTTCGCTTTCGATTGCCTCTACGCCTACGTCCATGACGTTTACCGGCTCGGTGCTTTCGGAACACGTGCCGGCCCTGGTGCAGTTGCTGGCCGAGGTGGTGCAAAGCCCCCGGCTGCCCGCTTCGGAGGTGGACCGGCTCAAAACCAGCCTCAAACGCCAACTCAACGTGCAGAAGGCCCAGCCGCAGTCGCAGGCCAACGAGAAGTTCCTGGCCGCCATGTTTCCCGACCAGCCCTACGGCCGCGCCTACCCCACCGAGGCCATGCTCGACAGCTATGACCTCGCCAAGGTGCGGAGCTTCTACGAGGCGCAGTACGGCGCCGCCCGTACCCACGTGTACGTAGCCGGCCATTTCGATCCGGTTGTGGCCCAGGGCGCCGTCCGCAAGTCGTTCGGCAACTGGAAGAAGGGCCCGGCCGTCAGCATTCCGGAAGCCCGGCCGGCCGCCGGCAAAGGCTTCGCGGTGATTGACCGGCCCGGCGCCCCCCAATCCACGATCATCGTCGGGCTGCCCGTGATTGACCCCACGCACCCCGACTACGTGGCGCTGCAAGTGACCAACGCCCTGCTCGGCGGTTCGTTTGCCTCCCGCATCACCAGCAACATCCGCGAGAACAAAGGCTACACGTATTCGCCGTTCAGCCAGGTGGCGCCGCGTTACCGGTCGGGCACCTGGGCCGAGCAGGCCGACGTGACCACCGAACACACGGAAGCTTCCCTGAAGGAAATCATGTCGGAGGTGAACAAGCTCCAGGCCGAAGCGCCGCCGAAGGACGAACTGGAGGGCATCCAGAATTACCAGGCGGGCATCTTCGTGCTCCAGAACTCGAACCCCAATGGCATCATCGGCCAGTTGTCTTTCATTGATTTCCACGGCCTCGACGAAAGCTACCTGACCAACTACGTCAAGAACGTGCTTTCCGTCACGCCGCAGAAAGTGCAGGAGATGGCCCGCAAGTACATCCGCGACGAAGACATGACGCTGGTGGTAGTGGGCGACCAGAAGAAAATCGAAAAGCAGGTCGAAAGCTTCAAGCCGGCCCTCAACCGGCCGCAGAGCAGCAAGTAAAACCGTTGTCCGTTGTCCGTTGCTCGTTGTGGGTTGTTGGCAGGTGTGCGTAAACCATTGCGCCGGGCGAACAACGAATAACGAGCAACGAACAACCGTTATTCCCGTAAAGGGTCAACGTACCGCAACATTCAATGCTACGTTCCGACCATGACTGAAATAGGCTTCCACGCGTCCCACGAACAGTTTCCGCCCAGCCAGTTGCTGTCGCTGTCCCAAAAGGCGGCGGCGGCGGGCTTCGACGTCATTTCCTGCTCCGACCACTTTTTCCCGTGGAGTGAACGGCAGGGCCAGAGCGGCTTTGCCTGGTCGTGGCTCGGGGCTTCCATGCACGCCACCGGCCTGCCCCACATGGTGGTGAACGCCCCCGGACAGCGGTACCACCCGGCCATCATCGCCCAGGCCGCCGCCACGCTGCAAGAGATGTTCCCGGGCAAATTCACCCTCACCATCGGCACCGGCCAGAACGTCAACGAACACATCACCGGCGACAAGTGGCCCAACAAACAGGAACGCAACGCCCGCCTGCTCGAATGCGCCAAGATCATCCGCACCCTGTGGGCGGGGGAAACCATCCGGCACCAGGGGTTTGTAACCATTGACAACGCCAAACTGTACACCCGGCCCGAAAAGCCGCCGCTGCTCATCGGGGCCGCCATCACGGCCGAAACCGCCAAGTGGGTCGGGAGCTGGGCCGACGGCCTCATCACCATTTCCCGGTCCCCGAAAGAACTCCAAACGGTCATTGATGCATTCCGGTCGGGCGGCGGGGAAGGCAAACCGATGTTCCTGAAAGTGCAGCTCTCCTACGCGGCCACCGACGCCGCCGCCCGCGAAGGCGCCTTCGACCAGTGGCGCACCAACATCTTCACCTCCAACGTGCTGGCCGACTTCAGCGTGGTGGGCCAGTTCGACGAGGCCGCCCAGTTCGTGCGTCCCGAAGACCTCGACCCGTTCGTGCACATTTCGTCCGACCTGAACCGGCACGCCGACTGGATCAAGACTTACCAGGAGATGGGCTTCAACCGCATTACGCTGCACAACGTGAACCGCGAACAGGAGCAATTCATCCAGGCTTTCGGCGAAGGGGTGCTCCCGCAACTGCGCGGCGCCGCCCGGGCTGCAATCGGCTAAGCCCGGCTCCTTACCGCTTTTTGGCCGCGTTCATGGCATCGTACACGGCGCGGGCCGTTTCGGCAATGGTCCCTTCGCGGGTGGCCTCGTCGGCGTTGGTATTCTTCACGAACACGGCAATGGCAATCACGTCGCCGTGCGGCAGGTAGATCAGTCCCACGTCGTTGGTGCCGCCCACGAATCCGTTGTGCGAACCGGTGGAGCCCGTCTTGTGGGCCACTACCGTTCCGGCCGGCAGCTTTCCCTTCAGGCGCCGCATGCCGGTCGGCGTCTGCGTCATCATATCCAGCAGCAATTTCCGGCTTTGCGGCTTGAGCAACTGCTCCTGCGCCACCAGTTTGAGCAGTTGCACCACTGCATCGGGCTGGGCCGTATCGCGCGGGTCGCGCAGGAACCGGTCGTAGGCGGAGCGGCGGCGCTCGGCGGGCACCGCGTCAACGGCCCGTTTGATGCGCTCGTACGTCCAGCCGCCGGGGGGCGGCGCCCCGGCAACGCCGCTAAAGTCGAGGGCCAGTTCGCCTTCCGAACGGCTCACCCGGATGCCCGTGACGCCGTTGGCGGCCAGGTAGGCATTCACGGCCTCGGCCCCGCCGCCGAGCCGGAGCAGTACGTCGCTGGCCGTGTTGTCGCTTTCGCTGAGCATCAGGCGCAGCAATTCCCGGTTGGCAAGCGTCCGTTCTCCTTCTTTGAGTATCTGCACGGCCAGCGGGCTGTGTCCTGGCCGCAGGTCGTCGCGGGTAACGCGTACGCTGTCTTCCAGGCGGACCTTGCCCCCGTCAACCTGGTGCAGAAAATGGAGGGCAATGGGAAACTTGTAGACGCTGGCCATCGGGAAAGGGTCTTTCCCGTGGTAGCTGACCGTTTGCCCCGACGGCAGGTGCATGGCGGCCACGCCCAACGTGCCGCCGGATTGCTTTTCAATCGCTTGCAGGTGAGTGAACAGCGTTCGTAAAGGATGGCTCTGGGCGGCTGCAAAACAGCACCTGAAAATTGCAAGCAGGAGAAATGATTGTCGCAGCCGGGGTACAAGAGACTTTTTGTTCAGCATGAGTACGGGAGTAAAGGGGTTGCAAAATACTTTTTGTCGGCCAAATGGCCTCATCCGGTTGGCCGGGAGGGCGTTTCCGTTGCCAAGTCATGCCTGCCCCCATCCGCAGCGGGGCTTTTGCCGTACAAGGAGAAGGCCCGGCCGGAAAACTGCGCCGGTGCGCACACGCATTTTTCACCAGAACCCAACCCGCTATGACACCAGAGGAACAGAATCAACCCGGAGGGCAGCCCAACGAGACGCCCGAGAACGCGGCCTTCCAGCAGGCCATCAACGAGGCCGGCAGCAACCAGTCGGGCGTCGGCAGCATTACCGATGCCCTCGAAGCCGGGGCCGCCGACATCAGCCAGGACAGCAAAGGGAAAAAAGAAGGCGATACCCCCGACGGAGAAGCCGCCCAGACCACCAGCGGGGTGTAATTCGCCCGCAAAACGATGTAAGACGGAGGGCCCTTTCGCCACCATTTTCCGCAAACGGGACGGAAAGACGGGGCCTGTACCCAAAAAGCAAATGCCCGAAGCCACCTGTGGAGGTTACTTCGGGCATTTGCTTTTTTTATTGCACCGGCCGCTTCGGGCAGCGGGCCTACACTTTCTCCACGATCAGGTTGTGGTTGGTGTAAATGCAGATGTCGGCGGCGATGTGCAGGCTTTCGGTCACGATCTCCTCGGCCGTCAGGTGCGGGGCGTGCTTTACGAGGGCGGTGGCCGCCGACTGGGCAAACATGCTGCCCGAACCGATGGAAGCAATGCCGTTGTCGGGCTCCAGCACGTCGCCCGTGCCCGAAATCACCAGCACTTCTTCTTTGGAGGCGGCAATGAGCATGGCTTCGAGGCGGCGCAGGAAGCGGTCGGTGCGCCAGTCTTTGGCCAGTTCGATGGCCGCCCGCTTCATGTTGCCGCCGTAGGCCGCCAGCTTTTCCTCGAACCGTTCGAGCAGCGAAAAGGCGTCGGCCGTGGAGCCGGCAAAGCCCGTGATGATCTTGCCGTTGGACAGCTTGCGGATTTTCTTGACGTTGCTCTTGGCGACCGTATTGCCCATCGTGGCTTGTCCGTCTGCCCCAATGGCCACCTGGCCCTTGTGAAGTACGGCCAATACTGTCGTTGCATGAATTTGCTGCATAATGGGGTATGAATGTGTGGAAAGGTTTGACATTTTTGGGCCCTTAATGCTTGCCCGTTGCGCTATTCGCGGTAGCTATTATTGTAAAACTATGGAAAACCTCCAACACTACTACGAAATCGTCGAAAACTGCATCCGCAGCCTGTCGGTTGATCCGGC
>CADCTQ010000391.1 GCA_902805615.1 uncultured Cytophagales bacterium
GCGCCCTCGAAAACATTGCCGGCATCTGCAACGCCACCCGCAACGTGTTCGGCATGATGCCCCACCCCGAACGGGCCGCCGAAGACGCCCTGGGCAACACCGACGGCTACGCCATTCTGAAGGCCCTCACCAAGGCAACGGTGCTCCAGTAAGAAATAAGGTTAAGACAAGCGCCGGATGACGGGCTTGTATAAATGCGCATCAAAGTAAAGCGCCGTTACGGACCCGTAACGGCGCTTTACTTTGGGGAATGCTCCTGTCAATGCGTTAGGGTAAGGGCTAAAAACAAAAAAACCGCCCTGGGCGGTGTTCAGGTGAAGCAATTCACCCGACACTGCTAGGCCGATACCCTTTTGCGCAAGCGGCTGAAACGGAAGTTGCGGCGCCATCTTCTGCGCGTCAGCACGTCAGAGTGATTCACAACGTACACCACCACAATGGAATATAGAACAATGAATAGAATCGCTAATGGAACTGGGTTGCTCATAAAAATTGAACTTTATACATAGTTAACAAATAAAGCAGAAACAAAATTTCCCGGTAGACGGTCCAAAGCGTAAGGAAACCCGCTGCTTTATACTTTCTTCTAATAGCAATATTCGGTTCTAGGTAATTTACTATTCCCGCCCCTTTTTGTTGCGGAAAATGTACAAAAACAGAAGTCTGTTGCCATTCTTAGGTTGGTAAGGTGTCAATGCCGGTTCGTAACCTCGGGGCATTTGTAATTTTCCCAGAAAGTATTGGAAATGGGACGGAGCCGGCACCCGAAGCCGCCCGCCGCCGCGCAACGGCACCCGCGCAAACCGGCCCACGTTGGCCCTTTTCGTTGTAAGAAAAAGCTTTTCTTTGCCCCGGTCAAAGGGAAATCTATCCGCAGCAACCGTGGAGAATGACATCCTGGCGGCAAGCCGGTCGGTGAGATCGGTTACTCAGCCCACCGTTGAGTATGTGGTTAGCGCAGGTGCGTTTGGTTGTAGTATTTACGCCTTATCCTGTTTCACATGTATTTGCAAAAGGCATTGTCAGGCCCACCCTTTCCCGTATCCCCGCCAGGCGATGAGTCCTGTCATGCTGACGAAGGAAGCATCCGGCGAAAGAAACATTCGGCCAATACCCGGTACCCAGGAAAGCAGCCCTTGCCAAAGCCCGTGTTTCAGGCAGCATCTCTGTGCTTTATCTCTGTACTGCATTGTGGTGCGGGATGCTTCCTTCGTCAGCATGACAGGACTCATCGCCTGGCGGGGATACGGGAAAGGGTGGGTCTACTCATTAGGCTATCATCAGGCTCTTCCAATACGCTTTTTCAACCTTTTACCCGACAAGATAAGGCGTGGACGTTCCAACCAGTTGCCTTCAGGGTTGAATGCTGATCACGTACCCGGTTTTAACCGTGGGCCAGGCATCTAACCGGGACAGCGGTTACTTCCGCTTCAACACGATTTCTTCCCCGGCTTTGCACGCCCGGTTCAGGATGGCGCCGCCGGCGGGCTGGCCGTTGAGCAGGTAATTTTCGCCCAGCCCGTGGGCCAGCTTCAGGGGGCCGCCCACCAGGCTCTTCACCCGTACTTCCTGCGCTTGGCCGCCGGCCACCCGGGCACTCACCAGGAAAGCCCCCTCGGTGCGGATGTTGTCGAACTGCACGTCCTGCCAGTCGCGGTGCCGGTCGGGGAGCACGTAGATGGCGTCGTCGCGGTGCTGCACGAGCAGTTCGAGCACGGCGTTGAGGGCGCCGAACCCCGCATCGAGCTGCATGACCTCGTAGTTGCGCGCGTCACCGGGCAGTTTGGCCAGCACGGCCGAGCCCAGGGCGCTGGTGCCGTTGTTGGCGGCGTTGTGCAGCGTGCCGCGGCCTTCGTTGGTAAAGTTTTCCTTCCACCAGTGGAGCCAGCTTACGGCCGCTTCGGTCTGGCCGCTCCGGGACCACAGGATGGAGGCCCAGGGCACGCACCAGCCCGACCAGCCGCCTGCCCCGCGGTACTTCCACACCGTCAGGCTGTTGTTGATGATGTCCTTGTGTTCGGGGTCGCGGTTGGAGACGGTAGCGAAGGGATAAATGGCGCCCAGGTGCGAATGGTGCCGGTGGCTTTCGATCAGGTCCATGCCTTCCCACAGGGCAATGCGCTTGTTCGACTGGTTCCACTCTTCGAGCCACTTGCCCTCGAAGGTGGTGTACGGGGGCAGCCGCCGGCGTACGTCCTCCCAGCGGGCATCGGCCGGTTTGCCGAGCAATTTGGCGGCTTCGGGCAGGGTGCGGGCCACGCGGTGCAGGGCCGCCAGTTGAAAGGAAGCATCCCGTCCCCAGGCGTTCATGTTGGAGCCGCGGTACTCGGGGCTCACCGATACGGGCAGGCTCAGCCGCTTGCCGCCCTTGCCGTCGTCCACCTCTTCGAGCATGGCCCAGTACCCCTCGAAGGCACCGACCAGCAGCGGCCAGGCCACCTCCTGCAATACTTGTTGATCCATGCCGTAGCGGTAGTGCTGCCAGGCCATCTGGGCCATCCAGGCCGTGCAGGCGTGGTCAATGGTGCCCGACCAGAACGTGCCCACCACGCGGCAGCGGTCGTCCACGGCGTGGGGCAGCATCAGGGCGCCTTCGCGGCCGAAGAACTTCTCGCCGTTGTATTTGAGTTGCGGCATCCAGCCTTTGATCAGGTTCCACAGGGGGCCGAAGTGCGAGAGGCGGTTGGTCGCCAGGGCCGGCCAGTAGATCATCTGGATGTTGATGTTGAAATGGTAGTCGTTGCTCCACGGCGGCAGTTGGTACTCCTCCATGAACGGACCCTGGAGGGCGCAGGCCACGCCCTGCGGCGGCGTGGCGCAAGCCTGCTTGTAGAGGCCGTAGTCCACGATTTCCTGCAAGGCCGGGTCGGGCAACTGGATGCGGGGCACGTCGGACCAGTACGTTTTCCACCAGCCGTCGGCCGCCGCCCGGAGTTTGGCCGGGTCGGCCGCCCCCACGGCCTTCACCACGTTCTGCGGGGCCGCTTTGCCGAGGGCTGAGCCAATGAGCACCTGGCCCTTGCGGACGGCAAAGCCCATCGCCAGCGGGTCGTCGGCGGGCAGCGTCTGGGTGAAACCGCTGATCTTGGCGCCGGCCGCGGCCGTTTCCGTCCAAACGTCAGGGGCGGCTACGCCAACTTTTTGCAGGGCTTCCTTCACGAATTCCCAACTGGGAATCAGCTTTACGGCCACTTTGCCGGCCAGCGGGGCGGGCAGGTCAACCCAGGTCAGTTCTTCCGTGACCGCCTGGTTCACGGTAATCGTGGCCTCCTGGCCGCCCGGGGCAGTTGCCAGGACCCGCAACGAGGCCGTACTCAAGTGCAGGTCGGCGCGTTGCAAGTGCCAGCCTTCCGGGAGGGTAAGTTCGAGCCGGCCGCCGCCGAGCTGCTGGGGATGGCCCAGGCCCTGGTCGCCGGTCTTGGGCAATTCAAATAC
This sequence comes from uncultured Cytophagales bacterium, assembly GCA_902805615.1. Taxonomy (GTDB): domain Bacteria; phylum Bacteroidota; class Bacteroidia; order Cytophagales; family 172606-1; genus CADCTQ01. Next base: position 3,436 of record CADCTQ010000391.1, read on the forward strand.
TTTTTTGATGCCTTCTTCGTCTTTGGCCTGCAACAGCTTTTTCACCTCCCCGAACGTCGTGCGGGCCGAAAATTCGTTGCCGCCCCGGTGGTCCCAGAAGCCGGCGCGGCCCACGGTCACGTTCAGCGTCCGGTCGCCGCCCCATACCATCAGTCCCTGCGTGCCGTTGCCCATCAGTACCCCGGCGTGGGTGCGCCGCAGCGGGAACTGCCAGCGCAGCGTGCCGGCGCGGACGGTGCCCGTTTTCGGACCGTTGGCCGGGTTTTTCGGCGGGGCCGTTTGCGCCAGGGCGAACAGGGGGACGAGGAGCAGGAGCAACGGGAGACTTTTGGCGAAACGCATGCGAGGTCTGGGGGTAAAATGGGACGAGAATGGGATAATTTTACACTTTTTATATCCAACTTGCAACGGCCGTTCCGCGGAATGCGGCGACATATGACCTTTGGGCGCCTTTTGGAAGACATTCCGCCCCGCGTATCTTCGGCCCGACAACCCTTTGCCCATGCGAAATGTACTGTATTGCCTGCTTGCCAGTGTCCTGAGTCTGTCTGCCTGCGATTCCCGCCGGCAGGTGAGCAGCGAAGGCGCGGGAAGCGATACCGTGTCGGTTACGGCCGATACGGGAGCCGCGCCGGAGCCCGTACCCGTAGCCCCGCCGGTTCGGACCCAAGCCCTGTTTCCCCGCGATTCGGTGGCGGCGCTGCCCGACACGGCTTTCGTGGAACTGATCCGGGTGGATACGCTCTTCGTGCCCGACATGCGGTACGCCACGGCGGACAACTTCCTGAAGGAAAAGGTATACGACTGCGACAAGTGCCTGCTCCGCAAAGAAGCGGCCCTGGCCCTGCTGAAGGCCCACGACCAGTTGAAAAGGGAAGGTTACCGCATCAAGCTATACGATTGTTACCGGCCGCTCGACGTGCAGAAAAAGATGTGGAAGATCATGCCCGACGACCGCTACGTGGGCAACCCGTACGGCAGCGGCTCGGTGCACAACAAGGGGGCGGCCGTAGACCTGACCCTCACCGACAGCCTGGGCCACGAACTCGAAATGGGCACGCCCTTCGACCACTTCGGCCGCGAGGCGCACCACGCCTACACCGACCTGCCTACCGAAGTGCTGACCCGCCGCCGCATTCTCAAGGAGGCAATGCAAGGGGCCGGCTTCGAACCCATCACCTCCGAATGGTGGCACTACTCCTACCGCCGCAAAAACTACCCCACGGCCAATTTCAAACCCGAATGCGAGTAGAAAGGAATCCGCAGACCGGAGGAAGGGAGACGGGAGGAGAAATCGGGAACGAACCGGGGCGGTGCGCCGGATGGAGCCTTTGGATGAGACCGGGCTCGTAGGATAGAATTTGCCTGTTGAATGGAAGCGCTACGTGCTGGCGCGAAGCTGTGCTTCGTGCCTGCTATTTCTTCCGCCTCCGGCGGAACCAATGTCAACGGATACTCACCCAGAATTATCCTAATGGCAGAGTAGCGTGAAACGGGTAGCATCAGTCCGGCAGTAGATCAAGAACCGCAGGATTAGCAATTGGTGTAAAAGGTGCGGGCAAACAAACCTTGGTTCCGCCAGAGGCGGAAGAAACAGTAGGCACGAAGTACAGCTTCGCGCCAGCGCGGCGGATCGGGAACTATCCTTGACGGGCTTCGGTATGGAGTATGGGGCGATTGAACTCGCATTGCCCACTGTTTTCCGGCTTGTAAGGGCACGCCTCCTCCGGTCTCCCTTCCTCCGGTCTGCGGTTTCCTTTTTATCTTATGCCGGTACTTCCTTCAACCTCTTACCTGCCGCCGCGCTGGCAGTTCAACGGCCATTTGCAGACGATCATTCCCAGCTTGTTCCGCCGGGTACGTGGCGTTGCCTACCGCCGGGAACGGATTTTTACGCCCGATGCCGATTTCCTGGACCTTGACTGGGCAACCGTGGGAGCCGATGCCCTCGTGGTCATTTCGCACGGCCTGGAGGGCAGCACCGACCGCCACTACGTGAAGGGCATGGCAAAAGCTTTTAACGCGGCCGGCTGGGATGCCCTGGCCTGGAATTGCCGCAGTTGCAGCGGGGAGATGAACCGCCTGGCCCGGTTCTACCACCACGGCGATTCGCTGGACCTGGAAACCGTGGTGCGCCACGCCGCCGGGGGCCGGTACCGTGAAATGGCCCTGGTGGGTTTCAGCATGGGCGGCTCGATGACGCTGCGGCTGCTGGGGGAGAAAGGGAGCGAAGTACTGCCCGTGATCCGCAAAGCCGTGGCCATCTCGGTGCCCTGCGACCTGGTGACCAGCGTGGTGCACCTTTCCAAGCCCGGCAACCGGTTCTACGCCCGCCGGTTCATCCGCAAGCTGGGCCGCAAGATCAAAGCCAAAGCCGAGCTGTTCCCGGAGCAGATCAACTACCGGCATTTCAAAGGCGTGAAAGCCTTCAAGGACTTCGACGACCGGTACACGGCGCCCCTGCACGGCTTCCGGGACGCGGAAGACTTCTACCGGCAGGCCAGCGTAAAGCCGTACCTGCCGCACATCCGGGTGCCGTCACTCATCATCAACGCCCAAAACGACCCCTTTCTCACGCCCGACTGCTTCCCGGTGGCCGAAGCGGAAGCCAACCCGCACCTGTTCCTCGAAATGCCCGCCGGGGGCGGACACGTCGGTTTCAGCGCCGCCGGCGGCGCCAACTGGGCCGAAAGACGCACCCTGGCCTTCGTGCTGCAAAACGAAAAGGGTTAGCGTCCCGCGCCAACCCTTTCTGAATTACCAATGATCAGTGACCAGTGACGAATGCCTACATCCAGGTGATGAGGTAATCGTCATAGTCGGCGCCTTGGGCTACGCTGTGGAGGTACTTTACTTCGACCACCCGGGCACCCGTCTTCTGCACCAGCCCGCGCAGCAAGCCGAGTTGCAGAATGCTGTTGAAGGACTGCGTACGGCGCATCACAATGGATCTTTCCTTTGATTCGAGGATTTCCCAGCCCCGGCCTTCCGGGTCCTGGATCATGTTGGCGGCGGCGTACACCAGGCCATTGAGCAGGTCAATGGGCTTGGGGTTGACCGGCAGGCTGCCCGAGTTGGAGAGGGCTTCGTATACCGTTTCGCCGATCTGGACGCCCACCTTGCGCAGGTTGGCCGGGCCCAGTTCCTGCTCCAGCCAGTCGCACATCTGGTTGTAGAGGTCCAGGGGCACTTTGTTGAACGGGTCCGACAAGTCGTAGGGCCGGGTCATTTCGAAGAGCGGCTGCGCAAACTGGTCCTTCTTGTCCCGGTACAGGTTGAGGATGTCGTTCAGAAACACCGCGTACAGCGTCACGTGTTGAGTTGTGGGATTCATGGGAAAAATCGGGTGATATAGCCGGCAATAATACGCTACGCGTAAGGCGCTTATTGGTTAAGTTTGCGGGGAATTCGGGCCAGGTAAGGTATTGACCCATTACGCACGAACAATGCCGTGCGGCCCGAACCCGGGTATCCAAACAGAAACCACTTCCCGATGGAGTCGTCCTACAACAAGCAGCCGGATAGTGAATTGGTCGTCCGTTTTCAGGATTGCGACCCGTACGGGCACCTCAACAACGCCAAGTACCTGGACTATTTCTTCAACGCCCGGGCCGACCAGACCCTGCACTACTACGGCTGGAGCCCGCTCAAACTGTCCAAGGAATACAACGCCCATTGGGTGGTGACCGGCCACCAGATTTCTTACCTGCGGCCGGCCATGTACGGTGAAACCGTATCGGTCAAAACCTCGCTGATCTTCTTTGACCACCACTCCATCACCACCGAGTGCATCATGCTCAACCGGGAACAGAACGTGCTCAAAGCCATGGTCTGGACGACCCTGCGCAATGTTTCGATGGAAACCGGCCGCAGCACCAACCACTCCCCGGAGTTGATGGAACTCCTCCGCAAGCTCATCATCCCGGAATTTCCCTACGGCCCCGCGGGCTTCCAGGAACGCCTGTACGAACTGAAGGAACATTACAAGCAACGCGCCCAGCAGGGTCAGGTGGGCCGGGAGTAACCCCTTTTATGCGATACTTCATCCGATACTTCGGGCGCGGCCTGTTGCTGGTCGCCCCGGTGGGCGTTACCGTGTACATCCTGTGGGCCGCCATCCGCTGGATTGACGCCCTGCTGCCCCTGTGGTTTCCGGGGGCCGGCCTGCTCATCATCTTCGGCTCGGTCACGGTGGTCGGCTACCTGGGTTCCACGTTCATTGCCCGGCCCCTCTTCCAACTGCTCGAAAACTCCCTCAACCGGCTGCCGCTGGTGAACGTGCTCTACTCGTCGCTGAAAGACCTGTTTTCGGCCTTCGTGGGTGACAAAAAGAAGTTTACGCAGCCCGTGCTGGTGACGCTCAACCGCGAATCGGACCTGCGCAAGCTGGGCTTCATCACGCAGGTGGACCTGGCCGAACTGGGCCTGGCGGGCAAGGTGGCCGTGTACCTGCCGCACTCCTACAACTTTTCGGGCGACCTCTACATCGTGCCCCGCGAAAACGTAACGCCCGTGCAGGCGTCCGGCACGGCCATCATGAAATTTATCGTATCGGGCGGCGTTACTCACGTGTAAATTGTTAATTTGACCCCACACTGCCCCTGCTCATGCGTACCCTGGTCCGTTTTCTACCCCCGTTCCTGCTGCTCCTGTGCCTGGCCGACGCCACGTCGTGGGCGCAGGGCCGCTACCTGGTGCTCGACAAGCCCGGCAAGGTGAAGCGCCTCCGCTTCCGGGTGGGCGACGAAGTTTCCATCAAACTAAAGGACGACCGGCGCGAATACCGCGACGTAATCACGCACGTAACCGACACTTCCATCGTAATCATGGGAACCGACGTACCCCTGAGCGGCATCCGGGCGGTGGTGGTGCGGCGGGAAGCCGGTTTGGCCCGGGCGGCGGTGAAGATTCTGCCGCGGGCCGGCCTGCTGTACATCCTGGCGGCTACGTATAACCCCATCTTCCGCGGCGATTCGCCCGACTACGACTGGAGCAACGTCAGGGTAGGAGCCATTGTCGGCGGCAGTGCCCTCCTGCTGGCGCCCCTCCTCCAGCGTACGTACCGCATCAATGGCTTCCGCCGCCTCCGGGTATTGCAAGAGTACTGATACGCTTTTCACGCAAAGGCGCAAGGGAGGACGCAAAGCCCGGTTCCGAACAACGGCCCTGGGGCGGGTCATCCCTCATTTTCCATTTCCCATTTTCCATTTGTAATTTCCCATGAAGCTTTGGCAGAAAGAGAACACCCCCGTTTCCGGGAAGATTGAGCGGTTTACCGTGGGCCGGGACCGCGAACTGGACCTGCACCTGGCCCCGTTCGACGTGCTGGGCTCCATGGCCCACGCCCGGATGCTGGCCCGCATCGGGCTGCTGTCGGAAGCGGAAGAATTGCAGTTGCGGTCGGCCCTGCGTGACATCTACCAGCAGGTGGAGGCGGGGCAGTTCGCCATTGAAGAAGGCGTGGAGGACGTGCATTCGCAGGTGGAGCTGCAACTGACCCGGCAACTGGGCGAAACCGGCAAGAAAATCCACAGCGGCCGTTCCCGCAACGACCAGGTGCTGGTGGACCTCAAGCTTTTCTGCCGCCACCGCATCGGCGAGGTCGTGGCGGCTACGGAGAAATTGTTCCGGCTGCTGGTCCAACTGAGCGAAACGCACAAAAACGTACTGCTGCCCGGCTACACGCACCTGCAAGTTGCCATGCCCTCCTCGTTCGGCCTCTGGTTCGGGGCCTACGCCGAAAGCCTCGCCGACGACCTGCTGCTCCTGCAGGCGGCGTATAAAATCGCCGACCAGAACCCGCTGGGCTCGGGGGCGGGTTACGGCTCCTCCTTCCCGCTGGACCGCACTTTCACCACGCAGTTGCTGGGCTTCGAATCGCTGCACTACAACGTGGTGTACGCCCAGATGAGCCGGGGCAAAACCGAGCAGTACGCCTGCACGGCCATTGCCGCCGTGGGGGGTACCCTGTCGCGCCTGGCGATGGACGTGTGCCTCTACAACAGCCAGAACTTCGGCTTCCTGACGCTGCCCGACGCCCTGACGACGGGTTCCAGCATCATGCCGCACAAGAAGAACCCCGACGTGGCCGAACTCCTGCGGGCCAAAACCAACCGCCTCAAAGCCCTGCCCAACGAGTTTGCGCTGCTCCTGTCCAACCTGCCCTCCGGCTACCACCGCGACCTGCAACTGACCAAGGAGATTGTGATGCCCGCCTTCACGGAAATCCTGGACTGCCTGGACGTGGCGCACTTCATGCTGGAAAACGTAACCGTGAAGGAACACATCCTCGACGACCCCCGGTACGCGTACCTGTTCAGCGTGGAGCGGGTCAACGAACTGGTGTTGAGCGGCGTGCCGTTCCGGGAGGCGTACCGGCAGGTGGGCAAGGAGATTGCCGAGGGTACGTACCAGCCCAAACGGGAAGTACACCACACCCACGAAGGCAGCATCGGCAACCTGAGCAACGACCACATCACCGCCAAAATGGAAACCGTCCTGGCCGGTTTCCGCTTCGAACGGGCCGAAACCGCCCTGGGGGAGTTGCTGGAAGGATAAGCACCAGATTGTCCATTTACCCCCTTTCCGTGACCGCACGAAATTGCATTCATGAGTAAATCACATCTTCCGTCTAAAAATAGAGTGGATGGAAAAGGAGGCCGTGCTGCCGGTTGAATTCCAGGGCCGGGGCGGGGACGTGCACAGTGTTGAGCACGAAAAACAGGCTCCGGAGCAGGCGGCTCCGCGTGCGGATGCGGGTAAAGTTGACGTCCAACGACAAATAGTACTGCCGGTAAGCATCGAAGCCCTGTCCCCGGTTGATCGCGTCGTTGGCGTACACCATGTTCTGCGCGCCGTACCCCAGCGACACGTTCAGCCAGCCGGGAAAGCGGCTCTGGGCGCCCAGCCAGGGCTTTACGTCCAGGGAAAGCCAGTACGTCTGGCCGTTGTAGTCCTTCAGGCTTTGCTCGGGCAGGTTTTTGCCCAGCACGTTGGGCCGCAGCCGGGCCAGGGCCGTCGGGCGAAACGAGAACCGGGGGTGAATGCGTTCTTCCCGCCACAGGAGCTGTTGCCCCACGTGCAGCGCGGCGCCGGCCGTGTTGGCGGCCACGTCACCCCAGGAAGCACCGTACGCCGCCGAAAAGCCGTCGAGCACTTCGATGGGCGTCTGGAACACCAGGCCCGTTACACCGCCCAGCACGGCCGCTTTGCCCGGGGGCAGCCCCGCCCAGCGCAGCGCCTGCGTACCGAGGCGGGCAATGTGGTAAGTGGTGTACAGGTGACCGGCTTTGTCCACCTGTTTCCACTGGGCGTTGTCGTTGAAGAAGTGAAAACCCGTGCGGGCCTGCTCTTTGTACCAAAGCTGGTGCAGGCCCACCAGCGTCGCCGAGTAGGCCGTGGTGCTGCCGGCCGCCAGCAGCCGTACCCGCCCGGCGTTGGGCCGGGTACCCGTCGAATCGGCCTGGGCAAA
>CADCTQ010000392.1 GCA_902805615.1 uncultured Cytophagales bacterium
TGGCGCCCACCCGGTAGCGTTGCGTATCCGAGTACGAGAACGTCCGGCCCTGGAGCATCTTGTCGTCGGAGAAGTCGAGGCCGTCCACCAGCACGCCGGTACCGAAGGCCACCTGTTCTACTTCGAGGAAGAAGTCTTCGGGGTTGCGGTTGAGCACCATGCGGCCCACCGGCAACCAGGGAAACTGGTCGGGCGGCCAGAGCTTCGTGTCGTCCAGCGGGTCGAAGTCCAGTTCGGGGTGTTCGTCGTCGCTCATGATCTGCACGAGCAGTTCCCACTCGGGGAAGTTGCCCGCCTTGATGTTGTCGTAGAGGTCCTGGGTGGCGTGGTTGAAGTTCTTGCCCTGGATCTCTTCGGCTTCGGCCTGCGTGAGGTTGCGGATGCCCTGCTTGGGCTCCCAGTGGTACTTGACCAGCACCGCTTCGCCGGCTTCGTTGACCCACTTGTACGTGTTCACCCCCGAGCCCTGCATCTGCCGGTAGTTGGCCGGGATGCCGTAGGGCGAAAACAGGAAGGTGATCATGTGCATGGCTTCCGGCGTGTTGCTGATGAAGTCAAAGATCCGTTCGCCGTCCTGCCGGTTGGTGATCGGGTCGGGCTTGAAGGCGTGCACCAGGTCGGGAAACTTCATGGCGTCGCGGATGAAGAAGACCTTCAGGTTGTTGCCCACCAGGTCCCAGTTGCCGTCTTCGGTGTAGAACTTGACGGCAAAACCCCGCGGGTCGCGCAGCGTTTCGGGGGAGTGGCCGCCGTGGATCACCGTTGAGAACCGCACGAACACCGGCGTCTGCTTGCCTTTCTGCTGGAACAGCTTGGCCCGGGTGTACTTGGCAATCGGTTCGTTGCCCACCGTGCCGTAGGCTTCGAAGTAGCCGTGGGCGCCGGCACCCCGGGCGTGGACCACTCGTTCGGGAATGCGTTCCCGGTCAAAGTGGGTGATCTTTTCGATGAACGGGTAGTTTTCGAGCGTTGTCGGGCCGCGGCTGCCTACCGTGCGGAGGTTCTGGTTGTCGTACACGGGGTGTCCCTGGCGGGTGGTAAGGGTGTTGTCCTTGGCCAACCCGGGCACCTGGCCGGCGGAAGCGCCGTTGCTGGTGCCATTGGCAGCCTGTCCGTTGCCGGCGTTGGCTGCGTTCTCATTGGGATTGTTGATCATGGGTAAGTGACTTTGGTAAGTAAAGGTTTACACGCATCCCTGCCGGAAGCGTTCCCGCCGGGCATCACTTTTTTATATAGAAAGTAACAATACGGGTATAGTAAAATCATATAAAAACCCCGAATAATTTCGTATCCCGCCCCTAAAAGAGGCAGCAGAACAGCAAGAGGTCCTTTTTTCGCCACACGGGAGTGCGGACATGCAGCAGTCAGAGAGTTGTACGGATACGAAATGAATATTCCCTGTCAGGTTGCAAACAATTGCCTCACAGTTAAAAGTGCATTCCCCGATCAACAGTTTGATCGGCTGAATCTTGGTAGAGGTTTTACCACGGAGGGCACGTAGTTACACGGAGAAAGAAAAGGAGACGGGAGGAAGGGAGACCGGAGGAACTAAATCGCAAGGATCGCGAAGGAGGCGCAAAGGGCGCAGAGCAATACGCGTACGCCTGGCGATCCTTGCGTCTCCTTCGCGCTTAAATTCTAACTCTCTAACTCTCAAACTCCTACACTTCCCCGTAGCGTTTCCGCAGCAGGTGCATCATGTGGAGGTTTACGTCCCACTGGCTGGTGACGGGCTGGCGGGTAAAGGGCAGGACGGGCATGTAGGGGTCGGGGCCAAACTCGGTGGTAATGGTAAAGGTTGCGGCGCCGGCCCGGCGGTGCGTCTCCACGATGGCGTCCCACCAGGCCAGGTGACCGTCCAGCGCTTCCTGCCACTCCGGGGCCCGGGGATCGTTCACCTGCGCGGCCTGCGCGTGGCCCACCCGGGAGTGGATGTGGTCGGCCCGGGCAATGGCCTGCTGCACAATGGCGGCCTGGTCCTGCAAGAGCGATTCGGATACGTTGCACCAGTGCGAAAAGTCGGCCGTGAGGCGCAGGCCGGGGAAGCGTTCCAGGTAGGGCAGGAGGGTACGGCCGTGGAAGGAGAACTTGCCCCGGTGGGTCTCGTGCACGATCTTCACCCCGGTTTCCTCCCCGATGGCAAAGGCCCGTTCGAGGATGCGCACGTTCTCGTCGAAGGTGAAGAAGTCCTTGCCCGTCTGCGAGTTGACGAACAGGGCCTCCGCTTCGGCGGCGTTGTAGAGATGCTTTTGGAAGTCGGCCAGGTACGCTTCGGCGGTGTGGCCGTTGGCGGCCCAGTGCTGGGCGATCAGGGCCAGGCCGTATTCTTTGAGCAAACCCACAAATTCCTCTTTCTGCGCCGGGTCGAAGGGCAGGTGGGTTTCCACGCCGTTGTAGCCGGCCGCCTTGATCTTTTCCAGCAGTGGCCGTACGGGCTCCGCGAAGGTTTCGAGGTAGGGGCGGGCCAATCCCCAGAACGGGCAGAAGAACAGGATGCGCATGGTTGTGTTTGGTTTACGGGTTGGTTTGCCCGGCAGTTCCTTCACTGCATTTGAAAAGTGGCGAACGTTTCGCCCATTGCCTGCGCCCGTTGGATGTACCCGGCCAGTCGTTCCAGGTCGTCCGAAAGGCGGGCTTCGTCGGGGGAGGCGGCGGGCAGGTCGGTAAAGTAGTTGTTCCAGTTGCCGAAGGCCCCTGAAAACGCCATGTGCCGCCAGTACTGCGGGTTGGCGGCGATCTTCCCGCGCCACGCGTCCACGACCCGGCGTAATTCTTCCGTTTTAAACCACCCTTCGCCGGGCGGCTGGTGCTGCCGCTCCGCTTCCAGGCGGGTCACCTCATCGAGCTGGGCCTGCACCTTGTCGGCCCGTTCGTGTTCGCCGTGCTGCCGCGCCATGGTCACCTCGTAGGTCAGCCAGCTGATGGCTGGTTCCACGTCCGGGGCAAGGTTGAGGAGGATGGACAGGTCGAGTCCCAGCAGTTCCTCGACTTGCCGCAACTCCCGGTGGTGGTACTGCGAACCCAGGGGTTCCTGCGCCGACTGCACCAGCCGGCAGAATTCGATGCTGATGTCTTCGAAGAGCCGTCCGGGCCGGTTGGTCCGGGTTACGAAATACAGGCTGAACACGAGGCCCATGGGAATTGAGAGTCACTTATTGAGATACAGTTGTCAAAGTAGCGTTCCGACCATTATATTAATGCCATGCAAGTTTGCAAGTGTTAAATCCTCAAGTTGATAAGTTCTGCTTTCAGTTTGGTTTCCAAATCTTTGATGCTTTTGTAAGGGAGGCATCTTTGTCCGCGGATGTTAAACTTAAGTTCCGTTGTGTCCTTTACGATCAGAACCGTTTTTTTATTTAATCCCCAGGCATACCCTACTTCTAGATAAACATTAGGGTTGGCGGTGGTTAAATCTGCAATAACAAAGTTGGCCGATGATATCCTGGTTTTTACCCACTCCATAACATCCCCGACAAATGATTGCAAATCTGCCCTTTCGCACAGATAGCCGGCGGCGTTTACTGCGCCCTGGATGCCATAATAAAAGATGTCATTAAAGTCCTCCGAAAAAGGCATTGCAACAAATACGCTTTTTTTGCTTTCAGAGCCATTGCCGGCGAACTCCAGGATTTCTGTTGTACTTTCTTTGAGAACTTTCAGTCGCCGCAGTGAGAGTGTGCCGTCTGGAAATAGTCTTTTCAAAACTGCTTGCAGCCTCTGGGCCCGCCCCTCGGACTGTTCAACGATGATGATGTCTTCCAGCTGTTCCGGAAACATTCCGGCAGTAATGCTGTCGGTAAACCCAGCTATTTGCGATTCAAATGCTTCCGTTTCATCAAGTCCGTAACCCGCACCATGAATGGTTATGGCCACGGATCTTGTATCCGGAGCCAGGGAAGCCAGAAACGTTAACGCATTCCGGCTGAATTGACGAATCTCCTTGTACCCGAACTGTTCCAAGGTGGGAACACCAATGAACAGCACATTCCTTGTACTTATGATGTTGCTGCTGTCAATGAATAAGTGGTTTCCGACGTGGGGCAACTTGTGATCTACCCGATTATTTGATGCACCAAACCTGCTGATTACCGTTCGGTCGAGTCCGTGAGGAACTTGTGCATACTTCAACACCAGTGTATCGGCTACGGTCAGGAGCGCATCCCCATGAATTACGGATATAGTTACATGGTTCATATTCCATTTCTTTAAAGAATTTACGTTACGCCACTACGTTCGCCAGGGTGCCGATCGGGTCAATGGTGATGCGGATGTCGTCGCCGCTGCGGAGGGTAAAGTCGTTGGGGGGCACGATGCCCGTGCCGGTCATCAGGTAGCAGCCGTGCGGGAAGCTCATCTCGCGGCAGAGGTAGCCGGCCAGTTCGGCAAACTTCCGTTTCAGTTGCGTCAGCGCCGTTTCGCCGGAGAAGGCCACCGCCCCGTCCCGCAGGATCTGAATGCGGATGGGCGTTTCGGGGGGCAGCGGCGCCGCGGGCACGTACAGGCAGGGCCCGAGGGCCGCGCCGCCGTCGTACACCTTGGCCTGCGGCAGGTAGAGCGGGTTTTCGCCCTCAATGTCCCGCGAACTCATGTCGTTGCCGATGGTGTAGCCCGCCACCTGGCCGGCCGAATTGATGAACAGGGTCAGCTCGGGTTCGGGCACGTTCCAGGCCGAGTCGCGGCGGATGCGCACCTTGCCGCCCGTACCGATCACCTTGCTGGGCGACGATTTGTAGAACAGTTCGGGCCGCTGGGCGTCGTACACCCGGTCGTAGAACGTACCCCCGCCGGCGTCCTGCGATTCTTCCATGCGGGCTACTTTGCTGCGGTAGTACGTCACCCCCGACGCCCACACTTCCTGGCCCACCACCGGCGGCAGCACCCACTCCGGCTTGAATTCCGTGACCACGTGGGTCAGCGGGGTTTTGGCGACGGTCCCGGCCAGGTACGCGGGCAGGTTGGGGTGGTTGACCAGCATGTTCCAGTCGGGCAGGTCCGGGCGGTAATACGCGTTGTCTTTTTCAATGAGAATTCCTTCTTGGGTACGGTACAGTTTCATGGGTGTTTACGCAGTAGTTGGAACGACAGGCAAGGTTTTACGGGCAGCATGGCACGCCGGTTCGGTGCGGGCGGCGGACATTCATGCCACTAAACCAGCACAAATATTGTTACTTTGTCAAGGGATATTTTTCAACATGCGCGTGATTCGTTTTCTGGTCAAGCTTACGCTGGTTGCCTTACTGGTGGCCGGTGCCGCGGCGTTGTACAACCGCTTCTTCGGGGAACCGGAAAAAACGGCGTCCGAACCCGTGGTGACCCACCACACCGTACTCACCCAGGTAACCCGCATGGGGAAGCTCGAACTGGTGAAGTACAACTTTCGCGACGTGGTCGAGTTTGAAAAGGACCGGACCAGTTACCCACTCCTGAACCAGTACCTCGACAAGGCCAGGGCCGTGCTCATCGTCAACGGGGAGGCCGTGGGCTGCGTAGACCTGACCAGGATCGGACCCGACGACGTGGTGGAAAGCGACTCGACGGTGATCGTGTACCTGCCCGAGGCGGAACTGTGCGTGTACAAGATCAACCACGAACAGTCGAAGCTCTACGACACGCAGAACACGTATTTTCAGGAGGAGGGCAAACTGGTGAACGAAGCCTACGCCGCCGCCGAGAAGAAGGTGCGGCAGTCGGCGCTGGACATGGGCATCCTGCCACAGGCCGAGGAGAACGCCCGGCAGATTCTCCAGCCTTTCCTCGAACAGGTTTCGGGCAAAAAAGTCATCATCCGCAAGCGCCACAAAGGCGACTTCCGCGCACTGGACCGCTGATGTTCGGTGGCGCGGGAGTATGGTTCTATTGGTTTAAGCACCCTCCGCTGCCGGTTACTGGTCAGCGGGTTGCTGGCGAATGGTTTTCCGGAGAATCAGTTCATTTCCGATCACCCCTACGCTTTGAAAACCTAATTTTTTCACCATGCTGATGGCTTGGCTATTGCCCGGACTGGTTTTACCAATGATCCGTTCAACGTTCAGGGTGTGCCCGGCAAAGTCAATGAGCAGTTCAAACGCTTGCCTCATCAGGTTTTTGCCCCAGTAAGGAGGTAAAAGACTGCCGCCAATTTCAATTTGCCTGCCCTGCGGGTCATAATGATGGAGGGCCGCATCGCCAATAATTACCTCCGGTTGGGCGCACAGGCGGATGGTCCAGATAAAGGCGCAATGGGTGATGATTCGGCGCGTGAAGTCAACCGCCGTTTCACCCGGCAGGAAAGGCGACTGGTCAAAATGCCCACCCACTTCCGGAAGGGCATACAGTGCGTAAAATGCCGGTGCATCGGCCAGGGTCAGCCTTTTCAACTGTAGTACACCGTTCGTAAGTGTTTCCATTTTCAAGAATCGCCAACGCAACAAACGCACCATTTACTCTTTCAATATGCTTAGGATGCTGCGTACACAATTCGCCGTCAATATCAAGGAAAATGGTAGGCTCGGATGCTGTTTTCATTTTGTACTTGCGGGTTAAGAATCAAAAACCCGCATGGCCGTACCATTGGAGTGGGGCCGCGCAGCGGGCAAGGCCGGTTGCCGTTTGGGTCTGGGGTTAGTTGCCGTTGTGCCTGCTTTTTTGATCGTCTAAGAACTTGCCAATGTTTCCGGATAACTGCAAGTATAGCGGGAAGAAACAGTAAAATCCGAACATCAACACGTATAACTCAAACATGAGTCCTGAGACTGACCCCATCAATTGGTTTTGAAAAATGAATACTGCGCCAAAAAGATAACTTCCCGTCAGCAACCACTTGGCTATTCTGGACCCTTGGTACGTAAACACCATCAGCAACACGGTCAGCGTTGTCCTTACAATCTGCGGAAAAAGATTCTGGGAGCCAACTTTAATAATGAAGACTACTATAATCAATAAAGATAAAGTCAAGCCGGCGGCAAATAACAATATGATTTCTCTGCGGCCTTGTCGTACGCTTTCATCCATTTTTTATACGTGATTAACTTATAACGGATCAAACTTGCCCAGCGCCGGGGCGGCCCGGTTGCCGGGGTTTGCGGTATGCTTTCAAAACTGTTCGCTGCGAAATCCAGAAATTGTTTTCAGTTCCATAATTACCAAACCCACGATGATCATCACTTCGAGTAGAAAATAGATCACCCCCAACCTGGTGAGTGCGTGATAGTGGTAAATTACCAAACCTATTGTCAAGCAGCAATACAACAGGTTTGCGACTGCAATTGCCTGCATATAGGGCTTCCAGTTCCCTTTAACCCGCCAATGGCTCAACAAGGAGTAAACGGCGTAGAGGCAAGCCAGGCAGGAGAGGAAGTACAGTACTTTCCGCGGCATGCCAAAGGTGGTTTCGAACCTTGCCAAAACGACTCCCAGCAGGAAGGCCGAAAGCATCCCTCCCAAACCATCCAGCAAAAAGAGTCGCTTTGGATCGGAAGGTATCTCATTCATAAACTGCTGGCTCCCATTGATCTTTTTACTCCACATTCAATCTCTTACTTGCTGTTTATCCGCTCTTTTTGATCTGAGCATGATCAATTCTGGTTTGCCCGGCCAGTGTCTGCGCCAGGACAATCCCTAAAAGCATTGTCAAGAATCGCGTTTTCATTGCTTCAGTGGTGGCTAACGCGTCACACCTGCCCTTGGTTTTCCCAGTACCATAGGTGCCGTCACGAACACGAACGTGGCAAACAGGGATTGCGTAAAAAGCCAGGCAGGAATCATTCCTGGTACGGGAGGGCCAAAACAGCCGGAGGCGTACGAGTAGGCGTTGATGGGAATGTCCGTAAGCATGATTCCTGCCGCCAATGCTACCCCAAGCCTGGGCCTGGTCCACAGCAGGAGTACGGTTAATGGGTCAAACAAGGTAAGCAAGTCCCAGTAGATGTTGAACACCAAAGGTGCTTGCTGGGCGAAAAAACCGTTATGCCATATTCCGGTGGCGTGAGAATGCGTTCCCGCGAGAAACCCGATGGAGTAAATCACCGGGATTATTCGTACGGCTGCCGGATATTCTCGCCACTTCAATCGCATCGTTTGCTTTTTTGGCCCTGCTGTCGTTAATCTTGCCGGTAGAATGGCTTGCGCGTACTTTGGGGCGCATCGGCCGGGTAGGAGGTGTAGACAAGTTCGAGCCGCCTGCCGCTCGGGGTAAAAGAACAATCGTCAAACAAGCCCCTCCCGGGATCGTTTTGGCTGCACCTATTCTTTTACGGCGTAGCTGTCTGCCATTTCATCCCTGCTCATAAGGGTTTTACTGCCAATGACCAGGAAGGGGATGGCCATTGCTGAGATCAATTAATGATTTCCGCGCTTGGGTCCGCTTCGAGGATCGCCAGCTTTTCCCGCCATTTTTCGATCTCCCCGGGTGGTTGTCTCACCCAATCCGTTACTTCGCCAACGATTTTCAAGGGTGCCTGGCTGCGGTAGGAGCGGGTCGGATTGCCCGGAAATTTCTTGTCCGTAACGTTCGGGTCATTTTCAAAGCGCCCCGTCGGTTCAACGATGTACACCCGTTCGCGGCCATCCCCTCTGGCCAGGGCCGCGGCAAGCCCCGCCCCATTGACCAGGGCGGTAAAATAAATGTGGTTCATGATGACTTCAGGTTTGTAATTCGACCTGAACCCTGCCGTCAGCAAATCGCCAACCTGCAAATCCGCTTTCGTTCCGTGGTAAAAGGGACCGTTGTCCAACACTTCGGTTTCCTCAAATGCGCCTGTTTTGCTTTTCATCATTTAATGAATATTGTGCTTTAGGTGTCGTTTTACAATGACCGCTAACGGACCAAGCATCCCCGCACACCCTGGCTCCATGCGCCGGCTATGCGGTGAGGCGGCCGGGCTGTCGGCGGGTGCGGTGTTAGTGGTGGTTCATTCCTCTTCTGTCCGTTGTTACATAGAATTGGTGGCTATTCGTATCTGCCTGCCCGGCTGTTGAGCATTTGTTGAGCGTTTAACGTCCAGCCGCCATATTGCCAATACCCGGTTAGCAGTGCAGGCGTTTATCCACAGGCTTTTGTCCTCAGCGATCCTTTCCCCATTCCTTAAAAATAAATCGCAGTGCATCGAAATAAGCAACAATTGGTTCTGTCATGTGTGTTTCGCTTGGGTAATGTTTATACATATAGTCAAGTCTTTTTAGCTTTTTTTTAGCTATTGTCGAATTTAATTTTAATAAATGTTTGTGAAAAAACGAATTGCTTCCCCCTTCATTTCCATTGCTGTAAAAAAGCATTTTGTTCAATACGGAACCGGTTTTTAGTTTTTCATCGGTCATTTTCAAAAGATACTCATTGTCCCACCAAAGCGACGGGCTTACCGCAATGTAAGCATCAAACATGTCGGGATGGGTCAACATGCAATTGATGGCTGAAACTCCCCCAAAGGAATGCCCTGCAAAAATTTTATATGGCTCTGTTTGGTAACTTTTGTCGATCAGGGGCATCAATTCAGTCTTGATGAATTGTAAAAAATTTTCGTTCCCGCCACTGAGTTTGTACGAACTGCTATCTGGTTTGCCCAGGTAGTCCATTATGCTGTTTGTTGGGGTAAGGTCTCTGGTTCGTTTTGTATTTGAGATGCCGACGACTATTATCTTAGGCATTGCCGAAACATCTGGACGACTAAGGTAATCGGCATACTGAGCAAGGAGTTCAAAGTGATTGTCCCCGTCCATTAAGTATAGTACGGGAAATCGTTTGTTCAAATCCGCTGAGTCTGATTTAGGGCAATGAACATAAACTTTGCGATCTTCGTTTAAAACCCTGGAGTGAATCGTCACCACCTCACTTGGTGGATGTTTATAAGCCTCCGTATGCTGGGATTGTGCCTGTAAAGCGACTAATAAAAACAGAATTGTAAACCATTTAAAGGAATACGTAGATAATTTCATTTTGTATAATTTAAACAGTTATGGCATCGGGTTTTTGCACGACCGCTCACGAATCAAAAATTCGCGCATACCATCGCTGTTGCGATTAGGCCATGTGGTAGGCAAGGGTGGTTCTCGTCGGATTTGGTGTTGTGTGCAGTACTGTTGCATGAATCCATGTGTCGTCTCTTATTTCAAAAACTTCATCGTTTTACCCAGGTAAGCATACATCCAAATAGCCGGAATTGTTGCTGTTGCAAATTGCGAGGTAAAAACCAGGTCATTATTTGGGTCAACTTGCCACATTATTAACCATTCTGCGATAAGTAAAATTAAAAACAAAAAGATTATGTTGACTCCTTGGATAAACCTGTAGACTACCAGTAATGGGGGAATTCTGGTCAGTAGTTCAAACACAATTACTAGTCCAATACAAAAACCGGGAAGAAAATAGATTATCAATAGAGGCACCCATTGAAGTGACGAAAAGTCGACTGCCAGAATCGGGATTAAGATTAAACCAATCAATCCGGAAATTGCCGCCGCCAGAATTTTCATAAATACGTCCGACATTTTCTTCAAATCTTGTTTCTATGCTGATGGGTGGGTCGTGTTCTTCTGTACTGATTAACGTCAGGAATAGTACAATATACACCAACCAAAATGCAAATTATGTACATATTCCCGCTGGTCCAGCACTAACGTTAGCATCCTAAATCAATACGTTTCCCGGTATGGGAGAATTGTGCACAACGTAACAAACCTACCCAGCGCCGTGGCCTCATGCTTGGGCTTTGCGCTGGAGCGGCCCGGTGATTGGAGTAGGTGGTGTTAGTGCCTGTACTTTCTCCTTTATTTTATTTTTACCATAAAACACCTTCCCGTTCCACTTATATTCGACTCCTCTACCTAAAGTGAATTCATAGGTGAACCATACTGCTATCAATAAAAAGATTATGCCTACT
>CADCTQ010000393.1 GCA_902805615.1 uncultured Cytophagales bacterium
TGAACTCAGTGGCGCCCGAGCCGGCGGGTTCCAGGCTCACCGACGAGGAGGAAACCTGCTTTTCGTCAATGAAAAGCTTGATGGGCAGGTTCTCGATCCGTTCCTTGCCCGTATTGACGAGCCGCACGTTGAGTTGGTTGGTTTCCCGTTCCTTCACGAAGGGCGTAGCCAGCCACACCGAATCCACGAACACGTTGGACACCTCTTCGGCCTGCACGGGCACCAGGTAAACCTGGCTGAGCGTATCGGTTTTGAGCTTTTCGAGTTCGCCGGCCGTGCTGCGCTGGAAGTCCGAAATCCAGAACAGCTGGTTGCCCGGCGAACGGGACAGGCGTTCAAGCAGGCTCTGCTGGCGGCGGTACACGGCGTCCAGGGGGCGGTACGTGTCCGAAAACTCGAGTTCGGTGAGGCGGTCTTTGAGTTTGTCGCGGCTCACCAGTTGCTGGTCGCGGCTCTCGAAGTCGTTGGTAAGCAGGTGGTACGTGGGGGCGTTGGGCAGGCTGCCGAGCAGCTCGTCGGCCTGGTTGGTGGCAATGTCGAGGTAGCGGCGTTTGCCCGACTCGTTCTGCATGCTCAGCGAGTTGTCAATGTACAGGCTGGTAATGCCCCCGCCGGTGGTGTTGGGGGCATTGGCATTGCGGCCCGCCAGGAAGGGTTGCGCGAAGGCCAGCACCAGGAACGTGATGAACAGCACCCGCGCCGCCAGGATGAGCAGGTGTTTGAGCCGCCGGAAACTGTTGGTGGTGGTTTTTACCTCTTTGAGGAAAGCCACGTTGGTAAAGTATACCTGGCGGGTACGGCGAAAGTTGAACAGGTGTATGGCGACCGGGATGGCAATGGCGGCCAGCCCGAACAGGAACGACGGATACAGAAAACTCATCTACCAAAGATAAAGAAACCCGAAAGATAAAAGCCGGCGGTGCTGCCGGTTCAAAGGGGACCGCGCGGACTGGCTTAGTTGTAACATACAAAACGAAGCCCGGTCGCCAAACCTTGCGCAGGATGAACGGTATTATCGGGGTATACGGGGAGAATTACTGATTAGTTGAACCGGATGCGCGGGTCGAGCACGGCGTAGAGGATGTCAACCACGATGTTGATGAGGATGAAGATGAGGGCCACGAGCAGCGTGGTGCCCATGACCACCGGGAAGTCGAGCGTCTCGACGGCGTGGATGGTTTCCCAGCCCAGGCCCTTCCAGTTGAAAATGTATTCCACGAAAAAAGCCCCGCCCAGCAGCGACGCCAGCCAGCCCGACACGGCCGTGATGACGGGATTGAGGGCGTTTTTGAGGGCGTGCTTGGTGATGACCCGCCAGAAGCGGAGCCCCTTGGCCTTGGCCGTGCGGATGTAGTCCTGCGAAAGCACGTCGAGCATGGCGCTGCGGGTGAGCTGGGTGATGATGGCCAGCGGCCGGATGCCCAGCGTGAAGGCGGGAAGAATGATGTTTTGCAGGGCCAGCCGGCGGCCGTAGATCGGGTCGGTGACGAACAGCGAGCCGGTCATGTCCAGGCCGGTGTAGTCGGACAGGTAGTAGCCGAAGAGCATCGAGACCAGGATGGCCGTCACGAACGACGGCGCCGACACGCCCACCACCGACACGCTGACCAGCGCGTGGTCCCAGAAGGTGTTCTGCTTCAGGGCGGCTACCATGCCGAAGGCAATGCCGAACGCGGTGGCAAAAAGCATGGCCGCCAGGGCCAGCACCAGGGTGCCCGGCAGGTTTTCGAGAATGATCTCGTCCACGCGTTTGTTGGTCTGGAAGGAGCGGCGCAGGTACGGCGATTTGAGGGTAAGCACCCGGTCGCCGGCCGGGAACAGCTTCACGTACTGGTAGCGGGCCTCGTTGTCGGGCGTGTCTTCGTAGAGGGCCAGGGGCGAAAGGTCTTTGAGGTACTGCACCAGTTGCACCGGCAGCGGCTGGTCGAGGCCGAAGTCGCGGGCAATGGCCGACCGGGTGGCTACGTCGGTGCGCTGGCCGGCCATCATGGCAACCGGGTCGCCGGGCAGCGCCTGGAACAGCAGGAACACCACCACCACCACGCCCAGCAGTACCAGCAGGCCGTACACCAGACGGCGAACGATGAATTTGACCATAAGCTTCCCGGAAACGAAAAAAAACCGCAGGACCGGAAGTGCTGCGGCGAAAATTTCCCGGAAAATTAGGGCCAAGTAACCAGAAAAAGCGGAACGTAGTGGCCGTAAACCTTACAGTGGGTGTTTTAGTACGGTTTCGGCCGCCGGCAGGGCCGCCGCGGGCCACTTGTCGAGCACCGTGCCGTCCTTGAGCAGCAGGGCCCCGGGGTTGGTGCGGACCATCGTTTTGAGCACGGTGGCGTCGGTGAAGTAGTACGGCGCCGACCACTGGAACTCGTGGCGGAAGGCTTCGAAGGTAGCCTCGTCGGTGGCGGTGAGGAAGAGGGGCGTTACGTTTTTGCCCGCCAGCCCTTTCACCAGGTCGCCGATCTTCGCCAGGCTGGCCTTGTTACTCTTCTGCGCGTCGGCAATGACGATGAGCAGCTTGTTGCCCTTGAACACCTCCTGCGTAATGTCCTGGCCGTCGGCGGTGTGGACGGCAAAGTCGGTGATCTTGGGCTTTACGCCTTTCTTCACCAGGCGGGGCTCGGCGGTGGCGGCAATCTGCCAGTTGGCGTCCTTCCAGATGCCCGAGTCAATGTACGTCTTGTCGGAAATCTCCTTTTGCTCACCGGTTTTGGCGTGTTTCATCGTGTACAGGGTTTCGTACACGTCGGGCGTGGCCCCGGGAGGCAGCTTCATGTTCTCGGGAATGCTGGCGCCTTTTTTATAGGGCAGAAAATCAATGACGGGCAGGTAGAAGATGGCGTATACGGCCACGGCCACCGAGGCCAGCACCGAGCCCCACACCACGGCGGCCCTGGCCCGCGAACCGGTTTCGGCCCCCAGGCGGTTGCGCCCCGCAAAAAGCCACAGGATAAGCCCGAGCAGCAGCACGTCCTTGCCGAACGACTGCCAGGGCGTGAGCTTGATGGCGTCGCCGAAGCAGCCGCAGTCGGTCACTTTGTTGAACCACGCCGAGTAGAAGGTGAGGAAGGTAAAAAACACGATCAGGCCCAGCAGCACCCACAGCGTGGCGCGCAGCCGGTACCTGACCAGCAGGGCCACGCCCAGCACCACTTCCGCCACGCAGAGCACCACGGCCAGTCCCAGCGCCAGCGGAATCAGGGCGTGGAACAGGCCCCCCAGGGCCGGCAGGTCGGCGGCGAACACCTCGAAGTACTCGGTGAGCTTGATCTGCGTGCCCACCGGGTCGTTGAGTTTGATGAGCCCCGAAAAAATGAAGAGGACGCCCACGAACAGGCGCACCACGGTGACGGCGACCGGACTGCCGACGCTTTTGGGCTGCTTTTTGGTGATCGTTTTCATAGGGATGGCAAGAGAATGTGAAATTACGCACTTCCGCGCTAAAAGCGTTGGCCGAGTACCTGCATGGCGGCATTGTGGCCGGGTATTCCGCTCACGGCCCCGCCCCGCCTGGCGCCCGAGCCGCACAGGTACACCCGTTCCACGTCCGTCTCCACGCCCCAGCGGCCGGCTTCGTCGGCCGTTTCGGCGTAAAACCAGCTGAGGGCGTTGTGGAAGATGTTGCCCCGCGGCAGGTTCAGTTCGCGGGCAATGTCCACGGGGCTTTTGGCTTCGAAGCAGGGGTTGCCGTCCGCGTCGGTCGCCAGGCATGCTGCGAGGGGTTCGGCCAGGTACGCATCCAGCCCGGCCAGGTACCGGGCGACGGCTTCTTTTTTGGTGCCCTCGGGGTCTTTTTCGAACAGGAAGTAGGGCACGTCCAGCCCGAACAGGGTCAGCGTGTGGTAGCCCTCCGCCGCCAGGGCCGGCGAAAGGATCGAAGGGTCGGTAAGGGTGTGGCAGTAGAGTTCGAAGGGCAACTGCTGCGGCAGCTTGCCGGCCTTAGCCTGCCCGTAGGCCGCCGACAGTTGGGCGTACCCTTCGTCTACGTGAAAGGTGCCGGCAAAGGCATCTTCGGGGCGCACCGAAGCGTCGCGGAGCCGCGGCAGCTTTTTGAGCAGCATGTTGATCTTGAACACGGAACCTTCGTCGTCGGCGCCCAGGGCGGGAGCACGGCCGAGCCAGCCATCCAGTACGGCGGGGGCGGCGTTCACCAGCACGTACCGGGCCTTTACGTCGTGCCACCCGCCGTCCGCGGCGTAGGTGACCGTGTGGCTGTCGCGGCCCAGTTCGAGGCGCTGCACGGCCGCATCCGTGCGGATGGTTACGCCGTTTTCCCGGCACACCCGTTCGAGTTCACCCACCAGGGCCCCCATGCCGCCCGTCGGCACGCGCCACTCGCCGGTGCCGTTGCCCAGGATGTGGTAGAGGAACGTACGGTTCTGCAACAGGCTGTCGTGGTGGGCGTGGGTGAAGGCGCCGATCTTGGCGTCGGTAAAGACCACCCCGCGCAGCAGGTCGTCGTCCAGTTCCCGTTCGATGAGCCGGCCCAGCGGTTCTTCCACCAGGGCATTCCAACTGCGTTTTTCGTCGGGCGTCACGAACCGGCTCCGCAGTTCGGCTTTGGTTTGCAGGGGTTGGAGCAGGGTGGGCCACACCTTTTCGGCAAAGCCGGTTTGCAGCCCCAGCAGTTGCCGGTAGCGGCCGTACTCGGTGGTGTTGCCGGCCAGCTGGTGGAAAGAGGCTTTGGTGGCCGGCGCGGCCAGGTTGCCGATGAGCAGGCCGCCGTGCCTGCCGGCCCGCCGGTAGGGCGTGTACGAAGCCACCCGGCGGCGTCTGGCCTGGAGAGTAATACCCAAATCGCTCAGAATCTTGGGGGGCAGCAGGCTGACCAGGTACGCGTAGCGCGACAGGCGGGCCGCCTGGCCCGGGAACACGGCTTCGGAAACGGTGGCGCCGCCCACCCGGGCGTTGCGTTCGAGCAGGAGCACTTTTTTGCCGGCCCGGCCCAGGTACGCGGCGGCGACGAGGCCGTTGTGGCCCCCGCCCACCACCACGATGTCGTACGATTGGCTAAATTTGGACTGCACCATCAGCGTGAAGGAATCATTAAACTTACGAGGCGAATTCCGGATTTCCCATTCGGGCGGCCCGGAAAACGCCCGGTGGCGTTAATTTGCGTTCCGTATGAGTCATTCCCCGTTTACGACCCTCTCCATCGTCATTCCGGCCTACAACGAAGGGAGCACGGTGCACCTGGTGCTCGACCAGGTGCGGCGCGTGGAGTTGTGCGGGGGCATCCGCAAGGAAGTGATCATCGTGAATGACTGCTCGGCGGACGATACCGAAGCGGCCATCCTGCGCTACCAGGCCGAGCATCCCGACCTGGACCTCCGCTACTACAAACACGCCGTCAACCGGGGCAAGGGCGCGGCCCTGCACACGGCCCTCCGCCGGGCCACGGGGCAGTACGTGGTGATCCAGGACGCCGACCTGGAGTACAACCCGGGGGACTACAACCTGCTGCTCCAGCCCGTGCTCGACGGCCGCGCCGACGTGGTGTACGGATCGCGGTTCACGGGGTGCACGGCGCACCGGGTGGGGTTTTTCTGGCAACCCATCGGCAACAAGTTCCTCACCTTCCTGTCCAACCTGGGCACCAACCTGAAGCTGACCGACATGGAAACGGGCTGCAAACTGTTCAATGCGGCGGCGCTGCGGGGATTGCACCTGCGGGAGAAACGGTTCGGCTTCGAGCCCGAAGTCACGGCCAAAATTGCCCGGGTGCCCAACATCCGCATCCACGAGGTGGGCATCTCGTACCGCGGCCGTACGTACGCCGAAGGCAAGAAAATCAACTGGAAGGACGGATTCCGGGCGATTTACTGCATTATGAAGTACGGGTTTTTCCGCGTCCGCTGAAAAAACGCCCCCGGAAACGCTCCCGGCGCCGCTTTTCCGCCCCAATGCACCCGGACCTCACCCGCGTGGCGGGCGGGGCGAAAATTCTTTTTTAAGCTTGGGGTCTGCGCTGAATATTGCGGGGTTTTTAGACCCTCTATTTTTTATGGAAAACACCTATTTCAAGGCGCCGTACCTGCTGTTGCAGTACAATGAACAGGAGCAATACATTGCCGCCAACTGGCAGCATTTCCCACTGAGCGAAGAGTTCCGGGCGGGCATGGACCAACTGATCCGGCTGATGGGAGAAAAGAAGATTGGCAAAGTGCTCACCGACACCCGGAAAATGGGAGCCATCTCGCCCGACGACCAGGACTGGAGCATCAACGAATGGCTGCCCCGGGCTTTTAAAGTCGGGTATCGCCGCATCGCCATCGTGATTTCGGAAGACATCTTCAACCAGATGTCGGTGGAAGACATCATGAGCCGGGTGGAAGGCGTGGATTTCGTCACCAAATACTTCCCGAGCCCCGAAGAAGGCCGCAAGTGGCTGGCTACCCAATAAGCACTACGGGGGCAATACGCAGCGAAAAAGAATAAAGAAAACGCCGGACCTCCGGGAATTGACTCGCCTGCGGGGGTCAACGCCCGGAGGTCCGGCGTTTTGTGCGTTTTTAACTATTTTAGTAGGCAATGGCGGGAAAAAGGTTCACCACGGAGACACGGAGAAAAGGAGTGAGAAGTGAGAAGCGAGGAGGGCGCAAGGAGGTACGCGTTCTCCCTGCGGGCTGTGCGTCTCCCTTGTGCCCTTTGCGGTTCAGTTCCTCCTCGCTTCTCGCTTCTCACTCCTTTTTCTCCGTGGTTACCCTTTTTTCCCTGCTGCAAAGCCTATGAACAAACTTTTACCCCTTTTTTATCTCCTGCTGCTGTGTTTCGGAGGTTGCTTCACCGGGTCGGGCCAGTCGCTCACGCAAACCGTGCGCGGCCGGATCGTGGACAAGGAAACCCAGACGCCTCTGCCCGGGGCTACCGTGCAACTGCTCGGTGACTCGGCGGGGACCACCGGCACGGCCACCGACGCCGACGGCTACTACCGCCTCGACAAAGTAAACGTGGGCCGCCGGACGCTGCGCTTCAGCTACATCGGCTACCAGCACGCCGACGTGGCCAACGTGGTCGTGACCTCGGGCAAGGAAGTGATCCTGAACGTGCAACTGGAAGCCTCGGCCCAGGTGATGGACGAAGTGGTGGTGTCGGCCACCAACAAAGCCGAAGCCAGCAACGAAATGGCGACCGTCAGTGCCCGCACGTTTTCGGTGGACGAAACCAAGCGGTACCCCGGCAGCCGCGACGACCCGGCCCGGATGGCTTCCAACTTCGCCGGCGTGCAGGGCTCCAACGATTCGCGCAACGACATCGTGATCCGGGGCAACTCGCCGGCCGGCCTGCTCTACCGCATCGAAGGCGTCAACATTCCCAACCCCAACCACTTTGCCATTGCGGGCACCACCGGCGGCCCCGTGTCGGTGATCAACAACAAGACCCTGGCCAGTTCCGACTTTTTTACCGGCGCCTTCCCGGCCGAGTACGGCAACGCCCTGGCCGGCGTGTTCGACCTCAACTTCCGGGGCGGCAACAACGAACAACACGAGTTCACCGGGCAGTTCGGCATCCTGGGCACCGAGCTGGCGGCCGAAGGACCCATCAGCCGGAAGGCCAAATCGTCGTACCTGTTCGCCTACCGGTATTCCACGCTTTCGCTGTTCCAGGCGTTCAACTTCAAGATCGGCACCTCGGCCGTGCCCAACTACCAGGACCTTTCCTTCAAGCTCAACTTCCCGACCCGCAAGGCCGGCACCTTTTCGCTGTTCGGCATCGGCGGCGACAGCAAGATTGACGTGATGGTGAGCAAGGACAAGGATTTGCTCGAAAACATTTACGGCGAGAAGGACCGCGACCAGTACTTCCGGTCGCGGATGGGCGTGGTGGGCGTCAACCACGTGCTGCCGGTCAACGCCAATACCTTCGTGCGCACCACCCTGTCGGCCTCCTACGCGCGGTCCCGGGCCGTGCACGAGTACATCCGCTTCGGCCCCGACTTCCAGGTGCTCGACCTGTTTCCGATCCTGGGCTATACTTTCCGGGAAAACCGCCTGTCGCTGACCTCTTCCCTCACGCGCAAGTTCGGCCCGCAGCACACGCTGAAGGCCGGGTTTTTCGCGGACCAGTTCCGCTTCAACTTCCAGGACAGCGTGGCCCGGTTCACCCCCGACTACCAGGTGGAGCGGTTCCTCAACCGCTGGGACTACCGCGGCAACGCCTTCCTGTTGCAGCCCTACGCCCAGTGGAAGTACAAGCCCAGCGACGCCCTGACCTTTACGGCCGGTCTCAACGGGCTGGTGTTTACGCTCAATGGCAACAGCCGGGCCCTGGAGCCGCGGCTGGGCGTGAGCTGGCGGTTCCGGCCGGGGCAGTCGCTCAACTTCGGCTACGGCCTGCACCACCAGGTGCAACCCACCTACACGTACTTCTACCACCTGCCGGCCACCACCCGGCCGCACAACCTGGGCATGCGCTTTACCCGCAGCAACCACCTGGTGCTGGGCTACGACTACGCCATCAGCCCCACGGTGCGCATCAAGGCCGAAACGTACTACCAGTCCATCAGCAAGGTGCCCGTAACGCGCTACCCGTCGTCGTTTTCGCTGCTCAACCAGGGCAGCGCCTTTGAACGCTTTTTCCCCGACAGCACCCTCGTCAACACGGGCACGGGCACCAACTACGGCGTGGAATTCACCCTCGAAAAGTTTTTCAGCCGGCACTACTTCCTGCTCCTGACCGGCTCGCTGTACGACTCTAAGTACCGGGGCAGCGACGGGGTGCGTCGCAACACCGACTTCAACGGCAACTTCGCCACCAACCTGCTGAGCGGCGCCGAGTACACGGTGGGCCGCAGGAAGCTGACCACGCTGCTGCTGGGGGGCAAGCTCACCTGGGCCGGCGGGCGGCGGTACGGGCCGGTAGACCCGGCGGCTTCCCGGGACCCCAACGTGCTCGACGTGGTGTACCTCGACAGCCGGCGCAATTCGTTGCAGTTTCCCCACTACTTCCGGGCCGACCTGCGGCTGGGCTTCCGGCGCAACGCCAAACGGCTCACCCACGAGTTTGCCGTGGACCTGGTGAACGTGCTGGGCGTCAAGAACGTGCTTTCCCTCACTTACGCCCCCAACCCCCAGCAACCCGAAGAAGACCCCATCCGCGAGGAGTACCAACTGGGCTTCCTGCCGCTGTTCTACTACAAGATTGACTTTTAGGTTCACCGCGGACGGAAAAGGGTATTAGGTATTGAGTATTGAGAAAAATTAACCGCAAGGGGCGCAATGGAGACGCAAAGACCGCAAGGAGAACGCGTACCTCTTTGCGCCCTTTGCGCCTGCTCTTTGCGATCCTTGCGGTTACGTTTTCTCAATACCCAATACTCGCTTCCCTGTTAAATGAAGGGCCGGCTCAAACCATTGGGGTAAAACAACAGTTCAGCATTAGGTATTTCCTTTCTACCTTGCCCGTTATGCAGCGCTACGACTACATCATGGCCGGGGCGGGGGCGGCCGGCCTGAGCCTGGCCTATCACCTCGCCCAGACGCCCCTCCGCGACAAGGCCATCCTGCTGGTGGACAAGGAGCCCAAAACCGCCAACGACCATACCTGGTGCTTCTGGGAACGCGGCGACGGACCTTTCGAGCCCGTAGTGTGCCGGCAGTGGAAAGACGTGTACTTCTACGGCGCCGGCTACGACGCCCTGATGGACCTGGACGGCTACCGCTACAAAATGATCCGGGCGGGTGACTTCTACCCCTTCGTGCGCCGCGAACTGGAACGGCTGCCCAACGTGCACTGGGTGTACGGCGACATCACGGCGGTGCGCGACGAGGCGGACGGCGCCTCGGTGGTGGTGGACGGGAACGCGTACGCCGGCAACTGGCTCTTCGACAGCCGGTTCGGACTGTCTTCGCTGGCGCGGCAGCCCGGCCGGCACTACCTGTTGCAGCACTTCAAGGGCTGGGAAGTGGAGGCCGACGAACCGGTGTTCGACCCCGGCAAAGCCACCCTCATGGATTTCCGCATCGAGCAGCACGGCGAAACGCGTTTTTTCTACGTGCTGCCCTTCGACGAACGGCGGGCCCTGGTCGAATTCACCATTTTTTCCGCGGACCTGCTGACCGACGACTATTACGAAGGGGAGGTGGCCCGCTACCTGCGCGACTTCCTGCACCTGGGTGCGTACCGGGTGCTGCACAAGGAGTTCGGCGTCATTCCCATGACCGACCACCCGTTTCCGGGGCAACGGGGCAACCACGTGATCCTGACGGGGACGGCGGGCGGCCAGACCAAGGCTTCCACCGGCTACACGTTCCGCCGCATTCAGCAGCACTCGAAGGCCCTGGCCGACGCCCTGCTCACCACGGGCCGGCCGCACGTGGCGGCCCCTTTCAAGGGGCAGTTTGCGCTTTACGACAGCATGTTGCTCAACGTGATGGCCCGCAACCGGTACCCGATCAAAGAAATATTTACGCTGCTGTTCCAAAAAAATCCCCCGGCGCGCATCCTCAAGTTCCTCGACGAAGACACTTCGTTTGCCGAAGACCTGCAAATCATGTCCACGACCCCATACGCGCCGTTCCTGGCCGCCCTGTGGGACGTGGTGCGGGGCCGGGTAACGGCGTAAAACCGGCCTCCATCCCGGCGGAAAGAGGGTTAATTCGGGTCAGCAGGGGCGTTTACCCGCCTTTTGCGCGCCGGTCCGGGGAGAATTGCCCGGAATGGCGTGGTATAATTGGCTTAACTTCCTTAATTTTACCGCCTGATTTTAAACTTCTAACCAACGTATTCGTTTACAGATGCCTTATTTATTCACCTCTGAATCCGTTTCCGAAGGGCACCCCGATAAAGTGGCCGACCAGATCTCCGATGCCATTCTGGATGCCATGCTCACCCAGGAC
>CADCTQ010000394.1 GCA_902805615.1 uncultured Cytophagales bacterium
CCGGGCGTTCAGTTACACGAAGAGCATATCACGCCAGCCCACGCTGATGCGCGAAAAGGCGGCCACGGTCTTCTTGCGGAACGTGTTTTGAATGGGATTGATGCTTTCGGTCGCATTGCCGATGTTGTACAGCCCCGGGATGAGCAGATTGCTGCCGCTGATGTACTGGCGCTTGTTGGATGAGTAAAAGTGGTTGTGCCCCACCATGCCCGTCAGTTCAAAGTCCCCGAAAGTCTTGCTGGCCGTGACGAACAGGTCGGAGTTGAGGATCAAATCGGTGTAGGAGTCTTCCAGCACCCGTCCGAAGCGGCCGTCGCCGCCGGTCGTTCCCCGGGCCCACACCTGGTTGCGCTTGTCGCTGGAAAAGTCGGAGCCGAGCCGGTACAGGATGTTCAACCACGGCAGCACGTCGTAGTTGGCCTGGGCGTAGCCGAGCAGGCGGTTCACGTCATCCCTGAACGGGTTGTTGTTGATGGTCCAGTAGGGATTGTCGGGCGTGCCGGCATCGGGGTTGTTGGGCAGGTACCGGAAGCTCCGCTGGTGGCCATTGGGCAGCACGTACCCTTCGGCGTTGTTGAAGGTCCGCGGCGTACGGATCGTGCCCTGGATGGCGTCGGCAAAGTTGTCGCCCCGGCCGAAACGGGTGCTGCTGCTGTTGGTGTACGTGATCGAACCGGTGAGGCGAAACTTGTCCGTCAGCGAAGATTCGGCCGTGAGCTTGGCGGAAGTACGGCGGTAGGTGTTTTTGGGGACGATGCCGGTCTGGTTGAGGTTCCCGATGGAGAAATACAGACTGCCGAGCTTGCTCCCGCTCGATACGCTCAGGTTGTTGTTGTAGGTGGTGCCGGTCTGGAAAAACTCCCGTTGGTTGTCAATGTTGGGCACCAGGGCAGTGGCAATGGCCGTCGGGTCATTCATGTCCACGATGTTTCCCCGGATGTTTTTGGGGTTGTTGGAAGCCCCGTCGAAACGGAGCGTGGTGACGGGCGGGCCGAAATGGGCAAAGGTCTGGTCGCCGAACAGGCCGTTGTCGCCCTGGGCGAATACCTCCTGCTGGGGGAAATACCGGAGGATTTCGTCGAAGGAGGCGCTGGACGAGAAGTTGACCTGGGTGTTGCGGCCCTCGGACCGGCGGCCTTTCTTCATGGTGTACAAGATGGCCCCGTTGGCTGCCTGGATGCCGTACAAGGCCGTGGCGGCCGGTCCCTTCAGCACGCTGACCGACTCCACGTCGTCCGGGTTGATGTCAATGGCCCGGTTGGATACGTCCACCCCCGCGGAGGCGGCCGTGGATACCCGGAAGCTGTTGTTGACCGGAACGCCGTCTACCACGATCAGGGGCTGGTTGTTGCCGCTGATCGAACCGTTGCCCCGGATGGTGATCGAGGACCCGCCGCCGGCCGACCCGCCCTGGCGCACGACCTGCACCCCGGCCACTTTGGCGTTGAGGGCGTCCACGATGTTGGGCTCGCGGGCCCGCACGATCTCGTCGCTTTTGACTTCCTGCACCGCGTAGGCCAGGGCCTTTTTCTCCTGCGAAATGCCCAGCGCCGTCACCACTACCTCTTCCAGCGCCTTCACGTCTTCCTGGAGGGTTACGTTGATGGTGGAAGAACTGCCCACCGCCACTTCCTGGGTGATAAATCCAATGAAGCTGAATACCAGCGTGTTCCCGGCGTCTGCCTGAATGGAATAGTTGCCGTTTCCGTCGGTAATGGCCCCGGTGTTGGTGCCCTTCACCAGCACGTTCACGCCGGCCAACGTTCCGGTCGCCGAGGAAACCTTCCCGGTGATGGTTTGTGCGCTTGCCATCCCGCAGCAGGCAAGGATTGCCAGCAGGGTGAAGCAGCAGTGTTGTAAGGCTTGCATCATATGGATGTAATAAAATGTGGTTAATGGAGCAAAATACGCAGCCAAACGCTATTTTAAAATTTACTGCCCCATTAATGTGAAGTTTTGCCCCGTCCCTTCCGCTCATTAAAAAAAAGGCACCGCTTTAAACGGCGCCCATTCTTCACGTAGTGCACCCTCCTTAAAATTAAAATTGGCAAATACCCCTTTTGCCAAATTTTTTTCCGGCAAAACTTCGTTCTCCATTATTTTTAACTTACCGGCTGCCGGCACCCGGAACCGGGCCGGGCAAACGGCGCGGCGGGGAAATTTCGCGGCCCTGTCGGACTTTCCCGCGGGCCTTTCTATCTTGGCAACGACGCACGGAGGTCCTCAGACCTTTTTATTCTACTTCACTCGCATGAACCTGCCGCAGGCATTACTCCACGAACCTTCGAAAGCCCCGGTGCTGCGCCTGGCCCGGCACATTGGCAACGACCCCGACCAGTTCAAGGCGTTGATGGACGTATTTTTCGGCGGCTCCTACCGGCTTACCCAGCGGGCGGCGGCCGTGATGAACTGCTGCGCGGAAACGCACCCCGGGCTGATTGAGCCCTACCTGGGCCGCCTGGTTGCGTACTGCCGCGGGCCGGTACCCGACGCGGTGAAACGCAACGCCATGCGCCTGCTGCAATTCGTGGAAGTACCGGAAGCATTGGAAGGTGAACTGGCGGACCTGTGCTTCTCGTTGCTGGACAATGCCCGCGAGGCCGTGGCCACGAAAGTATACGCCATGACGGTGGCCCAACACCTCTGCCGGCGCCACCCCGACCTGCGGGGCGAACTGGTCTTCTTGATCGAAACCCAATGGCCCTACCAGTCGGCAGCCTTCCGGAGCCGGAGCCGCAAGGTATTGACCGCACTCGGCAAGCAACCTTAACCTACTTACGATGCCGCCCATGATCCCCGAAACCGTACGCATTCCCTTCGACCAGCTACACGCCGAGCTGGCGCGCATTCTCCGGCAAAAAGGCTTCTCGCCCGAAAGGGCCGGGGCCAGTGCCCGGCTTTTTGCCGAAACCACCCGGGACGGCGTTTACTCGCACGGGGTCAACCGCTTTCCCCGCTTCCTCGAATACCTCGACAAGGGTTACGTGGTTCCGGAGGCAACGCCCGTGCAGACGGGTTCGCTGGGCGCCCTTGAGCAATGGGACGGGCAACGGGGTCCGGGCAACCTCAACGCGTGGTTCTGCACCGAACGGGCGGTTGCCCTGGCGCGGCAGCACGGCATGGGCGGCGTGGCCCTGCGCAACACCAACCACTGGATGCGGGGCGGCACCTACGGCTGGCAGGCCGCCGACGCGGGGTGCATCGGCATTTGTTTTACCAACACCATTCCCAACCTGCCGCCCTGGGGCGGCAAAGACGCCCGGCTCGGCAACAACCCGCTGGTAGTCGCCATTCCCCGCGAAGGGGGCCACGTGGTGCTCGACACGGCCATGTCGCTGTATTCGTACGGCAAGATGGAAGGCCACGCGCAGGCGGGTACGCAGTTGCCCTACGAAGGCGGGTTCGACACGGCCGGCAACCTCACGCGGGACCCCAACGAGATTCTGAAGGCGGGCCGGCCGCTGCCCATCGGCTACTGGAAGGGCTCCGGCCTGTCGCTGGCCCTCGACCTGATGGCCGCGGTCCTGTCTCAGGGGCTGGGCACGGCGGCCATCGGCGGGCTGGGCACGGAGTACCAGGTGTCGCAGGTGTTCATCTGCCTCGACGTTTCCTCGCCGGCCCACTTCGGGGAGCGACAGTCCATCGTGGACGCCGCCCTGGACTTCATGCACGGCGCCGCCCCGGCCTCGCCCGGCGAATCGGTGTACTACCCCGGCGAAAAAACGCTGCGGACCCGCCACGAAAACCAAACCCGCGGGATTCCCGTGGAGTTAAAGCTCTGGCAGGATTTGCAGCAGTTGTAAGGAAATTAATTGGTCATTGGGCATTCGTCATTGGTAATTGTCCGTTCATTCGTCATTCGCAATTGATTCATGGATTACCACAAAGGCCGGGGAGCGCAGGTCAATCCCCCCAACCGGTTCAGCCAGACGCAGCTTACCCGCGAACACGCCGAGGGACTGGACGAAGACATTCCGTCGGCGCCCCAGACGCAGGTATTCCTGGAATCCTCCAAGCGCATCCTGAGCAAGGTGGACAGCCCCGACATTCCCGTCTCCTACTCGGTGAACCCCTACCAGGGCTGCGAACACGGCTGCGTGTACTGCTACGCCCGCAACTCGCACGAATACTGGGGTTTCAGCGCCGGCCTCGACTTTGAGCAGAAGATCATGATGAAGCCCGACGCGCCGCTGCTCCTCGAAAAAGAATTCCTCAAAAAGAGCTGGAAGCCGGCGCCGGTGGCCCTGTCGGGCAATACCGATTGTTACCAGCCGCAGGAACGCAAGCAGCGCATCACCCGCAACCTGCTGAAGGTGTTCGTCAAGTACGCCAACCCGGTGAGCATCATCACCAAGAACAGCCTCATCCTCCGCGACCTCGACCTGCTGCGCGACCTGGCCGGCCAGCGGCTCGTGCACGTGTACCTGTCCATCACCACCCTCGACGAGGCCCTGCGCCTCCAGCTCGAACCGCGGACGGCCACCATTGCGGCCCGCCTCCGCACCGTCCGCGCGCTGACCGACGCCGGGGTGCCGGTGGGCGTGATGGTGGCCCCGGTCATTCCCGGCCTCAACGACGCCCACCTGCCGGCCGTGCTGCAAGCGGCGGCCGAACACGGGGCCGTGGCGGCGGGCTACTCGGTGGTGCGCCTCAACGGGTCGGTGGGCGTGCTCTTCGAAGACTGGCTGCGCAAGAATTTCCCCGACCGGGCCAATAAAGTGTGGAACGGCATCAAAGCCCTGCACGGCGGGCAGGTCAACGACAGCCGCTTCGGGGTGCGCATGAGCGGCACGGGCCCCACGGCCAGCATCATTGCCCAGCTTTTCAAGGTTGCCCACCAGAAACACTTCGCGGGCCGCGCCCTGCCGCCCTACGACCTCACCCGGTTCCGCCCGGGCGGTAACCTGAGTTTGTTTTAACCAGCAGTGCCCATTATTCGTCGCGGTGTACCGTAGCGGGCGAAAAAGCGGGCAAACACACGGCAATGTACTCGGCGCCGCCGGGCTCGGGGCTGCTGTACCGTACCCATTCGCCCGGGTGGGCCACCACCGACTGGCCGGCCCGCACGTCCATCGTACCGCCTTCGTACTCCACCCGCAGCGTTCCCTTCAGGACTACGGTCACTTCCTCAAACTCGGGCCGCTGGCCAGGTTCCAGCCAGCCTTCCGGCGAAATCATGTGCGCCACGCTGACTTGCTGGTGCCCGGTATTCACGCGGCCCACGTGTTCCTGGATGATCTTCGGCTTGTTGCCCACGGCTTGCACGCGGGTAGGTTGGTTGATGAGGGTTGGCATCGTGAAGGGTTGAAAAGGTGATCGGGAAGGGTACAAAGGTACGGGCTCCGGCAAAACCGGCGTTGAAAAACTGATTTCCGGAGGATGCACGGAACAACCGGTGGGACGCACGCCTCGCTTCTCCCGCTTAACCTTACAGATACACGAAAAAAGAGATTCTGCGGCGGGACGGAGTGGGGAGACAATACGCAGAAAAGGTAATTTTGCCCCCTCTTCAACCTATTTTATGAAAGAACTGCTGAATAAGTTTGAAAACAAGCGTCCCGAGATCGTGTTTGAGTGGAAAGACGCCGAAACCGAAGCCGAAGGCTGGGTGGTCATCAACTCGCTGCGCAACGGCGCGGCCGGCGGCGGCACCCGGATGCGCAAGGGCCTCGACCGGCGCGAAGTGGAGTCGCTGGCGAAAACGATGGAGGTCAAGTTTACCGTGTCGGGTCCGCCCATCGGCGGCGCCAAGTCGGGCATCAACTTCGACCCCGCCGACCCGCGCAAGCACGGCGTGCTGGAACGCTGGTACAAAGCCGTGTACCCGCTGCTCAAAAGCTACTACGGCACGGGCGGCGACCTGAACGTGGACGAAATTCACGAAGTCATTCCCATCACCGAGGAATACGGGCTGTGGCACCCGCAGGAAGGCATCGTGAACGGCTACTTCCGGGCTTCGGAGCCGCAGCGGATTCACAAAATAGGCCATTTGCGGCAGGGCGTTTCCAAAGTGATCGAAGATTACAACTATACGCCGACCTCCCGCAAAAAGCGTTACACGGTTTCCGACCTCATCACCGGCTTTGGCGTGGCCGAAGCCGTGCGCCACTACTACAAGCTCT
Organism: uncultured Cytophagales bacterium; assembly: GCA_902805615.1. Classification (GTDB taxonomy): domain Bacteria; phylum Bacteroidota; class Bacteroidia; order Cytophagales; family 172606-1; genus CADCTQ01. The sequence goes on from CADCTQ010000394.1 coordinate 6,123, forward strand.
GGGGCGGCGACATCACCCAGAAAAGGGCCATCATCCAGGGCTGGGGCAACGTGGGCGCCGCCGCGGCCCTGTACCTGGCCAAGTACGGCGTGCGCATCGCCGGCATCATTGACCGCAACGGGGGCATCATTTCCGAAGAGGGCCTGGGCCTCGACGATACCAAACGCCTGTACTTCAACAAAAACGCCAACCAGCTCAGCGATCCGAACCTGATTCCCTTCGCGGAAGCCAACGAACGGATATGGTCGGTCCCGGCGGAAATCTTCGTGCCGGCCGCCGCCTCGCGGCTGGTGAGCGCCGACCAGGTGCAGCGCATGATGGCGGGCGGCCTGGAGGTGATTTCCTGCGGGGCCAACGTCCCGTTCAGCGACCCGGAAATCTTCTTCGGGCCCACCACGGCGCTGGCCGACAGCCAGGTGTCGCTGCTGCCCGACTTCGTAGCCAACTGCGGCATGGCCCGCGTGTTTGCCTACCTGATGCAGCAGGACGTGGAAATCACCGACGAGGCCATCTTCACCGACATTTCCGATACCATCGGGCAGGCCCTGGCAAAAGCCCACGCCATTCATCCCGACAAACGCCACATTGCCGCCGCCCTGTTCCGGATCGCCCTGGAACAACTCGTGTAGGGCAGCAGGCAAGCGGCATTAAGCAAGTAAGCAGTCGGCAGCAGGCAATCAGCAGTACTCAATACTCAATACCCAATACTCAGTACTCAGTACTCAATACCCAATACCCGCTATGAATTTCGAGCAACTCCTTCAGCAGCGCATTCTGCACAATTCCGTTCAGAACCTTCTCTGGTGCCTGGGCATCCTGTTGTTCGGGCTCCTGCTCAAGCGCCTCATCTCGCAACTGCTCAGCCGGTTCCTCTTCCGGCTGGTCAAAAAGGAGTCGGAGGACCTGCCCGTCAACTATTTCCTGCAACTGCTCCGGCGGCCGGTGGAGTTGTTCATCACGCTGCTCTTCCTGTACACCGCGTTTTCGTTCCTGCGTTTTCCGCCCGAGTGGCAACTGGCCCCCATCAGCCAGTTCGGCCTGCGGCGGGTGCTGCTGCGGTTGTACCAGGTGGGCATGATCTTCACCATCACCTGGATCATTCTGCGCTTCGTGGATTTCTTCGCGCTGGTGTTCACCCGGCGGGCCGAACGCACCGAATCGGCCCTCAGCTTCCAGCTCATCCCGTTCATGAAGGAAGTGGCCAAGGTCTTCATTGTGCTCTGCACCGTGTTTATCGTGCTGGGCGTCATTTTCAACCTCGACGTGGGGTCCATCGTGGCGGGCCTGGGCATTGGCGGCCTGGCCGTGGCGCTGGCCGGCAAGGAGAGCCTCGAAAACCTGTTTGCCTCGTTCACCATCTTCCTCGACCGGCCTTTTACGGTGGGGGAAGTGGTGCAGGTGGGCAGCATCTCGGGTAAGGTGGAAAAGGTGGGTTTCCGCAGCACGCGCATCCGCACGATGGACAAGAGTACGCTCACCATCCCCAACAAGATGATGATTGACCAGCCCCTCGACAACCTTTCGCAGCGGCGTTTCCGGCGGGCTTCCTACCAGCTCTGCCTCACCTACGACACGCCCATTCCCATGATGCGGTCCATTTGCGAAGAAGTGCGGGAGGCCATCAGCGAAAAGGAACTCACCCGGGCCGAACCCCCGATTGTACATTTCACGGATTTCGGCGAGAGTTCGCTCAACATTACCGTGATCTACTTCGTGGAAACGGCCGACTGGCTGGAGTTCACTAAGATCAAGGAGGACATCAACTACCGGATCATCGAGATTGTAGCCCGCCACGGCGCCCAATTCGCCTTTCCGACCCGGACGCTGCACCTGGAGGAGGTCGAAAAAAGCTTCCTGGTGCGCGAAAAATGAGGAAACCGTGAACCATTTGGTGCCGCAAAACGTAGAAAAGGAACCGGGTGTAGCGGCACCGATTTCCATTTGTAAAAAAATAATAGGCTGCCGGTACAAAATACGGAGCAGGAATAGGATATTACGCAAAAAACTGTATGTTTGCGTTATCAATTCAGGCCTATCCGCTTTTTAACCTTCAGGTAAGCCTTTTTTCCCTGTCCTGTACTAGTTCGCCGCGCAGTCAAGGCACCCACAGTGCACAGAAAAATTCCGAATTATTTGAATCATTTGACCATCATAACCGTAGAATCCACTATTGCGGACGAAAGTGCTATCTAAACTTTCCCCCATCGCCAGTTGCATCCCTTGTCTTTCAGCCCCGTGCAGTCCGTCACCCGTTCCATGCACCAAGCCCAGTTTTATCGTATCCAAACGGCCACCCCTACCTTTTGAAATTTAGTCTATGTATAACATTGAAGATTTGAATCTGAAACTCCTGTCAGAGTTGCGCGAGATTGCGGAACAGATGGGAGTGAAGAACCAAAAGAAGCTAGCAAAGAAAGAACTCATCTATAAAATCCTGGACCAGCAGGCGATCATGCCCGAAGTAGTTGTCGCCGCTCCGGCACCACCCGAACCGGTACCCGTTGAGGCCCCGGCACCGGTGCCCGTGGCAGAAGCGGCGCCGGCCCCGGTAGTTGCCAAAGCGGCCCCGGAAGAGCGGAGACAAAGACACCGGGTGAAAAGAGAAAACGTCCAGCCCGTGTTGCCCCTGGCCCCCGCCGCTGAAAACGGCCTCGCCCGCACCAACGTCACCGCCCCGGTAGATGATTTAACCAAGGCCGCTCCGTTACCCGCCACCGAGCCGCTCCCGCCCCTCGACCCGCCCGCCCCCGAACGCACTGCCCCCGTTGAACGCCGTGAACCGGCTGCCCGCGAACCCAAAGAGAACAACGGCAACGTGCTCCGCGAAAATGGCCGCGACACCGGCAACCGGGAGAGCAATGGCAACGTGCTGCGCGAGCCCCGCGACAACGGCACCCGCGAACCCAAAGAGAACAACGGCAACGTGCTGCGCGAACCCCGCGACAACGGCACCCGGGAAGCCAACGGCAACGTACTCCGCGAAAACGGCCGCGAAACCCGCGACAACGGCAACGTCGCCAACCGGCCCGTCAACCGGCCCGTGCCCAACCCGAATCCCAACCCCAACAAGGTGGTGAAGGAGGAGAAATACACCGTCAAGGAGTTTGACGGGATGATCGAAAACGAAGGGGTGCTCGAAATCATGCAGGACGGCTACGGCTTCCTGCGGTCGGCCGACTACAACTACCTGGCCAGCCCCGACGACATCTACGTATCGCCCTCCCAGATCAAGCTGTTCGGCCTCAAGACGGGTGACACCATCCGCGGCGCCATCCGGCCGCCGAAAGAAGGAGAGAAGTACTTTGCGCTGCTCCGCGTGGAAACCGTCAACGGCAAGACCACCGAGGAAATCCGCGACCGCATCCCGTTTGAGTACCTTACGCCGCTCTTCCCCGAAGAACGCCTGAACCTCAGCACGCGCGGCGACCAGTACTCCACGCGTATCCTCGACCTGTTTTCGCCCATCGGCAAAGGCCAGCGGGGCATGATCGTGGCCCAGCCCAAAACGGGTAAAACCGTGCTGCTCCAGCAGATCGCCAACGCCATTGCCGAGAACCACCCCGAGGTGTACCTGATCATCCTGCTCATTGACGAACGTCCGGAAGAAGTAACCGACATGGCCCGCAACGTAAAGGCCGAAGTGGTGTCTTCTACCTTCGACGAACAGGCTGAGCGGCACGTAAAGGTGGCGAGCATCGTGCTCGAAAAGGCGAAGCGCATGGTGGAATGCGGCCACGACGTGGTGATCCTGCTCGACTCCATTACCCGCCTGGCCCGCGCCTACAACACGGTGGTGCCCTCTTCCGGCAAGATCCTTTCCGGTGGCGTGGACGCCAACGCGCTGCACAAGCCGAAGCGTTTCTTCGGGGCGGCCCGCAACGTGGAAAACGGCGGTTCGCTCACCATCATCGCCACGGCCCTGATCGAAACCGGCTCCAAGATGGACGAGGTGATCTTCGAAGAATTCAAGGGCACCGGCAACATGGAACTGCAACTCGACCGCAAGCTGGCCAACAAGCGCGTGTACCCGGCCATTGACGTACCGTCTTCGGGTACGCGCCGCGAAGACCTGCTCATGAGCGCCGAAGAACTCGGCCGCGTATGGATTCTGCGCAAGCACATGTCCGACATGACCGCCGTGGAAGCCATGGAGTTCCTGCTTGACCGGATGCGCGGCACCCGCACCAACGACGAGTTCCTGGTTTCGATGAATCGCTAAACCGCATCTTTCGCAATAAACTCAGAAGCCCCGGCACGCGTCGGGGCTTTTTTGTTCTGGGAGGGCCTGTGTCCTTGGTTTTTTAAACCTATAAACGTTAAAACTTAAAGAAATACCACTTATCATAGAACTTAAAGAAGTTGACTTTATTGTTCAAGGCAAGCCCCGGACGGAGGAAGAAGTGCAGCGCTTGAGTAACTTCATCAAGCAGCGCAAACAAGAAATCGCCGAAGGCAGTGCCACTAGCCCGGCGCACCCATTGCCCCTACAAAGCTAAACCCTGCCAGAATAAACATAGAGCCAGTCTGTGACCAATGGGATTCCAGTATTTCATGGCAGATTCACTTTTTCAAATACTGCATTGAAGCAAGTTTACTTGGCATCCTCTTATGTATTACGAAGCAGACCTTCCGTTAACTCTCCTCCACGAGTGATAGACGTACCTACTTCTAGGTATTTTTCAGCAAATAGCCAAAATTCGG
>CADCTQ010000395.1:0-300 GCA_902805615.1 uncultured Cytophagales bacterium
AGCTGGTACTGCGAGACGAGGTCGTTGGTATCGAAGAAAAGCATCCACACCAGGAACACGACCCCGGTGATGAAAAAGAAGTTCTTGGTGAAGGCAGGCGGTTTCCAGCGCATGATGGTACCGGTTTGGTCGAAAAAAAAGAAGAGTTATCAGATTCGCGGGAAAAACAGGCCCGGAAGCCTGCTTCTGCGAATCTAATAACTCCTGCGGTCAGTAGCAATTGGCTGGTAGCGCTTTGGCTAAATGCCAGTCCGCTTTTTAGAACTTCAGGCCCGGGTAGTACGCCATGTCGCACCATTT
>CADCTQ010000395.1:340-2156 GCA_902805615.1 uncultured Cytophagales bacterium
CGGTCGGAACGGGAAGCCGAACCGGTTTTGATCTGGCCGGTGTTGAGGGCCACGGCGAGGTCGGCAATGGTGTTGTCTTCGGTTTCGCCGGACCGGTGCGACATGATGCTCTTGTAAGCGTTGCGCTTGGCGAGGTTCACGGCGCTGATGGTTTCGGTGAGTGAACCGATCTGGTTTACCTTCACCAGGATGGCGTTGGCAATCTTCTGGTCAATGCCCTGCTGGAGGCGGGTTACGTTGGTCACGAACAGGTCGTCGCCCACGAGTTGAATCTTGCTGCCCGTCAGGCGGGTCAGTTCGGCCCAGCCGCTCCAGTCGTCTTCGCCCATGCCGTCTTCGATGGAGAGGATCGGGTATTTGTCGGACCACTCTTTCCAGTAACCGGCCATTTGCGCCGAGGTGAGTTTGTCGCCGGTGGATTTCTTGAAGTGGTACATGCCCGAGCCGGCGTCGTAGAATTCGGAGGCGGCGGCATCGAGGGCAATGAACATGTCTTCGCCCGGGCGGTAGCCGGCTTGCTCCACGGCCTGCAACACGGATTGAATGGCTTCTTCGTTGGACTTGAAGTTGGGGGCAAACCCGCCTTCGTCGCCCACGTTGGTAGACAACCCCTTGCTTTTCAGCACTTTCTTGAGTTGGTGGAACACTTCCACGCCCATGCGCAGGGCGTCGGTGAACGTATCGGCCTTCACGGGCATGACCATGAATTCCTGGAAGTCAATGGAGTTGTCGGCGTGGCTGCCGCCGTTGAGGATGTTCATCATCGGCACGGGCAGCGTGTTGGCGCTTACGCCGCCGATGTAGCGGAACAGCGGCAGACCGGCTTCCTGCGCCGCGGCTTTGGCAATGGCCAGCGACACACCCAGGATGGCGTTGGCGCCCAGCTTGCCCTTATTGGGGGTACCATCCAGCTCAATCATAAGCTGGTCCAGCATGTTCTGCTCAAATACCGAGTACCCGACGAGTTCTCCCGCGATGATTTCGTTCACGTTTGCCACTGCCTTGAGCACCCCCTTGCCGAGGTACACCTTCTTGTCGTCGTCCCGCAATTCCACGGCTTCGTGCGTGCCGGTAGAGGCGCCGGAGGGAACGGCCGCGCGGCCCAGCTTCCCGTTTTCCGTGATCACGTCTACTTCCACCGTCGGGTTCCCCCGCGAATCTAAGATTTGTCGTGCCTGAATGTCCTGGATAATACTCATAATTGGCTAAAGTAAGGTTGAGGGGCGAAAATTAGAGATTCACCGTCTATTTACAAAGGCAAACCTTATAAACGCCAAAACCTTTCGGGTTTCCGGAACCCGAAAGGTTTGCGCACCTGCCGTTATTCCGGTCAGGAAAGTTTGTACGAAGGCGCCTCTTCAAACGCCGGCTTTTCTTCCCGGATCATGCGGATGAACTGGTCGAACAGGTAGCGGGAATCGTGCGGCCCCGGCGACGATTCGGGATGGTACTGCACGGAGAACGCCATTTTGTCCTTCCGGCGGATGCCCTCCACGGTGTTGTCGTTGAGGTTGATGTGGGTAACCTGCACGTTGTGGCTGTCCTTCACCGCGTCGCCGTTCACGCCGAAGCCGTGGTTCTGGGAAGTGATTTCGCCCTTGCCGCTGACGAGGTTCTTCACCGGGTGGTTGAGGCCGCGGTGGCCGTTGTGCATCTTGAAGGTCGGGATGCCGCTGGCCTGCGCCAGAAGCTGGTGCCCGAGGCAGATGCCGAACACCGGCTTGTCGGCGGCCAGGATGTCACGCACGGTCTGAATGGCGTACGGCATGGCCGCGGGGTCGCCGGGGCCGTTGGAGATGAAATACCCGGTAGGTTT
>CADCTQ010000396.1 GCA_902805615.1 uncultured Cytophagales bacterium
TTGAGTACGTACGACTGTTTTTTCTCGCGGCACTGCCGTTTGATCTTCTCGATTTCGGCGGGTTGCAGTCCCGGGTTCTGTTCTGCCATGGTGGTAAGGGTTTGGGCCGTTGCGGCGGGCTTAGGGTTCACAAAGGTAACAAAGGACCCGGATTACGCCCCGCTGCGGCCGACTATTCTGGCTGTAATACGAAAAGCCGGAAAGGAGGGATGCCCTCGGTTTCCGGCTTTTTGATGAAATGCAGTCGGGAGTACTATCTCACTATCACGCCTACGAATCCTACGACGGGTACGTTCTCAAAAGCCCCCCGGGTAATATCCCGGATGGGAATTTGTCCCACTGTATTGAGCGATGATCCGGGCGCCCTGAAGCGGAAGTGACCCCATACCCGTTGGTTCTCGTAGCGGGTGATTCTAAGGACGTATTCGTACTCCGTACTCATACTCCAGGATTGGCGATAATCGTCCTCGTAGTAGTTGGCGGTCGACAGTTGACTGGGGTAATCACCTTCCCGGAGCTGGTCGAGGAGGATCAGTTCAATGCTTGATTGGACCTTGCCGCCTTTTGCAACCGAGGCATACAGGGTGGGACGCCTGGTGTTGGGGTTGAGCATGAATACTGCTTCAGTGGTCTCCCAGGGAACGCCGTCTACAATGGCTTTCACCAGTGGACCGGTGGGCGCGGGGTCGGGGGTGTCTTTGGAACGTTCGCAGGCCAGCAGCAGTCCCAGAACGGGCAGCAGGTAGGTCAGAATGGTTTTCACGCGAACGGGCAGGCGTACTTGGGTAGGTTGTCTGGCAGGCATGGGGTGGGGGGAATTGGATTGCTTGGGTTGTAGCAAGCAAACGGTATACAATATAAGTATACACCCCTGATAAAAGGAGCTTCCTCAATAAAATAAAAAAGCCGGATGCTTGTATGCACCCGGCCCGTAAGCTGAGAATAACCCGGAAACCCGCAGCCAAAACCACCGGCCCCCTTACGACGAATCGAGACGCAATGAATCGCGTCTCTACGTACGACTGCTTACCGTACCAGCAGCATTTCGCGGTACTTCACCAGCGGCCAGTCTTCGTCGTCCACCAGCAGTTCGAGCTTGTCCACGCAGTAGCGGATCTTGTCGAAGTAGCCCTTCACCTCCTGGTTGTAGAGCACGGCTTTCCCGCGGGTGTCTGACGTGTTGTTGGCCTTTTTGCGGGCTTCGGTCATGTTTTCCACCGAGTCGAGCAGCGTGTCGATGTAGCCGGAGATTTTCTTCACCGTATCCACCAGGTTCTGGGTGTGCTTGCCTTCGATGCCCACTTCCTTCATGGCCTTCAGGTTGCTGGTGAGCACGTTCTGGTACTTCACCGCCGTCGGGATCACGTGGTTGAGCACCAGGTCGCCCATCACGCGCGATTCGATCTGGATCTTCTTGATGTAGTTCTCCAGCATGATCTCGTGGCGGGCTTCCAGTTCGCGGTGCGACAGGATGCCGTACTTGCCGAACAGCTTCACGCTGCGCTCATCCACGTACACGTCCAGCGCTTCGGGCGTGGAGGCAATGTTTTTGAGGCCGCGGCGGGCGGCTTCTTCCTTCCACTCGTCGGAGTAGCCGTTGCCTTCGAAGATGATGCTCTTGGCTTCGGTCACGTAGCGGCGCAGGATGTTGATGATGGCCACTTCCTTCTTTTCGCCCTTTTCAATGGCTGCGTCCACTTCCTTCTTGAAGTCCATGAGCTGGTTGCCCATGATGGCATTGAGCACGGTCATGGCGTTGGCGCTGTTGGCCGACGAGCCCACGGCGCGGAATTCGAACTTGTTGCCCGTGAAGGCGAACGGCGAGGTCCGGTTGCGGTCGGTGTTGTCGAGCAGGATGTTGGGGATTTTGTCAATGCCCAGGTTGCGGTACATGTTCTCACCCTTGTCCACCTTGATTTCGCCCTTGCTCTCCAGGTCTTCGAGCACCTTGGCGAGCTGCGAACCGATGAAGATGGACACGATGGCCGGCGGCGCTTCGTTGGCGCCCAGGCGGTGTTCGTTGCCCGCCGAGGCGATGGAAGCCCGCATCAGGTCGGCGTAGTCGTGCACGGCCTTGATCACGTTGATGAAGAACGTGAGGAACATCAGGTTTTCCTTCGGGCGGCTGCTCGGGGCGAGCAGGTTGCGGCCCGTGTTGGTGCCCAGCGACCAGTTGTTGTGCTTGCCGCTGCCGTTGATGCCGGCGAAGGGTTTTTCGTGGAAGAGCACCTTGAAGTCGTGCTTCTCGGCGATCTTTTCCATCAGGTCCATCAGCAGCAGGTTGTGGTCAATGGCCAGGTTCACCTCCTCGAACGTGGGGGCGCACTCAAACTGGCTGGGAGCCACCTCGTTGTGGCGCGTGCGGATGGGCATGCCCAGCTTCAGCGCCTCGTATTCGAAGTCCTGCATGAAGGCCAGCACCCGCGAGGGGATGGAGCCGAAGTAGTGGTCTTCGAGCTGCTGCCCCTTGGCCGGGGCGTGGCCGAACACCGTGCGGCCGGCCATGATCAGGTCGGGGCGGGCCATGTACAGGGCGCGGTCCACCAGGAAGTACTCCTGCTCGGGGCCGAGGGTGGCCGTAACCCGGGTGATGTCTTTGTCGAAGTACTGGCACACGGCCGTGGCGGCTTTGTCCACCAGGCCGAGGGCCTTCAGCAGCGGCGCCTTGTAGTCGAGGGCTTCGCCGGTGTAGGAGACGAACACCGTGGGAATGCAAAGCGTGTTGCCGAAGATGAAGGCGGGCGAAGTGGGGTCCCAGGCCGTGTAGCCGCGGGCCTCGAACGTGTTGCGGATGCCGCCGCTCGGGAACGAAGAGGCGTCGGGTTCCTGCTGCACCAGGGCGCTGCCCTTGAATTTCTCGATGGCCGAACCGTTGGGCAGCACGTCGAAAAAGGCGTCGTGCTTTTCGGCCGTGGCGCCGGTGAGCGGCTGGAACCAGTGCGTGTAGTGCGTGGCGTTTTTGGAAGTGGCCCAGCTCTTCATGGCCGATGCCACCGCGTCGGCCGTATCCTCGTCAATCTTTGAACCTTCCGTGATGGCCCGGTTCACCTTCTTGAATACGTCCGTACTCAGGTTCGCTCGCATCGCTTCCATGCCAAACACGTTGGTGCCATAATAGTCGGACACCTTGTTGGAGGGAGCCGTCACGACGGGGACATTCCGGTTCATGGCCGTCTCCAGTGCCTTAAATCGTAAGTTTGCCATTCGGGGTAGAAATTTAGTTTTTTAGGTTTTTTGTGAAAGGAGGATGAATTTGGGACTCCAATCTACATAATTTACCGAATTTCAATGCGGTCACCCCAAAATTTTATCCCGATTTTCCCAAAAATGCTATTTTTTGTTCCCAAAGTCGCATCCGGGCGACTTTCCGCGCCGGGCGGCATGCGAATGTTACCAAGTGGCCGGTGCCCTTTCACAACTGCCACATAAAGAGTAGATTTAGCGGGCTTTTTTGCGTATGAAATTACTTCGACTCCTCAACCTGTCTTACCTTGCCATCATCCTGCTCCTCACCGCCACGGGGTTCGTGGCGTACCTGAGCCTGCAATCGCTGTTCCGCCGCCAGCAGTGGGTGGAGCACACCCACGAGGTGATCTACCGCGCCGAGCGGGTCATCTCGCTGCTCAAAGACCTCGAAACCGGCCAGCGGGGCTACCTGCTCACCCGCGAAAAGGAGTTCCTGGAACCCTACCTGCTGGCGAAAGACTCGGTGGGGCCGGCCCTGGGCAGCCTGCGGACCCTCACCCGCGACAACGCCCGCCAGCAGCGCCGCCTCGATACGCTCGAAAGCCGCATCCGCGACAAGCAGGCGCTGGTGGATGTCATCATCCGGCAGGCCGATACCAGCCGGTCCTTCTCGGCGGCGGGCATCCGCGACGAACTGGTCCGGAGCAAAAGCTACATGGACGCCGTGCGTGGCATCGTGGGCCGGCTCATCGCCCAGGAGCAGCGCCTGCTGAGCCTGCGCACCCGGCAGCAGCAGGAAGGCAGCCGGCTGGTAGACCTGGCCCTGCTCGCCCTGGCCGGGCTGGCGGCCCTCGCGGTGGTGTTTTCCTTCGTCTTCCTGCGCAAACAACTCCTCACCCGCCGGGCGTACGAAAAGCAGTTGCAGGAACTCAACAACGACCTGGCGGTCTCCAACGAGGAACTGGCCGCTGCCAACGAAGAGTTGATGGCCACCAGCGAGGAATACCAGGCGGCCAACGAACAACTCACCGCCGCGGGCGAGGAAGTGGAACGCCTCTCGGCCGAAGCCGTGCGCCAGAGCGAAACGCAGTACCGCGAACTCACCGACAACATGGAGGAAATCTTCGAAGTGGTGGACGAGCACCTGCGCTACGTGTACTGCAACCGGGCCTCCGCCGAGGCGAAGCGGTTGCCCCGCGAAGCCATCTACGGGAAAACACCCCGGCAGATTTTCGGCGGTGAACTGGGCGAACGGATTGCGTCGGCCTTCGAGCAGGTGATCGGCACGAAAGAATCGGTGGTAAAGATCGGCAAGGTAACGCTGGGCGAAACGGAGAAAACCCTGGAAATGTCGGCGTTCCCTACGTTTCGGGGCGGCGCTTTTGCGCTGGTCCGCGACGTGACCGAACGCGAAGAAGCCAAGCAGAAATACCGCGAACTGGCCGACAGCATCACCGACCCCTTCCTGGCCGTGGACCGCGACTTCCGCTACACGTATTTCAACAAGGCTTGCGAAGCCGTCACCGGCAAGCGGGCCGAAGAGGTGATTGGCCGGCGCATCCAGGAAGTGCTGCCCCAGTTTGCCGGCTCGGAGATCGAGGCGCTGTACCACCGGGTGTTCCACACCGGCCAGCCGGGCTCGGTCGTGTACAGCTTTCCGCTGGAGGGCAAAAACTACTTCTTCGAAACCCTGGTGTACCCCACCCGGGAGGGCGTGTGCGCCTTCAACCGCGACATCACCGAACGGGTCGCCGCCGAAGACCGCTACCAGGAACTGGCCGACAGCATTGCCGAACCGTTTTTTGCCATTGACGCCGACTTCCGGTACGTGTACTTCAACAAAGCCTGCGAAACCTACGTGGGCCGGCCGGCGGAAGAAGTGATCGGCATGACCATGTACGAACTGCTGCCCCACTTCCGCGGTTCGGTCATCGAGGCCACGTACCAGGAAGCCCTGCGCACCCACGAGCCGCGTTCGCTCACGTACCCTTTCGAAGTCAACGGCAACACGTACCACTTCGAAACCAGCGTGTACCCCACCTCGGAAGGACTGTCGGTATTCACCCGCGACATCACGGGGCGGGTGGCGGCCGAAGCCGAAGTGCGGCGGCTCAACGAAACGCTGGAGCAGCGGGTGCAGGAACGGACCGAAGAACTGCGCGTGGCCTACCGGGAACTGGAGGCGTTTTCGTACTCGGTTTCGCACGACCTGCGCGCTCCGCTCCGCACCATCAACGGCTTTGCCCGCATCCTGGAAGATGAATACGGCACGCAACTGGACGCCGAAGGCAACCGCCTGCTCAACCGCATCGTGATCGGGGCCCGGCGCATGGGCGTGCTCATTGACGACCTGCTGGCCTTTTCCCGCTTCAGCCGCCAGGTAATCACGCCCGTGCGCATTGACATGACCCGGCTGGTGCAGGAGTGCGTGCACGAAGCCCTGCCCAACGGCGTACCGCCCGAACGCACCCTCACCATCGGGCCGCTGCCCGAAGCCCTCGGCGACCGCAACCTCATCAAGCAGGTGTGGGTCAACCTGATCACCAACGCCCTCAAGTTTTCGGCCCGCAGCCCGCAGCCGGCCGTCTCCATCGGCACCTTCCAACGGGACGGCGAGGCCGTGTATTTCGTGCGCGACAACGGGGCGGGCTTCGACATGCAGTACGCCGACAAACTCTTCAAGGTGTTTCAACGTTTGCACAAAGACACCGACTACGAGGGTACCGGGGTGGGCCTGGCCATCGTGCAGCGCATCGTGCAGCGGCACGGCGGAAAAATATGGGCCGAAGGCAAGGTAAATGAGGGCGCCGTTTTTTATTTTACGCTGGCATTCAACCCTGAGAGTCAATCATAGCCGTACCCCAATCCCTACAATTACACCTAATTACACCCCTATGAACAAGGTGACGATTTTGCTGGTGGAAGACAGCCCCGACGACGTGGAACTGGCCATGCGGGCCCTGCGCAAACAGAACCTGCTCAACGACGTGATCCACGTGGAAGACGGCGTGGAAGCGCTGGACTTCATGTACGGCCGCGGCCGTTTCCAGGGCCGCGACCTCAACGAGCAGCCCAAGCTGATCCTGCTGGACCTCAAACTGCCCCGCCTCGACGGGCTCGAAGTGCTGGCTACGCTCAAGGCCGACGGGGGCCTGCGGCACATTCCCATCGTGATGCTCACCTCGTCCCGCGAAGACCCCGACATCAAGCAGGCGTACAAGCTGGGGGCCAACAGCTACATCGTCAAACCCGTTGATTTCGAGCAGTTTCTGGCGGCAGTGTCCGACATCGGCTACTACTGGATGCTCATCAACCAGCCCGCCAAATAGGGCCTTTTGACGCGCGTATGAGATTAATGTCAGTAAATCATTGTTTACGTTATCAAAATTTAATTTCACTAAAAAGCTTTTCCTTTTTACCGTATTTACATAATTTACCCTTCCTTATCATCCCGTCTTACACCAACTTGAAAATTAAAGGGTTGTAATGTCAAATCAAGGCTATCCCTATTATGCATAAGTACCTGCAATTGTTACTGGTGGAAGATTCGGAAGATGATGCGACGCTGATCATTCACGAGATCAAACGCGGCGGCTACCGTTGCGAGTACGAACGCGTGGAAGACCTGGCGGGCATGGAAGCGGCCCTCCGGCACAAACACTGGGACGTGGTGATTTCCGATTACAACCTGCCCCAGTTCAGCGCGTCGGCCGCCCTGCAAACCGTGCAGCGCACCGGCCTGGACCTGCCCTTCGTCGTGGTGTCGGGTACGGTGGGCGAAGACGTGGCCGTGCAGATGCTCCACGACGGGGCGCACGACTACATCATGAAGGACAACCTGCGCCGCCTCGTGCCCGCCCTCGAACGCAGCATCCGCGACGCGGCCCTGCGCCGGGAACGCCTCTCGGCCGACGAAATGCTCAAGACCACCCTCGACGAACTCAAAAAGCGCAATTACGAACTGGACAACTACGTCTACAAGGTGTCGCACGACCTGCGTTCGCCGCTGTGTTCCATCCTGGGCCTGGCCAACCTGGTGCGCTATGAAGGCGACGTGGAGACGATCAAGAATTACGTGGAAAAGATCGAGGGCCGCATCCACAAGCTCGACCACTTCATCCAGTCCATCCTCGACCACTCGCGGATGCTCAACACCGAAATCACCGTCCGCCCCGTCAACCTGGTGAACCTGATCGGCGACTGCCTCGAAGAACTCAAGTACCTGCCCGAGAAGCAGCAACTCGACGTAAACATCCAGGCGCAGGGCGATACCGTGGTGCACAACGACGCGTTCCGGCTGTCCATCGTGCTCAGCAACCTGATCTCCAACGCCGTCAAGTACCGCAACCCCGAATCGGAGCGCAACGCGCTGCGGTTCAACGTATCGGTGGACGAGAAGGGGGCGCACGTCACCGTGGAGGACAACGGCATCGGCATCGAACAGACCCACCTGCCGCACATTTTCGACATGTTCTTCCGGGCCACCAGCCGCTCCGACGGGTCGGGCCTGGGCCTCTACATCGTCAAGCAGACCATGCAGCAGATCGGCGGCAGCATCTCGGCGGAAAGCGCCCTCGGCGAATGGACCCGCTTTTACCTCTACATCCCCAACGCGACGGGCGTGCAGAACGACGGCCCTTATCTGCCCAGCGCCGACCGGGAATCCCTGTCGGCCTGACCACCGCCAACCCCCGCTTTCCCTCACGCACCCGGCCAAAAATAGCTATCTTTGCCCCTTACGCCGCACTTGTACCGCGGCTTACGGACCAGGTTGCACATTGGCATGAGAAAAGTTGCTTTTTATACACTCGGGTGTAAGCTCAATTATTCCGAAACGTCCACCATTGCCCGGCTGTTCGAGCAGCGGGGCTACCGGCGCGTGGACTTTACCGACACCCCCGACATTTTTGTGATCAACACGTGTTCGGTGACCGACAACGCCGACAAGAAGTGCCGGAAGGTGGTCAAAGAGGCATTGTCCATTTCGCCGGATGCGTACGTGGCCATCGTGGGCTGCTACGCCCAACTGAAGCCGCAGGAAATCACGCAGATTCCGGGCGTGGACGCCGTGCTGGGCGCCGCCGAGAAGTTTCAACTGGTGGACCTGCTGGACGGCTTCCGCAAGGAGAGCAAGCCGGCCGTGTTCCACTCGCCGGTGGCCGAGGCCAAGCACTACTACTGCGCCTATTCCCAGCACGACCGCACCCGCACGTTCCTGAAGGTGCAGGACGGGTGCAATTACTCCTGTTCGTTCTGCACGATTCCGCTGGCCCGCGGTGAGAGCCGCAGCGACCGGACGGCCAACATCGTGGCTACCGCCCGGGAGATTGCCCGCAACGAGGTGAAGGAAGTGGTGCTGACGGGCGTCAACATCGGCGACTTCGGCCTGCACGAAGGACTGCGTAAGGAAAACTTCATCGGCCTCATCCGGGCCCTCGACGAGGTGGAAGGCATTGAGCGGTTCCGCATATCGTCCATCGAGCCCAACCTGCTCACCGACGAGATCATTTCGTTCGTGGCGGCCTCCCGCAAGTTCGTGCCGCACTTCCACGTGCCCCTCCAGTCGGGCAGCAACAAGGTGCTGCGCCTCATGCGCCGCCGCTACGGGCGGGAGTTGTACGCCGGCCGGGTGGCCCGCATCAAGGAACTCATGCCCCACGCGTGCATCGGCGTGGACGTGATCGTGGGGTTCCCGGGCGAAACGGACGAGGATTTCCTGGATACGTACCGGTTCCTGAGCGACCTGGACGTTTCGTACCTGCACGTGTTCACCTACTCGGAACGCGACAATACCCACGCCCTGGGTCTGCCCGGCGTGGTCCCCGCGGCCAGGCGGGCCGAACGGTCCCGGATGCTGCACGTGCTTTCCGACAAAAAGCGGCGCCATTTCTACGAAGGGCAGGTGGGCAGAACGGCCACGGTGCTGTTTGAGGACGACGTGGAGAACGGCCTGATGCACGGCTTCACCGAAAATTACGTGCGGGTGGCGGCCAAGTACGACCCCGTGCTCATCAACGAGCTGAAAAAAGTGCGCCTGGCCGGCGTAACGCCCAAAGGATTAATGGAGGCGGAGGAAATCGGGTTGATGGTACACTGATGGGTTATGATGATTATGATTAGGACTGATTTTAATGGGAAGAGGAATCAGCAGAAAAATCATAACAGATCATAATCATCATAACCGATCAGTGTACCATCAGCAGTGTACCATCAAATCACTTCTTAAAGAACTTCTCCTTGCGGTTTTCGATGTTGAGGTAGTACACGCCGGTCTTGAGTTCGGCGAGGGAAATCTCCGTGCCGGTGCCTTTTTTGAGGACGTTGCCTTTGGCGTCTACCACCTCGTAGCCCGTGGGACGGGAGAGGGTGATCTTGCTGGTTACGCTTTTGGGGAAGAAGGTGATGGGCTTGGCGTCCGGGTCGAATTCAACCACCTTGCTGTAGAACATGTGGTGGTCGTCTTCGTTCTGCGCCTTGATGCGGTACTTGTTGATGCCGGGGCTGTGCGTGACGGGCAGGGAATAAATGCCGGCGCCGGTGTTTTTCGCTTCGAACTTTTTGATCGCCAGCCAGTTGCCGTTCACGAAGTGCTCCACGTAGAACAGGTACTTGGGCGTTTCGCCGGTGGTGGTCCAGTCCACCGAGTTGTCGTCCACGGCGAGGTTGCTGAACTGGAAGGTAGCACTGGGGCGGAGCACCTGCGGATTCATGATTTTGGGCGTGCAGCCGTCCTTGAACACGATCTTTACCGTTACCTCAGCATCAATTTCGAAGTCGGAAAGGTCAATTTCGAAAGCGCTTTGCTTGATGGCCGACATCTTCTTCACGTCGTTCACGTACACCTCGTCCACGCAGTAATTTTTGTCCTGACCCACGGCCGGGTTCTGCACGAAGAGATTTTTGCCCTGGTATACGCCGTTGAGTACAATTTCTCCCGCCCGCAGCGGCTGGAAGGAGGCAACCGCCAGCACCAGGGCGCCGGCGGAAAAGCGGGTGAAAGAGGCAAACGCGCTAAAAGACATTGCGGTGGATCGGGGGGAAGTAAACCTGCGCGAATACAACGCCAGATTTTACAAATATATTAAAGCCCCGCAAAATAATCGTCCGGAGGTTTGCCGCGGAAACCTACGCGTGTAAAGTAAAGGGCCTTTTATTCAAAACGCAGCGAATCAATGGGGTCGAGGCGGGAGGCCCGGTAGGCCGGGTAATAGCCCGAGAGCAGCCCCACCACCACGCACACCACCAGGCCGACCAGGATCCAGATCCAGGGCACCACGAAGCCCCCCGAACTGATGAGGGAGGAGAGCAGGTTGCCCACCAGCAGCCCCAGGATCACCCCGGCGACGCCGCCCAGCAGGCAGATCACGATGGCCTCGATGAGAAACTGCTGGCGGATGCGCAGCGGCGTGGCTCCCAGGGCTTTGCGGATGCCGATTTCGCGGGTGCGTTCGGTCACCGACACCATCATGATGTTCATGAGCCCGATGGAGGCGCCCAGCAGGGTGATGAAGCCCACCACGCCCCCGCCGATGCGGAGGTAGCCGGCAATGTTGTCGAGGCGGGAAGCCAGGGATTCGCTGGCCTTGATCTCGAAGGATTCGGGCTGGCCCGGCTTGTCCCGCCGGATGAGCCGCATGAGCCCCGTCGCTTCGCCCATGATCGTTTCGAGTTGCGTGGGGTCTTTCACCGCCACGGTGATGTCGTAGGTAAGGCTCTGGCCCCCGGCCACCCGGCGGGCCGTTTCCAGGGGGAGCATGATCATGCGGTCGGCGCTGCTGCCCATCATGCCGCCCTGCTTTTCGAGCACCCCGATCACCTTGTAGCGTCCGCCCAGCAGGCTGATGTACTGGTTGAGCGGGTCGAGCCGGTCAAACAGCGTGGTCTTGATCTCCTGGCCGATGATGACGACCCAGGCGGCGCTTTCGAGTTCGTTGTTGGAAAAACCCCGGCCGCTTTCGAGCTTGTAGTCTTTGATGGACAGGTAGTTCTCGTCGGTGCCCATCACCCGGGCGTTGGGGTTGGTCTTCTTGGACTTGTATTTCACTTCGGCCGTGCCCGAAACCCCCGTGTAGAGGGTAATGTCGGACGGGTACGCGAACATTTTCTTGAACCGCGCCGCCTGCCGGTACTCCATCGGGGGGTAGACCTTCTCGTTCACGCCGGCCCGGGCCCGGCGCCAGGGCCGCGTACTCTGGATGTCGAAGGCATTGGCGCCCAGCGACGAGAAACTGGTGTTGACGGAAGCCCGGATGCCCTCGATGGCCGTGAGGATGCCCACCAGCGACATGATGCCGATGGCAATGATAAGCGCCGTCAGGACGGTCCGCAGGGCGTTGCTCTGTACGGAGCGCAGCCCTTCTTTAACGTTTTCGATCAGGTTCATGGCAGGGCCGGGGCTGCGCCCGGAAGGTCTATATTACGCAAAAAATGCCACCGGGCGGACGGAAAAGGTTGAATGGACGCCACGGGCAACGAATGGCGGGGCGCCGCCGGGCCGCGGCTCTTTTTCTTTCCGGCCCAAAATGCGTAAATTAAACTTTTCCCGGCCGGCCGGGCGGCAAAAAAAGTGCCCGGGCTTCGGCTAACGGCTTCATTTTGACGTTACATATCACATAATCCTAATCCTTAAATTCCTATGCTGCGTCGGTTTGCACTACTGGTGCTGCTGGCAGTTTACAGTCTAACTGCCCGCGCATCCTACCTCTTTCTGCCGATGGACGAGTCGCAGAGCAATCACCTGAAGGCGTACGGGCTGGCCTACTGGGTGCTGAACACGGGCACTGAAGTGGACTGGCTGCTCAACTACCAGGGCGGCAGCTTCATGTTCCAGTACAACCAGAAGTTTGAAAACGAACTGACCGTCCGGGGCGTGAGCTACCAGGTGATCTCCGACGCCCAGCAGGTGCAGATCATCAACGAGATCAACCAGCCCGACGTGAACATGGACGTGATGCGCCTCGACAAGCCGCCCAAGGTGGCCGTGTACTCGCCCAAGTCGAAGCAACCCTGGGACGACGCCGTGACGCTGGTACTGACCTACGCCGAAATTCCCTACGAAACCATTTTCGACGACGAGGTCATGGACGGCAAACTGCCCACCTACGACTGGCTGCACCTGCACCACGAGGATTTTACGGGCCAGTACGGCAAGTTCTACCGCAGCCACGGCAACACCTCGTGGTACAAGGCCCAGCAGCGGGAATTCGAACAAACGGCGGCCAAGTACGGCTTCGGCAAAGTATCGCAGCTCAAACTGTCGGTAGTCAAGAAGATCCGCGAGTTCTGCGCCGGCGGGGGCTTCCTGTTCGCCATGTGTTCGGCCGCCGATACCTACGACATTGCCCTGGCGGCCGACGGGCTGGACATCTGCGAAGCCATCTACGACGGTGACCCGGCTGACCCCACCGCCCAGAAAAAGCTCAATTTCGGCAACGCGTTTGCGTTCCAGAACTTCCAGCTCAACCGCGACCCGTTCGACTACGAATACTCGAACATTGACAACCAGCCCTACGAGCGGGGCCTGAGCGAAGGCAACGACTTCTTCTCGCTGTTCCAGTTCTCGGCCAAGTGGGACCCCATTCCCACCATGCTCACCCAGAACCACCAGACGGTAGTGAAGGGCTTCCTGGGCCAGACCACCGGCTTTAAGAAGAACCTGCTCAAACCCGACGTGGTGGTGATGGGTGAAACCCGTTCCATCAGCGAAGTGAAGTACATCCACGGCACGATGGGCAAGGGCACCTGGACCTTCTACGGCGGCCACGACCCGGAGGACTACCAGCACCTGGTCAACGAGGAAGCCACCGACCTGACGCTGCACCCCAACTCGGCCGGCTACCGGCTCATCCTCAACAACATTCTCTTTCCCGCCGCCCGCAAGAAAAAGCAGAAGACGTAGCCGGTCCGACCCACGTTTACCCAACGGGCATGGCAGGCGCTGTGCCCGTTTTTATTTTGGTGCATGTACCACGGGAAAAGGGTGCACGCAAAGGCGCAAAGGACTTAACCGCAAAGGGGAGGGTTAGAACCACAGAGGCCGCCGAGGGCACGGAGAAGAAAGGGAGGGGAAAGTGGAATTGGGTATTGAGGGAGTAGGGTATTGGGAAGAAACCACCCCCGCCCCTCCTCCATCAAGGCTACGATTAGGACACATTTGATAGAACGTACTTAAAAGGCCGTCCGGAGCCGTCAGTGAGACACTGACGGCGGCGTGCGGAAACCATGAGGGTGGCCTTCTCCTGCCTGGTTGGGGTAATTGGGGACCGCGGCCCGTACCAACTTCGCCGCCGTCAGTGTCTCACTGACGGCTTTTCACCTAATTTCACAAAAGTGTCCTAATCGTAGCCTTGATGGAGGAGGGGAGCCGTGCCCACCGGCCCCGCTGACAACGAAAGAAGGCCATGACGTATGTTCCTCCTTGCTGTGCGGCCGCATCCGTCGAGTTCCCCGCCTCCATCAAGGAGGGGACAGGGGTGGTCTCTTTTTTTCTCCGTGCCCTCTGCGGTTAAATTCTTCTTCTCTGCGCCCTTTGCGCTCCGTCTTTGCGTGAAACCCTCTTTTCCGGGTTTACCCTTGGACCAGCCGCCAACCGAAAAGCCCCCGGGGTGCTCATCCCGGGGGCTTTTCGGTTGAATGTCTTGGCGTGACTACTGGTTGGCGGCTACGATGGCGTTGATGTCGCTGGCGCCGGGGAGCTTGTCTACGGGCTTGAGGGAGTCGGCATCGTCTTCCAGGTCCATCGTGGGGTTGCCTTCGATCTCTTCGATGAGGGCTACCAGGCTGGTTTCGGGAGTCAGTCCGGGGGCCGGTACGGCGCCGCTCCGGTCGAGGTAGAGCACCAGTTTCTGTCCAACGCGGAGCTTCTGGTTGTTCAGGTAGTTCCAGTCCTGGATGGTGGCGACTTCTACCCCGTACTTGGCCGCAATGTCTTCCAGACCTTCCGTGCCGCGCACTTCGTAGGTCACTTTTTTCTTGTCCGTGAACACTTCCATCTGGCTGGCTTCCAGGCGGATGGCCGAGGTAATGTTGCCGGCCAGCAGTACCTGCTTCTGGGCGGCCAGGAGTTTAGGCGCGGCAGCTTCGAGGATGGCTTCGCGGCGGGCGGCCAGCGTACCCATGGCCCGGTTGGGGATGCGCACGGTGTACTGTTTCACGAAGGCCGGGATCAGGTTGTACTTAAAGGCCGGGTTCAGCTCCTGCAATTCTTTCAGCGACACGTCCAGGTTCTTGGCCAGCTGCGTCAGGCTCAGGGGCTGGCTCACGTGAATGGTATCAAAGGATGCGGCCGGGGCCAGCGAGTCGGGGTAAATGTTGTACGAAGCGTGGTTCGTCATGACGTGGGTAACGGCCACGAAGGTAGGCACGTAGTTGCGGGTTTCTTCGGGCAGGAAGGCCGAAATGGCCGACAGGCTCGTCTGGTTGCCCGAGCGGCGGATGGCCCGGCGTACCCGGCCGGGACCGGCGTTGTAGGCGGCCAGGGCCAGTTCCCAGTCACCGAACATGTTGTGGAGCGCCTTCAGGTAGCAGCTCGCGGCGATGGTGGCTTTTTCGGCGTCCATCCGTTCGTCTACGTACGCATCCACCTGCAGGCCCATTGCCGAACCCACCGAAGGCATGAACTGCCACAGGCCGGCGGCCTTTACCGGGGAAACGGCCCGGGGGTTGAGGGAAGATTCAATCACGGGCAGGTACTTGAGTTCGTTGGGCAACCCGTGGCGGCTGAGTACTTCTTCGAACACGGGGAAATACAGGGGCTGGCGCTGGAGCATTTTGCGGATGTGCGTCCGGCCGGTGGTGGTGAGCGAACCGATCACTTTCTTCACCGACTTGGTCTGGCGGAGCGGGAAACTTCTTTCGCGGGCCGACATGCGCTGGGGGATGAGGGCCGGCCGGGACGGGGTGCCCGGCGTTGCGGAAGGGGTGGCACTGGCGGCTGCCTGGGGGATGGTGTCATTGGTACCGGAAACGTCCCCGGCGGCAGTCTGAGAAAACGAAAATTGTTTCAAAAAAACAATCAGCGAAAAGGCGACGACAATACTGGTCTTACTGCTATTTGAAAGGTTAATCATAGCTCACAAATTGGGTTTGAATGGATGTAAATAGCTCAGCCACAATGAATTGGCCTGCTGAGCCCGGTAAGAGTGAGCAACTCCCTGTATACCCGTTTAGGCATGGTATACCTGTTACGGCGCCGAAAGGTTCCGTTGGTGGCCCGGGAGTGGCTCTGGGAAAGGTGAATGATCGGGGGGTGGGGGGAGTGGTGAGAGGCGGTTTTACTCCCCGTATTTACTGCCGGCGGCAGTGGTTTCAGTGGGCGTCCTCACCGGAAGTGGGTGCCGGCGGCCAACCGTTTGTAATTGTTCTCCAGCGGCATGGGAAGCGTGACGTGGTGCTTCTGCAAAAGGGTGCCCGCGGGCTGGAAATACGGGCTTAGCAAATGGATCAGCAGGAAAATTAAACGCTCAAACCGGAGGCTTTCCGTTTTTTTGATGCCACCCGTGTGTAGCTCGGCGTATAAGGTGCTGATCTTGAGAACGAATGTAGAGTCCATAGCAACCGTTTGAGTGAAGAATGTTTCATCTAACTACTAAATATTACATACGTACCATCCATATATACTCTCGTATGTGGCGAGGTAAACCGGACCCCACCCGTACCGGCCGGTAAGGCGTTCCGTTCGGCGGCCGGCGTTGCCGCCCCCGGCGCCGCCGGATGTTGGGTGAAAAGTTCACCCATTCGTCAAAAAAGCGCAAAAACGGGGTGCGGCGGGAACAGGGGAAGGAGCCGGGAAGGACGGCAAAAGAGGGGTGAAAAAATTTTGCGGCGACCCCGTTTCTGACTCCCCAAATGCCGGAACGGGGGGTGAACAGGCGGCGGAATGGGGCCGGGCGGCCTTCTTTTTACGCGACTCCCGCCCATCCGGTACACGCCTAATGTCCACTTTACATTCATACCGGGAGCAAACCCTACGAAAGGAGCCTGCCACACGGTAAAATGCGGGAGGCGGGGCGCAACCAGGTACATGCTGGTCGTGCTCCGCCTCCCATTGCTTTACGGGTACAGCCGGTCCGCCCCGGTCAGGAAAGCAGCAGCATTTTGGTGAAGCCGCCCAGCTTGCGGGTGTGGATCACGCACGCGTAGTTACCCGTGCGGAGGTGACCGACTGTAATGGGCAGCGGGCCCGCCTGCCCGCCCGCGAAGAACTGGTGGTGTACCTGTTTGCCGGTCCGGTCGAGCAGGCGGACGTGAATGCTCCCGGTGCGCTGCGGGTCCACGGCCAGCAGTGCCTCCCCGGCGGTACGGGCCGGGCAGAGCCGCACCTGGCGCACCGCGATTTCGCGGTCGGTGGGGGACGCAAGGGCGGAAGACCGGTGCAGGTAGTGGTGGTACACCACCGCGTGGCCCCCGT
Organism: uncultured Cytophagales bacterium; assembly: GCA_902805615.1. Lineage (GTDB taxonomy): Bacteria > Bacteroidota > Bacteroidia > Cytophagales > 172606-1 > CADCTQ01. Next base: position 16,595 of record CADCTQ010000396.1, read on the forward strand.
TGGCCGCCAGCAGCCGGGGCAGTGCGGGCATTTCGCCCAGCGGTCCCGATTGCCAGTGCCGGCTGTGGATGTAGGGGTTCCGGTTGCGGTCGAAGTAGAGTTCCGAGAAAGACTCCCGGTGGCCGGGCTGCTGCACCAGCACGAAGATCCGGCTCATCTTGCGCAAGCCGCCTTCGGTGTGCTGCCCGGGAAAGTGCGTGCGGAGGGTGTACGTGCCGTGGGCGTCCGTGCGGGTTTTGCCGCGGTACGCGAAGCGGTTGCTGAAGTCGAAACGGCCCCGCGGGTTGCAGTGCCACACTTCCACGGTGGCACCGGGCAGGGGCGTGCTGCCGTCGGGACCGTACACCGTGCCCCGCAGGGTAAGCGACGGGCCGGGGCCGCCCCGGAGGTCACCGGTGAAAGGGGCGCCGGGGTGGTAGTAAGGCAGGTCGGGGCGGTGCCCGGCGGCGAACAGGGGTTGCGGCGACAGGCCCAGGCCAAACGCGGCAAGCCCGCCGCTCAGCAGGCCGGTGCTTTTCAGGAAGTTTCTTCGGGTAGTGGTGCTCATCATGCGATACGGAGTGAGGGGTTGGAAGGATGGAAAGAGAAAAGGCTGAAAAAAGATTAATAAGGTTGAATGAAGGGGCGGCGAAGTCGGGAAATGTTTTTCAGGGGTGACCGGGCTGGTTGCATTCATTAACGGAACGAGTGGTATGTTCCTTTGTAAGGAGACGTCATTAAAGAGCGCAGGCCGCATCGGGCATAGTGGTGCAGTACCCGGGGCGGTAAGCGTCCTGGAAAACGTTAAACAATGCGTTAAACAAAGGATTGCCGGCGGGTAGTGAGGCAAGTGAGTGGAGAAGCAGCAGACACTCACCCGATTATGCGCACGGCTAAGTAAAAAAAAGTTTGCTTTATACGCAATAGGAATTGCAAGGGTTGTGTAAAAAAGTTACATTTAATCGCTTTTTGGTTCAATTCACTCAGAGGCAGTATTTTAAGCATTTTCGCGCGGCAAACGCGTCCTGCTATCCAGGTCCGGTTCGCGGCGGGAAAGCCCACCACACCAGCTACCAGCGACAACATTACCGGGAAAACCAATCCCTTTTCGGCCGTCATTGCCCATACCGCAACGACGCCGGCTTTGCATTGCCTATACGCAGCAACCTTTTAACCAACCCCTATACATTCATGGATGCATACATTGCTTCGATCATCTTGTTTGCCGGTACTTTTGCGCCCCGCAGCTGGGCTTTTTGCCAGGGCCAGATTCTTGCAATTGCCCAAAACACCGCCTTATTTTCGTTGCTTGGCGTTCACTTCGGCGGCAACGGCCAGACGACCTTTGGCCTGCCCGACCTGCAGGGCCGTACCCCCATTGGTACCGGCCAGGGGCCGGGCTTAACGCAGCGGATCCTGGGCATGACGGGCGGGGAGGAAAACCACACCTTACTCACGCAGGAAATGCCGGCCCACGCGCACACCGTCACCATTCAGGCCCTTACCTCCAATGGCACCACCTCCACTCCCGCCCCCAACGCTTTACTGGCCAACGTGGTTGACGGCCGCGGAGCGCCCATAAATGCCTACGCCCCCGGCGTACCCAACTCGGGCATCAATGGCGGCGCTACCTCTAATGCGGGTGGCAGCCAGCCCCACAACAACATGCCGCCCTTCCTGGCCCTCAACTACATCATCTGCCTGGAAGGCATCTACCCGTCCCGCAACTAAGCCTGCTTCCATTCAACGGGCACCCGTGCCTTCCCCATGATACGGACGATCAAAATCGGCTTCCTGTCGCTTTACTCCAGCGTTTATCCCAGCCTCAACCACGAAGTGGTGGAAGGCTTCGTACTGGCCCTGGGGGATGAGGTGCGGGGGGAAAAGCTGTTTGAATTCGTGCCCGAATACGTGCAGCAGGGCAGCACAAAAGCGGTGGACGATGCCATCAAAAAGCTCATCCACTTCCACGGCGTGGACATCGTGGCCGGCCCCATCAGCTACCTGGTCGCCCCGCAGGTGGTGCCGTTCATCGAGAGCCGGGGCAAAATGGCCTTCTTCTTCGACCTGGGGGAATGCATTCCTTCGGAGAAGCTGCTGGCGCCCCGCGCTTTCTACAACAGCTACCAGCTCTGGCAGGCCGAATACGCCCTGGGGCACTGGGCGCACAAGACGTTCGGCGACAAGGGGGCGGTGCTGATGCCCGTGTACGAGGCCGGCTACCAGATGCACGCGGCTTTCCGGCAGGGAGCAGTGCGCGCCGGTTCGCAGGCAATGGACTATACCATGCTGCCTTACCAGCCGGCCGGGTCGCAGGTGTCGCACCACCTGGATCAGATACTTGCTGCCCTGGAAGCGTCGCCGCCGGCGTACCTGCACGCCCTGTTTTCGGGCACCGAAGCCACCGAGTTCATGGCGAAGTTCTACGCCTCCGGGCTCGGCGGCAAAGTGCCCCTGCTGGTAAGTCCGCTGATGGCCCGCGAAGAGTGGCTGGGCCCGGTTTCCCACCTGACGGGCGCCTGCTACTCGGCTTCGGTGTGGAACCCGGCGGGTACCCAACCGGCCAATCACCGCTTGTCGCGGGGCTACGCGGCCTATGCGGGCAAAATGCCCGGCATCCACGTGCTGCTGGGGTACGAGATGGGCCTGGCCTTCCGGGAAATGCTGTTGGAACTCCGGCGGCACGACTGGGCGGCCGTCACCCGGATGCTGCAAACGGAGACGTTCAACGGCCCCCGCGGCCCGGTCAACTTCTGGCCGCAGTCCGGGTTTGCCCTGCCGACCATCGACATCGAGAAAGTAACCCTGAACCGGTCGGGCAACCGGCGCCTGGTGGTGAGCCAGGGGCAGGGGCTCCTCTACAACAGCCCGGCCTTCGACGAGATCCACCGCGAGACCGCCAGTGGCTGGCAAAACCCCTACCTGGCCGTGTAACCCATTTGCCATACCTGTAATCTCTATTCTCTCTATCATCTACTTCACTATGCGTAAACGCTACCTCTCTTCATTATTATTGCTGATGCTTAGCTGGCTGCTTGCCCCGGGCGGCCGGGCCCAGGACTTTATCGCCGGTTTCAATACGGCTCCTAATTACTCCTGCAGCACAAGCGGTGAGCCGCTTCAACCTAACTGTTTTCAGGTAACCCTCAATGGGGTGGTGTATGTCTTTGCTTTTGCGGCCAATGGCGGCGGGGGGTCCTTTCTGCACATCAACACTGGCGGTGTTGGCAATGGGCCTTCGATGGATTTGCAGTCCACGGTTTTTGATAAAAACACCGGCGAGAAGATGACCATTACCCGGCTGGACGGCGGAACCTTCTCCTTCAGCAGCATATACGTTGATCACCTGGAAGTTAGCAGCGTGGCAAAGGAACCGGTAACGGTACAGCCATTCCTGGGATCCGTGCCGGCCGCCGGTGCCCAAACGGTGAACGAGGGGGGGAAGCAAACGCTTGATTTCAATGGCGTTACGACCAGCAGCGTTCAAATCACTTCGAACGATTTTTATTACATCAGCCTGGATGATTTTACCATCTGCGTGCCGCCCATGTTTACGTTGACGAAAGGAGCATCCTGCCCTGGCCAACCCACCCAGTTTACCAGTACGTCCTCGAACGTTGCTCCCGGGGCAAGTTACCTCTGGGACTTCAATAACGACGGCACAACCGACGCGACTACCTCCGCCGCCACGGCCTCGTTCACCTACCCGGCGCCTGGCAACTACACGGCCAAGCTCACCGTACGGCAGGGCGCCTGCGAAGCCTCCTCCACCATTCCCGTGAACATCGTGCCCCGGTCCACGGCCGTACTGACGGGCGGCGGACAAATCTGCGCGGCCGACAGCGCCACGCTGAGCATCGCCCTCACCGGCACGGGCCCCTGGATAGTCTCGTATTCGGACGGGGTTACCTCATATATCACTCCGGGGGTGCTGACTTCCCCCTACGTGGTTAAAGTGAAACCGGTGGTCAACACCACCTACACCATGTTGAACGTTGCCGATGTTAACAATTGCCCCGGTACAGCCAGCGGCGCCGTGTCAGTCACGGTAGAGAACCCGCCCGTCATTACAGTTGGTCCGGCGGGAGGCACCAAATGCGTTGGCGAACCGGTTGGCTTCAGCGTATCGGCCACGGGCACGGGCCTGGCGTACCAATGGAAAAAGAACGGCAACAACATTGGGGGCGCTACCGGCAGCACGTTCAGCATCCCCTCCGCCAGCACCGGTGACGCCGGAAGTTACACCGTGCAGGTGAGTGGTGCGTGCGGCACTCCCGTCACGTCCGCCGCGGCGGTGCTCGTTGTGAACCAGCCGCCGGTCTTCACCAGCCAACCCATAAACGACGCAGTCTGCGCGGGGGGCAACGCTTCCTTCTCGGCCGGGGCCAGCAACGCCACGGGCTACCAGTGGCAGGTAAACACGGGTTCGGGCTTCGCCAACCTTGCCAACGGAGGAGTCTACAGCGGGGCTACTACGGGTACGCTTAACATCACGGGGGCAACGGCCGGCATGGATGGCTACCAATACCGGGTGGTTGTTACCGGGGCGTGTCCGCCCCCGGTTATCCTGTCCGGCATCGCTACCCTCGACGTAAGTACGTCCCCCTCCATTACTTCGGTTGACGTAACGGGCACCCAGTGCGTCGGCGGTGCAGTCAACTTCAGCGTAACGGCCACGGGCACGGACCTGACGTACCAGTGGAAAAAGAACGGCACTGACATCGCGGGTGCTACCAGCAGCACGTTCAACATCTCCTCAACGGTGGTGGGTGACGCGGGAACGTACACCGTCGTAGTAGGCGCCGCCTGTGGTTCGCCGGTGGTTTCCGACCCGATCGTGCGGGTGGTCAGCGTGCCGCCCGCCATTACGAGTCAACCCGCTCCCGTAGCCATCTGCGCGGGAAGCAACGCTTCCTTCTCGGTCGGGGCCAGCAACGCCACGGGTTACCGGTGGCAGGTAAACACGGGTTCGGGCTTCGTTAACCTCGCCAACGGCGGGGTGTACAGTGGCGCAAATACGGCTACCTTGCTCATTACCGGTGCTACTACTGCCCTGAATGGTTACCAGTACCGGGCAATTGCCAGCGGCACCTGCCTGCCGGCCGCTACTTCTACTGCCGCCGCCCTCAGCGTGGGCACCCCCACGGCGCTGGGCAGCTTTACGCCGCTGACGGCCCCGGTGCTGATCGGCACCCCCGTTAAGATGACCATCAGCTTTATTGGTGACGCCCCGGCCTCGGCCGTGTGGAACTGGAACGACGGCACCACGAGCAACGCGACGGTGGCAGGCAACACCCTTACCGGCACCCACGTGTACGCCACGCAGAACGTGTATACGCCTTCCATTACGGTCACCAGTTGCGGCGTTACGGCCACGCAGTTTTACGAGTACGTGGTCGTCTACGATCCGAACGGCGGCTTTATCACCGGTGGCGGCTGGTTCAACTCCCCGGCCGGGGCGTACCGGCCGCAGCCTTCCCTGGAAGGCCGCGTGAACTTCGGCTTCGTGTCCAAGTACAAAAAGGGCACTACCGTACCCGACGGCAGCACGGAGTTCCAGTACCGGATGGGCAACCTCAGCTTCCACAGCACGGCGTATGAGTGGCTCGTGATCTCCGGCGCCAAGGGCCAATTCAAAGGCTCGGGTACGATCAACGGGACGGGCAGCTACGGCTTCATCCTGACGGCCATTGACGGCGGCAAGCGGCCCGACCGGCTGCGCATGAAGATCTGGAACAAGGCGAACAACGCATTGGTGTACGACAACCAGTTCGGCGCCGGCGACACGGCCGATCCGACCACCGTCATCAACGGCGGCTCCATCCTGATCAAGGCGCCGTCCAAAACCGCCCGCGAAGGCTTTGATGCCGACGAAGCAGGCGCCGTGCTGAGCAGCGGCCCGTCTGCTTACCCCAACCCCTTCCGCGACCGGGTAACGGTAGACCTGTCGGGAATGAAGCCGGGCAAAGTCCGCCTGGACCTCACCGACGGGCAGGGCCATCCGGTACACCGCCAGGACGTGGAGCTGAATGGCAACCAGTCGGCCGTGGAACTGGAACTGGGTCACTTGAAGCGGGGAATGTACCTGTTGCAGGCGCGTGGCAACGGCGACCGCAAATTCATCAAGCTGATAAAGCTGTAAGACCCAAAAGCGAAGGCGTACAGCCGTGCCGGAGATCACTTCCGGCACGGCTGTTTTTTTTACCCATCTGTAAGACTGGCTGTACGTGATTAGCGTTCCCTGATGAGTCGTAGCGGCACGAGCCGGCCGCATCACTGTGGCTTGCTAGCGGGAAACAGAACGGGCTGGCGCGGTGTGGCTTGCTGGCGCGTAGTAAAACGGGCTGGTGTGACGTGCTGGCGCGAAGCTGTGCTTCGTGCCGACTATGGTTTCCGCCTCTGGCGGAACAAAGGCCGTTTCTTGCCTCATGTCCAATGCATTGCTTCCATTGCCTGGGCAGCGCCCTTGCCTGTGGGCACACTGGCGCAGGCGTCCGCCTGTGCCTTTCCCTCCCAAGCGTCCGCTTGCCCCTTTCGCATATCAGGCGCCCCACTTGCTACCTCTTGCAGATTCAACCCATTCCAACCGGTGAAACGTTGGTCAGTACCGGCAGGGGAAGGAAAGCAGGGAACCGGATTGGAACGGGTAAGCAGCGCAGGTAAGCCGGTCGGCTGGGAAGCGGGACGCTTCCTAATGTCAAATCAACAAGCGGACGCTTGGGAAGGGAAGGCACAGGCGGACGCCTGCGCCAGTGTGCCCACAGGCAAGGGCGCTGCCCAGGCAATGGAAGCAATGCATTGGACATGAGGCAAGGGCGATGAAACAATTACCACCCGGCAAACAACCTCGTTCCGCCAGAGGCGGAAGCAATAGCCGGCACCAAGCACAGCTTCGCGCCAGCACGCCACACCAGCCCGTTTTACTACGCGCCAACAGGCCACACCGCGCCAGCACGCATTCGCGCCAGCAAGCGACAGCGATACGCCACCGCACCGGCCGCTTCGGCTCACCAGCGTACGCTAAGCACATACGACTGGCTAATGCCCTGCGCGCAAGGCTTCCAGTGCCCGGTACCGGGGCATGACCCATTGCTCCACTTCCCGGCGCAACGCGTCACCGGCGCGGTTTCGCTTGGCTTCCGCATCGGCGGCGAAAGGGAAGGCGGGGTTTTTCACGTCAACCCGGGAGACGTTTCGCATGGCTTCCTCCTCCTCCGGCGAGCAGCGGAGGCCGAAAAAGCCGGCAATGGTGCCCAAAACGGCCTGCGGAAGTTGGGTGTAGTTGATCAGCATACCGCCTCCCGAGCCGTAGCCAGCCAGGGCCGCCCCGCAAACGGCCGCCAGCACCCGGGCCCCGTATTCGTCCGCCGGCATGGCCAGGGCCGATTCCCGGTCCAGGCCGAACAACTGGGGCGGGAGCAGCCCGGGCACCAGGTGAACGCCCGGACGTTGCCGGTGCGAGGCCATTACTTCCACCGGGTCGCGGTACACAAACAGCCAGGGCACGCCCGGAAAAGCCCGCCGGATCAGCGGTAACGCCAGGATGCTCCAACTGTCGAACTTGACGAAGTACCGCGTCTCGCCTCCCGCGCGTGGCTGCCCCAGGGCGCTGACCAAGCCCCGCAACCAGGTGATGCGCTGGTCATCCGTAACGCCGGGATCATCGAGGTGGGCCCTCAGGACCTGGTCAACGGGGTGGGCTTCGGCGATGACCACGTGCCCGGGCAGTGCGGCCAGCATCTGGGCGATGAGGGTAGAACCGCACCGGGAAAGGTGAAAGATAAACCCCGTGGGTGGGATGCCGGGTTGCTCCCGTCCCCATTCCTCAAGCCGCCGGATGGGGGTCTGGTGGCGGAAGAGGGCGTTGAAAGGATGGCGCAGGCACCCGTTGATGGTATCGTCGAAGAAGGGTTCGGTAAAGCGTTTCTCCCCCAGGCAGCACCAGTCCACCATGGTCTGCACACCTTCCCGGTAGAGGCGGATCGGAACCCAGCCGGATAATTCGTTCATGGCGTCGTGTCCCATTTGTGCAACCAGGCGGCGCGGCCCTCCCGGATGGCCACCTGCACGTGCTCAGCCGAAAAATGGAAGCCGAGGGTAGCCCCAAGCCCCACCAGCAACGGGAGGAATGCACGGGAATCGGCGGGGGCGGTGCGCAGCCGGTGCTGCAAGTCTGCGTCCTGCAGCACGCGTTCCCCGAAGCGCCGGAGGTTTTCCGGCGCCGGTTGGTTCGCCTCCGTTGCGGGAGCGGCACCCGCCGGGGCGCCGGGGCCGGCCACCTGCGTACGCAGCCAGTCGTTCACGCGGCAGTCAATCACCAGGTGGACGCGGTCGGTTTCACCGCGGTTGGCCACCCGGTGCGGGTCGCTCAGCCGCAGGTACCAGCACTCCCCGGGGGCCATTGCCACCGGGAGGCCGTTCAGCACAAACTCCACGCCGGGATTGGTCTGCACCGGGATGTGCAGCCGCGCCGCGCCCTCCTCCAGGGACAGGTCATGGTCCCGGTGTTCCTTGATGACCGAACCCGGGGTGAGCTTCATCAGGCGCACGGCGTCCAGCGGGCAGCCAAACGCCGACAGTACTTCCCGGATGTAGGGGCACGCTTCCAGGAGCGGCGTATCCGCAAAGTCGCGGCAGGTGGGGTCGGCGTAGATCATCATGACCGGGTGCTTTGTCCCCGCCGGTCCACGGAGCGGGATCACGCTCCAGTTGCCCTCGTAGTTCTGCTTCACGAAGTGGTCAATCCAGGCCGATTGCTCCAGCCGGGAGAGGTCTTCCCGGAGCCGGTCCGGGCTGAAGTGCAGGGGTAGTTTCACCCGGTCTTTCATGGGGGGCGCGTTGGGTGGGGAATAGAGAATCTGGGGCAATGTACCAATCCGGAAATCCGCATTGGATCCGTTTAAATTACGCATTACCCGGGCAGCAAGCAATGCATTCCACACTATATTACCCGGGTAACTTTGCTATACTTGCACCTCCTCCCTCTCCCGATGCGCCAGTTGCTGCCCGGATTTCTCTTTGCCATGCTGTGGGCTTCGGCCTCGGTCGCCACCAAGTACGGTATCAGTGCCGGCGACCCGCTGGTGCTGGCGACGGTGCGTTTCCTGATTGCGGGCAGCGTGATGCTCGGCTACGCGTACCTGCGGCCGGGTAGCAGTCCCTGGCCGCGCGGCGCGGAGTGGCGACACCTGCTGGTGTTTTCGGTGCTCAACACCAGCCTGTACCTGGGGGCTTTCGTGCTGGCCCTGCGCGAAGTATCGGCCGGCATCGGCAGCCTCGCCACGGCCACCAACCCGCTGTTCATCACTTTCTTTTCGGCCGTGCTGCTCAAGCGGCCCCTGCGGTGGTACGAGGGGGCGGGCATCGGCCTGGGCCTGGCCGGGGTGGGGCTGGCGACGTACCCGCTGCTGGAGCGGAGCTACGCCACCGTCAACGGACTGGTGATCCTGATGGCGGGCATGGTGTCGGTGTCGCTGGCTACCGTGTATTACGCCCGGGTGGCGTGGCGGCTGCCCACCATTGCCATCAACGGCTGGCAGGTGCTGTTCGGGGGCGTGGTGCTGGCGCCGGTTACCCTCCTGTGGGGCGACCTGGGGGCAACGCGGTTCAACGCCACGTTTTGGGGCGCGGTGCTGTGGCTGGTGTTCCCGGTGTCGGTGGCGGCGCTGCAACTGTGGTTCTACCTGGTGCGCCAGGACGCAGTGCGGGCCTCGCTCTGGCTGTTTTTGTGCCCCATTTTCGGCTTTTTGTACGCTTTCGTGCTCCTGGGCGAACCGGTTTCCGGGTTTACGTACCTGGGCACGGCCCTGGTGCTGGGCGGCCTGTACCTGGCCCAGCGCGACAAGTTCAGCCCGGCAAAGCAGAAGAACGCCGTATAGTCCTTTCATCGAAAGTTTGCAAGGGTTTAACGACCGGGCGGGGCCGTTAAAGGAATTGTCCGGACACCTCCCGGCCGGGGGGCGTATCTACGTTCGAAAAGAGCAACCTTTAACCCCCTTCGAGCTATGAAAGCCTTACTCTCCGAAACGCTGACCCAGTTGTTCCCGCACACCGCCGCCCCGGCCGAATCCATGGAAGAGTTGTACACGATGCCTTTTCATCCCGAACAGCTCATCTTGTGTTTCAAAGGCTGGGAGTACTACGTGCCCTGTGACCGCTACTTCGACAAGTCGGAAGCGTGCAACCTGGTGTGGTTCGAAGAAACGGGCTACTTCATCAACGGTAAAAAATTCCGCCAGCCCCTCATCATGGCCGACTTCCTGGCCGACTGCCGGTCCATGGGCATCGAAAGCAAGTGGAACATGGAAATGGCGCACATGGTAATCAAAGCCATTGCCATCGAAAGCGCCCCGGCGGCGGCGGCCTGCTAACCATACGGCATCACACCAAGACCTTACCCAACGGAGAGCCGGTTGCCTATTGCAGCCGGCTCTCCGCTTTTGCGCCTCTACGGCCTGGCCTTCTACCGGGACACCTCAATCTTGACGCGGTGCCCTTTGATCTTTTCGTTGCGCAGCAACTCGGCCACTTTGCGGGCCTTGCTGCGCTTCACGGCCGCAAACCCCGCGTGGTCACCCACTTCGATGCGGCCCACTTCGTCGGCCTGCAACCCGCCTTTTTTCAGCAGCAGGCCCGCAATGTCGCCCTTGCTGATCTTTTCTTTCTTGCCGGCCCCGAAGTACAGCGTGGCCCAGGGGGGAGGCGCGGGCAGGGCATCCCCTTCGGATACTTCCTCGGTTTCCGGGTCTTCGCGGAGGTAAGGCGGCAGCGATTCCGTCTCCGACAGGATCAGGTAGGCCGTGCCCGCGGCGTGCATCCGGGCGGTGCGGCCGTTGCGGTGCACGAAAGCCTCCTCGGTGTGGGGCAGTTGGTAGTGCACCACGTGCCGGACCTCCGGCACGTCGAGGCCCCGCGAAGCAAGGTCGGTGGTGAGCAGGATGTGGCTGCTGCCGTTGCGCAGTTTCACCAGGGCCCGTTCCCGGTCGTCCTGTTCCAGCCCCCCGTGGTACACGTCGTGGACCAGGCCATTGCCGGCCAGCAACTCGCTGATGCGTTCCACGGCCTCGCGGTGGTTGCAGAATACCAGCGTGGCCTCGTTGCCGATCCGGCACAGCAGCCGGAAGAGGATTTCGAGTTTGTCGTTGCCCGACGCCATTACCTTTTTAAGCGTCAGCCCGGCCGGCGGGGTGTCAGTGAGGAAGTCCAGCGTGGCCGCCCCGGCGAGGCCCACGAAGGCCGGGACCGCCGCCATCCGGGTAGCCGAGGTGAGGGTGCGCCGCCGCAGGCCGGTCAGTTGGCCCACGATAAAGGCCATGTCCGCCTGGAAGCCCAGTTCCAGCGACTTGTCGAACTCATCCAGCACCAGCCGCCGCACCGGGGCCGGGTCAAACGTGCCGCGGCGCAGGTGGTCGGCCAGCCGGCCCGGCGTCCCGATGAGCACGGCCGGCGGTTCGCGGAGGCTGTTGGTTTCGGTGGCGAAGGGGTGGCCGCCGTAAAAACAATCTACCTTGAAAGGCGTGCCCAGTTTCCGGAACACGTCCTCGATCTGCCCGGCCAGTTCCCGGGAAGGCGCCAGGACGAGGGCCTGGATGCCGCGTTCCCCGGCTACCAGCCCTTCGAGCACGGGCAGCAGGAAAGCCAGCGTTTTGCCCGAGCCGGTCGGCGCCAGCAGCACCACGTCGCGTCCCTGCCGGTGCGCCGCCACCGACGCCTCCTGCATTGCATTCAGGGCCTCAATGCCGAGCCGTTCCAGTAGGTTGCGCATAAGTGGGTGGGTTGTCAAGCGGCGGTCCGCCGGGTTGAAAGTAAGGATTAACTTGTTCTCCGATGGATTGAAATCCTTCATTTGTACCAAAGCACCGCCAAGATTCGTACCCGATCCTTCCTTCGTTCTCCCTTCCCCCGGTTTGCGGTCTCCGTTATTTGTTTGCTTCCTGTACTTCCAGTTGTACCAAAGCTTGGTCCCGGGGGTGGGAGAGGGCTTGTTGCATGTCGGCCTCTTCGATCTGCGACTGAACCTGCCGGGCGTGCCCGACGAGGGCCCGGAACAGGCGGCGGTGTTCGGGACGCTGCGGCAGGTACTCCGGGTGCCACTGCACGCCGATCATGAATTGCTCCCCGCAACACTCAATGGCCTGCACCACCCGGTTGGCCTCCCGGGCCACAATGGCAATGCCCTTGCCCGGGTCCTTCACGGCCTGGTGGTGCAGGGCGTTGACGCGCAACTGTTCCGTGCCCAGCGTGGCCGCCAGCCGGCTGCCCGGCGCAATGGTGACTTTTTTCACCGGAAACAGGCTCGAAGGATTCGGTTCTTCGCAGTAGAAGGCGCCGATGTCCTGGTAGAGCGTACCCCGGAAGTACACGTTCAGGAGCTGCGAGCCGCGGCAGATGCCCAGCACGGGCAGTTTCTTTTTCACGGCCTGGTCAATGAGTTGGAATTCCAGGTGGTCGCGGGCCGGGTCAAGCGTCCACGCCTTCTCGCGGCTAAGCAGTTTGCGCAGGAAGAACAGGGCCGGGTAGTAGAGCCAGCGGGTAAAACGGCCTATTTTCTGAAAGATGTTTTTCCGTGGGTGCCGGATGGTGCGGCGCAGGTATTCGTCCAGCACGTGCGTTTGCTGGTACGTGTTGGGGTCCACATCCGCCCCGCCGCCGATGATGAGCCCTTGCAGGCCGTCGGCCGTCCGGGGCCGCGCGGGCGTAATGCGAACCGGTTTGCCCCCCGCCAGCCGGACGCCCAGCGCCGTAAAGAGCCACGCCGCCGTGCCGCCGCGGTCAGGACCCGTGACGCCGATGGTGGGCCGGTTCCGGTCTATTTTGCTGCGTTTCTGAGGGAAAGCCATTGGTCTATTTGTTTCGTCCATTTGCCACCAAACCCGATCAGCGTATCTTTCTTCAACGCCAGGTACGCTTCACCCATCCGGGCCATCTTTTCCGGGTCGTTCGCCAGTTCTTCAATCACCACCCACAGGTTCCACTCCTGCGCCAGCGTCCAGCCCGGCTGCGAGACCGAACTGTTGGGCAGCCGGTAATGGAACGTTTCCCGCGCTTTCACCTTGCCCAGGTTCGTGAACGCGGCAATCTGTTGCGGGTGCAGCGCCGCGAAGAGCGGGTACAGGTCCAGCGGCCGGTTCCGGTCGGGGCTGTACTGGTGGTAATCCGCGATCAGGCCGTCGAGGTCCGGCCCGTAGCCCGGGGAAAGCACCCGTTGTACGTACTCGTCGGGGTAGGGGTTGATGAACGGACTCATGCGCCGGGCCAGGTCCGTTTCGCCCTTTTCGAGCAGCCAGGGGTAGAGCAACAAAAAAGCTTGCAGGTACCGGAGGATGGTGCCGGCCTGGCCGTCGGGCACCTCCACGTTGATGTGCGTACCGAATACGTTGGTCGGGAACGCTTCCGTGCCCTTGGCGTTGCTGTCGTGGAGGGCCTGCCGGAGCTTTTCAAACTGCGCCAGTTCCGTGCAGGGGACCGGCGGCGTAACGATCTCGTAGGGGAACAACTTGCCCACCACGCTTTCCAGCACCGCTTCCACGCTTTCTTCCAGCGTACTTTCCCCCAGTTTAATGCCTTGCAGGTCAATGTTGAGCGAATCGAAGGGTTGTTTGTATTTCTTTTCCGTCAGCAGGCGCAGGTCAAACTCGACGGTAAAGTCGCCGATGCGCGTGTCGAGCACGCGTTGCAGGAAGCGGTTTTCCCTGTGCACCCGGCCGCCGTACAGTTCCTGGATGAGGCGTACCGAATCTTCGACCCCTACGTTGGAGAACTCCAGTTCGAAGCCCGCCTTTCTGATTTCGCCTTTCGCGTTGTACAACACGGGCGGTAAGTTGAATGTCATCCGTTTGAAAATAGAATTTAAAAAATAGAACCTGTTGATTTACTTCCGGTTATCGGGACGAAACAGTGTTTGCTTAAACGGCAAAAGCGAGAAGCCGTTTCAAGCGGGGCTGCCAGTGGTGCAAAATGGAATTCTACGGGATGTAACAGGTCCGTTGTGAGGTAGTAGAAGTGCGAATTTGAAAAATACAAATTTTAGTGTGTGATACGATTAGGAAATTTTAGAATAGAAAGCTAAAGGCCAGATTTGTTGAATTAAGAAAAGCGAATAGATGTACATGGGAATAGTACAGTTCTAGCGTTAGGGGTTTTGTTGTTCGGAGAACAGTTTTGAAAAATCAGCGGGGGTAAGGAACTCTGGAAAGGCGGGAATTGTCTGTTTTGTATCGCGGGCAGCGGCGGCCGGGAATTTGCGGTAAAAGTGAAAATTTTTCTAAAAATTGTTTGGCATTTTCCGCAAAACTGGTCATCTTTGCCCCACGTTACTCACGACTGCTGGCAAAAGCGTCATTTTTTAATTTGAGTAACTTTCCACTGCAACGGCAGCGGGGACGAAAAAAAGAGGGGCAGCAGGGAACTTCGGAGGAGCGCAGAAACGTTTAAGTACTACAGCGATAGTACAAGAAACGGCAGTGGGGCAGGTAAGGCGCAAGAGCTTATAAAATTAAGCGAAAAACAGCGAGACCAGGAACTAACGGGCAGTACGTGTTTGTTAGAATAGTACAAGCGAAAGCTTGGCAACGGTCCTCCTCCCACTCCTGGTTACGGCGTTAACCGGGACATCAAACAAGACAGTTTTATTTTGAGTGCAAGCTCACCATTCTGCCCAACGGGGCGGAACACGTTCTTTGAATAGTAGATACGCAAGACAGCGGACCTAACGGTTGGTTG
>CADCTQ010000397.1 GCA_902805615.1 uncultured Cytophagales bacterium
CGCCCGGAACGGCGACATCGTGTCCGTGCACGACAACCACAACGCCCGGCTGGGCTACGGCTTTTTCTCGCCCCACAGCCAGATCGTGTGCCGGATGTTTGCGTTCACCGGCGAGGAGATTGACTTTTCGCAGCCCGGCTACTGGCACGCCAAAATCCGGCAGGCGTACGGCATCCGGCAGCAGTTCGTGGTGGGCGAGGGCACCAACGCGTACCGGCTGCTCCACGCGGAGGGCGACTTCTTCCCGGGCGTCATTGCCGACGTGTACGACGACGTGGCGGTGGTGCAACTGCTCATCAAAGGCACCGACAACATCCACCCGCACCTCATCAGCGGCCTGGAGGCGCTGGGCCTGCGGCACGTGTACCTCAAAAACAAGCACAACCCCGGCTTCCGCGAAGAGGTGGTGCTGGAAAACGGGTTCCTGACCCCCCACCCTTCCGACACGACCCGGACCATCCGCGAGAACGGGCTCACCTTCCGCATTGACTTCGAGAAAGGCCAGAAAACCGGTTTCTTCCTCGACCAGCGCGACAACCGGGCCCTGCTGCAACAATTCAGTGCGGGCAAATCGGTGCTCAACACGTTCAGCTACACGGGCGGCTTCAGCGTGTACGCCCTGGCGGGCGGCGCCACGCAGGTGCATTCGGTGGACATTTCGAAGGATGCCGTGCGGATGGGCGACGAAAACGTGGCCCTCAACTTCGGGGCGGCGGCCCCGCACGCCTCGTTTGCCGAAGATTGCTTTGACTACCTGCGCCGCACGGAGACGGCCTACGACGTGGTGGTGCTCGACCCGCCGGCCTTCGCCAAAAACGCCAAGTCGGTGCCCAACGCCGCGCGGGGCTACAAGGACCTGAACCTGTCGGCCCTCAAAAAAATAAAGCCGGGGGGCGTGCTGTTCACGTTTTCCTGCTCCCAGAACATTGAAACCGACCTGTTCCGCAAGATCGTGTTTGGCGCCGCCGCCGACGCCCGGCGCGACGTCCGCATTCTGCACCAACTCACCCAGCCCGCCGACCACCCGGTGAACATCTTTCACCCGGAAGGCGAGTATTTAAAGGGGTTGGTGTTGCAGGTGGAATAGTGGAACGACTAAACAGTTAAAGAGGGGCTAAACTACAGCGCGAAGCCAAGGGAGAAGTTAAACGATCTGGTTTTTACTTCGGGCATGTTGACGAAATTCTCGTACCGGGCCGCGACGTACGCGTACCTCCTGCCGAGGGGCACCTGGAGCCCCGTTTCGGCGATCAGTTTGGATTCCGAAACCTTTAGTTCGACCGACTGCCGGTTTGTTAACGACACCCCCCGCAATTTACCCAGCGCGAACCCAAACCCGGCGGCGACAAACGGCCTGACCCATCCTTTCGGATAGGTGGCTTTCACCAAAGGCGTGAAATCAACGTAGTTATAGCGCAGCCGGAACTGTTCGGAGGCGACGCGGTATTGGTTGAAGTTCAGTTCTACCTGCCCCGACAGCACGCGGTTGGCCCTTCCCAGGGGCATATTCAGGAAGATGCCCATCGAACGGCTGTACTGGACGCCGTAGTTATCCTCCGCATAGGCGTTCACCCCTGCCCGAATGCCGGGGTGAAGCCGCATCTTCTCCTTTTTGTGCATGGCCCGCGCCGTTGGGGCATCGGCGCAGCGGTTATAGGTCAGCACGGCGTTGGTCAGGTCTTTCCGGGTGTACTCGCACAGGTGCAGGTTGGGTTTGCTGCAATCACTGAACAACTGTTCCAGGAAAACCTGGTAGGTTTTGTCCTTGGTGTAATAGGCTTGCTTGTTGACGGTGGTTAGCTTCTTACCGCCTTCGAGCTTGATCATTTTCCCTTCTTTTTCCGCGTAGTAAAAGGTCTCATTGTTCCTTTCCAGGAAGGCGTACAGGTTTACCTTCCCCCCGGCCAGCAATTGCATAAACAAGGGCTCAATGGTTTTTACCCCGAAAGGGTCCGTAGGCACTTCCCGCGTAACGTACACCACGCCGTTGCGGTCAAAGCCCGTCAGTTGGCTGGGCAGGTATTCGGTAACCTGTTCGCCGGCCGTTTTGAATTTGACGTAGCGGGCCGTCATCTGGCTGCTGATGGACCCGGCCAGGGTATCCCCGCCGGGTAAGTAGACGTGGCCGGCCGCGTATTGGTCCTGGGCAATGGCGGGTAAACGGCAAAGGAGGAGCGCAGCAAAGAGGAGCAAAAAATGTTTGTTCATGCGGAGGGGCAATCGGGAATGGAAAGTGTACAATTCTGCGATGATACGTAAAAGAAGGGGCGTGGTCAAACCGGAATCTGACGACGCCCCTTCTTTTACGGACTGGTCCCTGAGGAATTGGCTGCCCGCGGAACGCCTTCCGCGGCGTTCCCGGCATCCGGTCGGGGTTGGTGTTACTTCCCCATCTTCTCCACGATGTCTTCGGAGATTCCGACGCCGGAGAAGCCGCCGTCGTGGAAGAGGTTTTGCATGGTGACCTTGCGGGTGAGGTCGGAGAACAGGGTAATCACGTAATCGGCGCAATCGTCGGCGGTGGCATTGCCGAGGGGCGCCATCTTGTCGGCGTATTCGAAGAAGGCGTCGAAGCCGCTGATGCCGGAGCCGGCCGTGGTCCGGGTGGGCGACTGCGAAACGGTGTTGACGCGTACTTTTTTGAGCTTGCCATAGCGGTAGCCGTAGCTGCGGGCAATGGATTCGAGCATGGCTTTGGCCTGGGCCATGTCGGTGTAGTCGGGGAAGCTGCGCTGGGCGGCAATGTACGAGAGGCCCACCACCGAGCCGTACTCGGCAAGGGCGTCGAGCTTTTCGGCCACTTGCAGCAGCTTGTGGAACGACAGCGCCGACACGTCGAGGCTCTTGAGGAACCACTCGTAGTTCATGTCGCCGTAGGTGCGGCCCTTGCGGATGTTGGCGCTCATGCCGATGGAATGCAGCACGAAGTCCACCGGCCCGCCCAGGATTTCCATTGACTTTTTGTAGAGGTTTTCGATTTCTTCCACCGAGGTGGCGTCGGCCGGCACGATTTCGGCGCCGCAGTATTCGGCCAGTTTCTTGATTTCACCCATGCGCATGGCAATGGGGGCGTTGGTGAGGACGATGCTGGCCCCTTCGTCTTTGGCCCGCACGGCCACTTTCCAGGCAATGGAGTGTTGGTCCAATGCCCCCGTAATGATTCCTCTTTTGCCCTGCAACAGATTGTAAGCCATATGGTTGAAGTTTGGGAGTTTGAGAATTGGGGAGTTTGAGCGTTAAAAAGTCGGAAATTCTCAATTCTGCGAAGTGAGGGTCCAAAGTTAAAAGTTTAGCCCAACTCTCAAACTCTCTAATTCCTGACGCGTAGGCTCTCTGTTTCCCCGCTATTCGAGGCCGAGCAGTTAAAAGGCAATGCCGAATACAGCCCGGTTGAGGGTGGTGATGATTTCCCTAAAATACGCTGGTTTGACCGTGCCAAAAATCTTATCACCAATCTGATCAGGCCAGAATATGTCCATGAGTTGGCACTTAATGTAGGAGGGCGTAATCTGCGCTTGTTTCCGCCAGCCGGCTGGCCGGGTGATCATGTGTTCTGCCAGCTCAAAGATAAATTCCGGGTTATGATCCTTCGTACTCATCATTACCAGGTAATAAAACCCCTCCGCGTCAAAAACGTTATCCGCAGAAACAATCAAAGCCGGGTGCCATTCAAATTCGCCCCGGCCTACGGCATAATGAGCATTGACAATCTGACGTTGGTGGAATTTTGGCATATAAGCAATTAAGACCCGGCATTTTTGGCTCTCCGTTCGCGAGCATACAAGGATTGGTGATAATGGGCATTGACTTGCCGTTCGTGTTCGGCTTTAGCCTCGGCCCAGTAGTCGGCATCCTTAATCACCGGATCATGCACGCCGGTATGGGTTTTTAAAAATTCAAGCAGGGCACCAGCAACTGCGGGGTCTACTTGCATGGAGAGGGTGACCAATTCCCCGGTTTTGGCTTTGGTTGTCCGTTTGGGCCCAGTCCCTTTCGCAGCTTTGGTCGTTGGCATAAAAGTTCGGCTTTATTTCTAAGATAACAAGAAAAGCCATTATGCTTTTCTTCCCTTCGCTTAACATCATCGCCGGCATCAGACACTGCGCATCTGATCCAGGTCACCGTCCCACCGCCGGCCGCCGTCAGTGTCTCACTGAAGGCTTTTCAAGCGTCTTACCCAAAGCCCGTGGCTCCGCAATCCTTCGGCCGGCAATCGAACTAAAGCATGTCACCATCCCACTGCACTTGCCCCCGGAGTTGCAGCATTTGCTTGCGGTAAAGGCTTTGGATGTAGTACTGGAGGGCCAGTTCCACGACTTGGTTTTCAGTCGTCGCCTGGCTCAACGCTTTTGCCTCGCTTACCAATGCTTCGTCTATTTCAATGTTCGTTTTCATTCCCCTGCGAAGTAAGTGAATGGATAATTCGTGTAGCGCTCCAACGCCTAATACTCTAAAAACTCCTTGGCGTTCTTGATGGCCGCTTTGGAAGGGGGTTCGCCGCCGATCATGCGGGCCACCTCGAAGATGCGGCCCTGGTCGGTGAGGCGCTTGATGCGGCTGATGGTCTTGGCCTCGGAAGTGTCTTTGTAAACGAAGTAGTGCGACTTGCCGCGGGCCGCGATCTGGTGGGAGTGCGTAATGGTAATTACCTGGTGGCGGTGCCCCATGTCTTCCATCATCTTGCCCAGTTTGAGGGCAATGCCGCCCGAAATGCCCGTGTCAATCTCGTCGAAGATGATGGTGGGCAGCGAGGTTTTGTCGGCCAGGATGTACTTGATGCAGAACATCAGGCGGGAAAATTCGCCGCCGGACGCCACGCTTTTGAGGTCCTGCGGGGCGATGCCCTTGTTGGCCGTGAACAGGAACTTGATCTCGTCAATGCCCGTGTTGATCGGCTTGCCGGTATTGTGGCTGATCTTGACGGAAGCGTTGGGCATGCCCACTTCGGCCAGCAGGCCCTTGAGTTCGTCCTCGATGGCCGGCATCACGGCGCGGCGGGTGCCGGAAAGTTCTTCGGCCAGGCGCATCATTTCCTGGCGGCAGGCGTCCACCTTCGCTTTGGCTTCGGCCAGGGCTTCGTCGAGGTTGAGCACGCGGCTCACCTTGTCGTCGAGGTCCCGCTGGATTTCGAGCAGTTCTTCCACGTTTTTCACGCTGTGCTTCTGCTGCAACTTGTAGATGGACGAAAGCCGGTCGTTGATCACGTCAATGCGTTCGGGGTCCAGGTCCACGTCGGCCTCTTCGCTTTCGAGTTCGGAGGCAATGTCTTTGAGTTCGATCCAGCAGCTTTCGAGCCGTTCGCGCAGGGCGGCGTACCGCTCCGACAAGTTGCTGATGGTGTTGACCTGGGCGATCACGGTGCGCAGATTGGAGTTGACGGCGTACTCGGAGTTGGCCAGGGCGTCCACGGCGGCGTTGAGCTTCAGCTTTACGTCCTCGGCGTTTTCGAGCAGGTTCAGTTCTTCCTCCAGCCGTTCCTGTTCGCCGGCCTCCAGCCTGGCGGCCAGCAGTTCTTCGAGCAGGAAGCTGTTGTAGTCGAGTTCCTTGCGGAACGTGGCGGCGTTTTCGGAGAGTTGCCTGTAGGTGTCTTCGCTCTTGCGGTACTGCCGGTAGGCGGCCTGGTACCCCTTGAACGCGGCCCGGTTCTGGGCGTACGCGTCGAGGATGGAAAGCTGGTATTCGTTGCTGCCCAGCAGCAGCGTGTCGTGCTGTGAATGCACGTCCATGAGGTTGGAGCCCACCTTGCGCAGCGTGTCGAGGTTCACCGGCGTATCGTTGATGAAGGCCCGCGTCTTGCCGCTCGGGTTGATCTCCCGGCGGATGATGCAGTTGGACTCGTAGTCCAGTTCTTCTTCTTCGAACACGGGCCGGAGGTCGTATTCGGATATGTCAAAATTGCCTTCAATGATGCACTTCTCGTCGGGTGCGTAAAGCACCTTGGTATCGGCCCGGTTGCCCAGCAGCAGCCCCACGGCGCCCAGCATGATGGACTTCCCCGCCCCGGTTTCGCCGGTAATGATGTTCAGCTCCTTGTCCGGCCGCATCTCCAACTGCTGGATCAGGGCGTAGTTCTTAATGAGTAAATTCGTCAACATACGAGGCTGCAAATATAGCGAATCTGGAGTGGTTCCTGGTAAGTGATCAGTGGTAAGTAGGGGGCGCCGACTTACGATTTCCCACTAACCACTAACCAACTACTAACCCCTATTTCTCGTACAGTTCCACCGGCAGGCCGTCGGGGTCGGCCAGGAAGGTGAAGCGTTTGCCGGTCCACTCGTCCACGCGGACGGGTTCGGTGGCCACGCCGTGGACTTCCAGGTGCCCGATGTTCGCGTCGAGGTCGTCTACTTCAAAGGCCAGGTGGCGCAGGCCGCGGGCTTCGGGCCGGGAGGGCCGGGCCGGCGGGTCGGGGAAGGAAAACAGTTCGATCTGGTAGGCATCGCCCACGGCCAGGTCCAGCTTGTAGGATTGCCGCTCGGCCCGGTACACTTCCCGCACGACCCGCAAACCAAGCACTTCCGAGTAAAAATGCTTTGACTTTGCGTAATCCGAGCAGATGATGGCGACGTGGTGGATGCGGTTAAGTAACATGGGGAGAGGGTTAGAGGTCCGGGGATGACTAGGGTTGATTATTGGTCAGTGGTCATTGTGGGGTAGTCCTGAAAGAGAAGCAAGAGACTCATCCCCCTGCCCCCTTCCCTTACCCACAAGCCATCCGCACAAGGGTACGGAGGCGTGAGCCGAACGTACCGAACGTAGTTCTGCGTACCCATCGGTGCCGCCGCAAGTCACTTGTCGCTGGCAATGATTCGCCACCAGGCGACGAGCCGTGACCAATGGGCACGGACCGTTGCTTGTCACAGGGCCGCTAACTACCGGTCCCCCTTGTGCGGATGGCTTTAGCCGAGGGAAGGGGGTAGGGGGATGACTCCGGCAGCCCGGAGCATTTCTCTTGGTCTTCAATGTTTTCCTTCCCTCAGTGAGTCATTGTCAATGCGGCGTTTCGCGGTCCAGCATCACCTCGTCAATGTCGGCAAACTTCAGCAGGTGCGTTTTGCGCCGCAGGTCGCGGAGGAGCAGCGCATCGTTTTCCACCTTTTCGATGTACCCGTGCAGCGTGGTCTGGTTGGTGAGCAGCACGTTTGCCTCCCGGCCGGCCCGTGTGGACAAGTGTTTGGCGAGGTCCGCCCTGAAGATTCGCGTTTGTCGTTTTCCCATGCCCAAAGTACGTAATTAAATGCTCCGGAAGTTCAAGCGGTTTCACGTCGTTTCACGCAAAGGCGCAACGCAAAGGGCGCAAAGAAAAGAACTATCTGACTTACGCAGCCACCGGGGACAGCAATATGGGTGACGGCAGCGGTGAAAGTCCCGTAGGGACGCAATATTGGTAGAACACGCACCACCCTCCTGACGGCTAGTCCCGTAGGGACGAAACATTGGTAACCCGTAAGCGCGAAACGGGTGGGGGTGACTGACAGTAAAGTTCTTGTCAGCGACGTCATTACCGATATTTCGTCCCTACGGGACTGGTGCACTAACGGACAGGTGCGTTCTCTACCAATATGTCGTCCCTATGGGACTTTCCCCGCTGCCGTTACGACTCCTGCCCCCTTGCGTAAGCCCTGAACTTTAACCGCAAAGGGCGCAAAGAAAAAAGACAGTACTTTGCGTTTCCCTTTGCGGTCTTTGCGCTCCTCCTTTGCGTGAAACCCCGTGAAACCTCCCTTAAAACCGCAGGTTCACCGAAGCCAGGAAGTTGGTACCGGCCTGGGGGTAGTAGAAGTTTTCGGTGATCCGTTCGCCGCCCGCGTAGTAGCCGTAGGTGTAGCCGTTGGAGGCATACAAGTGGTTGAGCACGTTGCTGACCAGCAGGTTCACGCCTACTTCCTTCACCAGCTTCGTCTTGAAGGTGTAGTTCACCCGCACGTCGTTCACGAAGAACGGGTCAATGCGGCGGCTCTCACTCGAAGTGTTGTCGAGGTACTGCTTGCCCACGTACTTGGACACCAGGGCCACGCTCAGGTCCTTTACCGGGCTGTACGTGAGCGTACTCGACCCGATCAGGCCCGGCGAAAACGAGATGTCCGTCTGGCGGTACGCGGTCATTTGCTGCTCGCCGGTATCGTAATCATCCAGGTACGCCCGGAAGTTGCGGATCTTGTTGCGGCTGAGGGTAAGCGTGGCGGCCCACTGGAGGGTTTTGTGCAGGGGCACGGTACCCTCCAGTTCCACGCCGGCGCGGTAGCTGCGGGGGATGTTGGTGTGAATGTACGCCCCCACGTCGTTGAGCTGGCCCGTGAGCACCAGCTGGTCGCGGTAGTGCATCCAGTACAGGTTGGCGCCCAGGCGGGTCTGGCCGGCCTGCCGCCGGAACCCCGCTTCCAGGTCGCCCATCCGCTCGGGCCGCGGACGGCTTTCGGGCGTGGACTGCGTAAAATCATCCTGCGTGGGCTCCCGGTGCGCCACGCTGTAGGAGGCGTACACGTTCGTGGCGGGGTTTACCCGGTAGGTCAGGCCGGCCTTGGGGTTGAAGAAGGTGTATTCCACCGCCTGCTGCACGTTTTCCAGCCGCTGGTTGTAGCCCAGGAACGAGTAGCCGAGCCGGCGGAGCTGCACGTCGGCAAACAGGTTGAGCTTTTCGCGCAGCAGGTAGTTTACCTTGCCGTAGGCGTTGAAATCCGTTTTGCGGGCGTCGTTGTCGTAGTACCGTTCGTTGATGCGGCCGCTGCCGGCGCGGGCCCAGATCACCTCGCCGAAGTGTTCGCCGCGGTACGTGTTCCAGCCGCCGCCCAGCACCACGTTCCAGTGCGGGGCCGGCGCGTAGGTGGCCGAATACGTGAGCCCGTACAGGCGGGTTTGCAGCCAGCGCCGCCGCACGAGGTCGGTGTTCGTGATTACCGTGTCGCCCACCTGCACGTCGGGCAGGTTGTAGTCAGCCAGGGCGTCGCCGGGGCGGAACTCCTCGTAGTAGCCGCCGCCCCGGGTGTGGTAGAGGGCCGCGTTCAGGTTCCAGTCGGGCGTCACCCGGTGCGACAGCAGGAACTGGTAGTGGTCCTGCTGGTAGTTGTCGGTCTGGTTTTCGTAGGTGAACATGTTGTAGGTGCGGCCCGCCCCGAGCAGGTTCTGCGCATCGGCGTCCGACAGGCCGTTGCGGGCGATGTAGGCCAGCATGCCGGGGCGGTCTCCCTTCAGGCGGGCTTCGGGCACCCCGTTCCAGGCCTGGTACGTGGTTTCGCGGCCCGAAAAGACGTTGACCTTGGCTACCGTGTTGGCGCCGTGGTAGCCGCCCGACACGAAGAACGATTTGAGGTCGGCGTCGGCGCGGTCCACGTAGCCGTCGGAAGCGATCTTGGAGAGGCGGCCGTCGAAGGTCCACTTGCCATCCAGCAGGCCGGTGCCCACCTTTACCGTGTGCTTGCGGGTGTTGAAAGAGCCGAAGCTGTTGCCCACCTCCGCGTACGGTTCCGCGTTGAGCGTCTCCGTCTGGATGTTGAGCGACGCCCCGAAGGCCCCCGCGCCGTTGGTGGAAGTTCCCACGCCCCGCTGCACCTGGATGTTGTCCACCGAAGAGGCAAAGTCGGGCAGGTCCACCCAGAACACCCCGTGCGACTCGGGTTCGTTGAGGGGAATGCCGTTGATGGTCACGTTGATGCGCGTGGGGTCGCTGCCCCGGATGCGGATGCCCGTGTAGCCCACGCCGGCCCCGGCGTCGGAAGTGACCACCACCGACGGCGTTTCGTTGAGCAGGAAGGGCAGGTCCTGGCCGAAGTTGCGCCGGGCCAGGGCCGCCTTGTCCACGTTGGTAAAGGCCAGCGGCGCGTTGTTGCCGGCCCGGGTGGCCGTTACGATCACTTCTTCGGCCAGCACGGTGGTCCGGGACAGGGCCACGTCGAGGACGAGGTCGCCGGTGAGGTCCACCTGGCGGGTTTGGCGGGCAAATCCCACGAACGAAAAGACGACCGTGTAGCGGCCGGCCGGCAGGTTGGTGAGTTGGTAGCGCCCACCGGGGCCGGTGACGGTGCCGCGGGCGGTGCCTTCGGGGGATACGGTGGCGCCGGGCAGGGGTTGGCCCGTGCCGGCTTCGGTGACGGCGCCGGAAAGGGTAAATTGGGCCCGGGCTGCCAGGGAGAGCAGCAGCAGCACGGCCAGCATTGCGTTTTGCATTGGAAAAAAGGACTAAAAGCGTTAAACATAGGTCGAAGCCTGGGGTTGGCCCCTTCCGTTGTTTGGTTACCATCTTCCCTTCGCCGGCATGACCCGGATCAGGTTCAAAGGGTATGATCTCAGCCCTTGCAAGCAGGGCACCCCCGATTGAGCATTGGATTGTGCAGCAACACGCTTAGAAGCGCCGGACGGACGGCCAGGTACGTTCGCTTTTCCCTTCGCCGGTACTACCCGGATCAGGTTCAAAGGGTATGATCTCAGCCCGTTCGGTGGGGCACCCCTAAGCGGCGTAAAGGTAGGGAAATTTGGGGATTGGAACGGGAAAGCAGAAATCACTAAATTAGGGCGTACTCCTGCAATCCCCTCGCTTATGTACACGACTACAATTCCGGCGGTTACGGCTGAAGGGAATGAAACGGTCCCCGCGCCGGCGCCCTGCGCCAATTGCGGCACCGCCGTCACCCTGCACTACTGCCCCAACTGCGGCCAGAAGCATTCGGAGGGACGGCTGCACCTGCGCCACCTCGTCTCCGAATTCGCCCACAACTACCTGGGCACCGACAGCGGTTTTTTCTTCACCCTGCGGCAGTTGCTCCTCCGGCCCGGCCACACGGTCAACGAATTCCT
>CADCTQ010000398.1 GCA_902805615.1 uncultured Cytophagales bacterium
ACAGATGCTCCAGGAGCAGGAAGGCTCCAAGACCCTGCGCGTGACCGAATTCATTTCGGCCAGTGACCTGGCCTCGCTGATGGGCGTTTCGGTGAACGAAGTCATCTCGGCCTGTATGGGCCTGGGTATGTTCGTGTCCATCAACCAGCGCCTCGACGCGGAAGCCATCACGGTGATCTCCGACGAGTTCGGGTTCAACGCCGAGTTCATTACGGCCGAAGAAGAAATCAAGGTGGACGAGGAGGATGGAGATGAAGCCGGAGACTTGCAAGACCGCGCCCCCATCGTGACCATCATGGGCCACGTGGACCACGGTAAAACGTCGCTGCTCGACTACATCCGGAAAACCCGGGTAACGGCCGGGGAAGCCGGGGGCATTACCCAGCACATCGGGGCCTACGACGTAACCACCGACACGGGCAAACGCATTGCCTTCCTCGATACGCCGGGTCACGAAGCCTTTACCGCCATGCGGGCCCGCGGTGCCAGAATCACCGACGTAGCCATCATCGTGGTGGCGGCCGACGACAACGTGATGCCCCAGACGCGGGAAGCCATCAACCACGCCCAGGTGGCCGGTGTACCGATCGTAATTGCCATTAATAAAGTGGATAAGGCCAACGCCAACCCGGAGAAAATCCGCGAAGAACTCGCCAAGGAGAACATCCTCGTGGAAGACTGGGGCGGTAAGTACCAGTGCCAGGAAATCTCGGCCAAGACCGGGCTCGGCATCGCCGACCTGCTCGAAAAGGTACTGCTCGAAGCCGAACTGCTCGAATTGAAAGCCAACCCCGACCGCAACGCCTCGGGTACGGTGATCGAAGCCTCCCTCGACAAGGGCCGGGGCTACGTAACCACCGTGATGGTGCAAACGGGCACCCTCAAGATCGGTGACATGCTGCTGTCGGGTGCGCACTACGGCCGCGTAAAGGCCATGACCAACCACCTCGGCCAACGCATCAAAAAGGCCGGCCCCTCCACCCCGGTGCAGGTGCTCGGTCTGAGCGGCGCCCCGCAGGCGGGTGACAAGTTCCTGGTGATGGACACCGAACGCGAAGCCCGGGAAATTGCCGTCAAACGCGAGCAGATCCTGCGCGAACAGAGCATCCGCACCAAGAAGCACATTACGCTCGACGAGATCGGCCGCCGCCTCGCCATCGGTACGTTCAAGGAACTGAACGTGATCGTGAAGGGCGACGTGGACGGTTCCATCGAAGCCTTGTCCGACTCCCTGCTGCGGCTCTCCACGGAGGAAGTACAGGTACGGATCATTCACAAGGCCGTGGGCCAGATTTCCGAGTCCGACGTACTGCTGGCTTCGGCTTCCGACGCCATCATCGTCGGCTTCCAGGTCCGCCCGTCGGTGAACGCCCGCCGGTTGGCCGAACAGGAAGAGATTGAAATCCGCCTGTATTCGATCATCTACGACGCCATCAACGAAGTGAAGGACGCCATGGAAGGCATGCTGGCGCCGAAGGTGGAAGAAATCATCCTGGGCTCGGCCGAAGTACGCGAAGTGTTCAAGATCTCCAAGACGGGTACGGTGGCCGGTTGCTACGTGCAGGAAGGCAACATCAAGCGGAACGCCAAAATCCGGCTGGTACGCGACGGCATCGTGGTGCATACCGGCGACATTGACGCCCTGAAGCGATTCAAGGAAGACGTCAGCGACGTGAAGTTTGGCTACGAATGCGGTCTGAGCATCAAGGGCTTCCACGACATCCTCATGGGCGACACCCTCGAATCGTTCGAACAGCGCGAAACCAAGCGAACCCTGTAAGACGTTACTGCTTCCTTATCATGACAAAGCCGCTTCTCTTCCCGGGAGGCGGCTTTTTTTGTTAACAGTCGCCAGTCGTAAGGGGGATCGGGATGAGAGTTTGCCAGGAGGATGGTCAATCTCTCCATTGTAAAAGGAGTTGTGGGGCATTAGCGGAAAAGATTACTTCCCGACAGCAATTCCCGGTTTGGCATTGCCGGTGATGACAGGTGGGTAGATTGTAGTTGGATAAAGTCCCAGAGGGACGCCCTGTTCCTAGTACTGGGCTGCTACCCCCCGGCAAGAGCTCCGTAGGAGCGTCCTGTTCAGATGTTGTCAGCTAACAGGACGCTCCTACGGAGCTTATGTCCAATGGTATGCA
>CADCTQ010000399.1 GCA_902805615.1 uncultured Cytophagales bacterium
GATCGCCAACGAATTGAAAGACATGCTGCAAACCGAAGACGTGGCCGTACTGCTCGACGCCAAGCACCTGTGCGTGTCGTCGCGGGGCGTCAACGACGTTGCCAGCAGCACCATCACCGCCCACTACAGCGGCAAGTTCAGCGAAGAATACACGCGCCAGGAGTTTCTCAAATACGTGCAGTTGGGCGGCCAGGCCTAACCCCCTGCACCCCGCTTACCGGAAGGGAGACTCGCCCAAAGTCTCCTTTTTTTTATGCCCGGGGCTGAACTCATCAATCGTTTCCTTGCTTATTCTTGCAGACGTGCCGGCCCGGGCCGGAGCACCACTCATTCACCCGATACCCCAATGCCCGATACCAAAGACCTCCGCTTCAAGGACCTGATCGTATTTGAAAACGAAGATTACATCGTAGTCAACAAGCCGCCCTACGTAGCCACCCTCGACGAACGGACCGGCGACACCACCAGCATCCTGCGGATGGCGAAAGACTACCACGCCGATGCGCAGGTGTGCCACCGGCTCGACAAGGAGACCTCGGGCATCCTGGCCGTTGCCAAGAACCCGGAGGCGTACCGCAGCCTGTCCATGCAGTTCGAGCACCGGCAGGTGCAGAAGATCTACCACGCCATCGTGCACGGCATCCACACGCTGGAGTGGATCAGCGTGTACCTGCCGCTGCTGCCGCTGCCCAACGGCATCGTGAAGATTGACAAGCAGCTCGGCAAGGAAGCCGAAACGATTTTCAACACCCTCAAACTCTACAAGAAGCACACGCTGCTCGAGTGCCGCCCCGTGACCGGCCGGATGCACCAGATCCGCGTGCACCTCACGGCCCTGAAGGCGCCCATCGTGTGCGACGAACAGTACGGCGGCGCCCCCATTTTCCTGTCGGACATCAAGCGCAAGTTCAACCTCAAAAAGGATACGGAAGAACAACCCCTCATCCGCCGGGTGGCCCTGCACGCCCAGGCGCTCCACTTCCGCCTGCCCAATGAAGAAGAAATCACCGTCGAGGCGCCGTACCCCAAGGACATTGCCGCCCTCGTCCGGCAGTTGGAGAAGCACGGATAACGGACAAAAATTTAACGTACATTTCGTAAGTATTATTTGGACTAAATCTAAACAACCGCTTAACTTGCGGCACTATTTAAGATCAGTCTAAATAAACTTACCACGCATGTCCCTCTCTTACCATTCATTCCGGGCCGCCCGCAAAGTATTGTTCGGGCTGGCAGCCGGCCTGTTCCTGGCGTCCTGTGATCCCAAAGAAGACCCGGTAACGCCCTCCTACGAAGTGCCCACCACGTACGCATTCGAGAACGTAAGCTACGCGGGCCAGACCGCCCGGCTCCAGATGCTGGGCGAACTGGTCAAATACGTCGAGACGGCCAACAAGCCCGGCGTGGTGCTGGACGCGCAGAAGCTCAGGAACATGTACGCCAACACCGGCAATCCGTTCGACGACGCCACGCTCAACACGTCGGGCAAGCAGTTGAAGGACAAAACGATCTTATCCGAACAGGCCAACATCGAACGCCTGCTGGACGAGGCCGCCGCCGCCAGCCGCTCCACCACCCCCGGGAGCAACGGCGTGACCGGCGTGGTAACCACCAAGGACAACTCCCGCAGCTACCTGCTTTCGCCGCAAGGCATGGAATACGCCGAACTGATCGAAAAATCCATCATGGGCACCGTCTTTTACTTCCAGGCCACGGGCGTGTACCTGAGCGAAGAAAAAACCGGCGATGCGGTTGACAATACCACTGTGAAGCCCGGCGAAGGCACCCCGATGGAGCACCACTGGGACGAAGCCTTCGGCTACCTGGGCGTGCCCGTTGACTTCCCGGCCAACAAGACTGGTTTGCTGTTCTGGGGCGACTACGTGAACCGCCGCGACCCGCAACTCGGCTCCAACGCCACCCTCATGGACGCCTT
Organism: uncultured Cytophagales bacterium; assembly: GCA_902805615.1. Classification (GTDB taxonomy): domain Bacteria; phylum Bacteroidota; class Bacteroidia; order Cytophagales; family 172606-1; genus CADCTQ01. The sequence continues at coordinate 1,937 of CADCTQ010000399.1, forward strand.
CCTGAAGGGCCGGGCCGCCATTTCCAACAAAGACATGGCGGGCAAAAACGCGGCCACGGCGGTCATCCGCGAAGAATGGGAAAGGGTAATTGCCGCTACGGCCATCAACTACCTGAACCGCGCCAAGACCAACATGAGCGACGACGCCTTCCGGAGCCACGTTCTCAGCGAGGCCATCGGCTTCATCAACGCCCTGCGGTTCAGCCCCGTCAAGAAAATTTCCAACCCCCAGGTTGACCAGGTGCTGGGCTTCATCGGCACGGACCTGTACGCCGTAAAAGCGGCCGACCTGGACAAAGCCCGCGACCTGCTGGCTTCGGTGTATGGCTTTACCGACAAGAAAGATGCCCTTTAATGCCCGTTACAAACCAGCCATTGCCATGCGTAGAAGAATTGTGCAAGTAGTCTTTTTCCTGTCCCTCGCCGGTGCGTTTACCGCCTGCGGGGACAAAGGGACGGAACTGAAAAAAGACGGTTTTGACCGCAAGGCCCTGCTCACCAACGTAGGGAACAACCTGATCGCACCGGGCTACCTCGCCTTCAACGGGGCCGCCGCTGAACTGCATGCCGCCGCCGGCGGGTTTGCCGCCAACCCCGACGCCGCGTCGCTGGGTACGTTGCAAAACAAACTGAAAGATGCCTACCGGGCGTACCAGTCCGTGGCGCCGTTCGAGTTCGGCCCGGCCGAGCAGGAACTGCTCCGGGCCAGCCTGAATACGTTCCCCACCGACGTCAGCCAGATCAACGCCAACCTGGGTTCGGGCACCTACGACCTGGGCACGGCCAGCAACCTCGACGCGAAGGGTTTCCCGGCCCTCGACTACCTGCTGTTCGGCCTGGGCGCCGATGCCAGCGCGGTCGTCGGGCAGTACACCACCGATGCCAATGCGGCCCGGCGGAAAAAGTACCTCACCGACCTCACGCAGGAGATCAAGGCCAAAGCCGAAAAGGTGCACACGGCCTGGTCGGCAGCGGGCGGCAACTACCTCAATACCTTCGTGAACGCCGACGGCACCGACCAGGGCAGTTCGCTGGGCCTGCTGGTGAACCAACTGAACTGGGAATACGAACTGCTGAAGAACGCCAAGCTCGGCATTCCCCTGGGCAAGAAGACGCTGGGCACGCCCCTGCCGGAGAGCGTGGAAGCGTACTACAGCGGCATGTCGGCGGAACTGGCGCGGCTCAGTTTGCAGACCCTTGAAAACGTGTACTTCGGCAAAGACAAGTCGGGCAACAACGGCACCGGGCTCGACGACTACCTGGTGAGCCTCAACGCCCGGCGCGGAGAAACCTCCCTGGCGGAAGCCATTGCGGGCCAGTTTGGGACCGCCAAGGGCAAACTGGCCGCCGTGGGCGACCCGCTGGCCGGGACCATCCGCAGCAACAGCGGGCCGGTGAACGAAGCGTACGCCGAAATCCAACGCGGCGTGGTGCTGCTCAAATCGGACCTGCCGTCGCAACTGGGCGTACTGATCACCTACCAGGACAACGACGGCGACTAACGGCCCGGGACGCCGGGACGAACTACCAGAGGCCACCGCACCTATTCAGGGCATTGCCAATGCTTACGGTATCGAGAAACAAACCCTTAGACTTCTTTTTCCAGCCGGTTCACATCGCCCCGCTGGCGGTATTCCGCGTGCTGTTCGGCGGGGTGATGTCTGCCGGCATGGTCCGGTTCATGGTGAAGGGCTGGGTGTACGACCTGTACGTCAAGCCCACCTTTTACTTCACCTACTACGGTTTCGAATGGGTAAAGCCGCTGGGCGAACCCGGCATGTACCTGCTGTTCACCGCCGTGGCGCTGAGTGCCTTCCTGGTCATGATTGGGTTCCTGTACCGCGCGGCGTCGGTGGCTTTCTTCCTGGGCTTCACCTACATCGAACTGGTTGACAAGACCAATTACCTCAACCACTACTACTTCATTACGCTGGTGGGCTTCCTGATGGCGCTGCTGCCGGCGGGCCGCTACTTCTCGGTGGACGCCTGGCTGCGACCGTCCCTCCGGCGTACGCACGTGCCCCGCTGGATGGTGGGGGCGCTGCAACTGCAACTGGCGATGGTGTATTTCTTCGCCGGCATCGCCAAGCTCAACGACGACTGGCTGCTGCGGGCCATGCCGCTGCGCATCTGGTTGCCGCCCCACACCGGCCTGCCGCTGATCGGCCCGCTGATGGACGAACCCTGGGTGGCCTACGTCTTCAGTTGGTTCGGCGCGGTGTACGACCTGGGCATCGTGTTCCTGCTGCTGGGCCGCCGCACCCGGCTATTCGGGTACGCACTGGTGCTGGCCTTCCACCTGATGACCGCCTGGCTGTTTCCCATCGGCATGTTTCCGTACGTGATGATCCTGCTGACGCTGGTCTTTTTCCCCGAATCTTTTCACCGCAAAGTGACCGGCGCCGCGGGCCGCCTAGTGTGGCAGCCGCGGGCGGAAGTTGAACCGGTACCCGGGCGGGCATTGCGCCCCGCGTGGCCGTTGAAGCTGCTGGTGGGCGTACTGGCGGTGCATTTCGCGGTGCAGGCGGCGCTCCCGTTCCGCTACCTGTTGTACCCGGGCCAGCTCTTCTGGACGGAGCAGGGCTACCGCTTCTCCTGGCGGGTGATGCTGATGGAAAAGGCGGGCACGGTCTTTTTCTACGTCACCGACCCGGCCACCGGGCGGGAGGGCGAAGTGACCAACCGCGACTTCCTGACGCCTAACCAGGAGAAGATGATGGCGACCCAGCCCGACATGATTCTGCAATTTGCCCACTTCCTGGCCGACCACTACCGCCGGCAGGGCATTGCCAACCCCAGGATTACCGCCGAGAGTTACGTCACGCTGAACGGCAGCGGGAGCCGCCCCTTCCTGGACCGCACCGTGGACCTGACCAAAGAACTGGAGGGCTTCGCCCCGAAACGATGGATTTTATCTTTTTCCGATTCCCAATGAAAACGCACTTCACCGGTCTGCTGTGTTGCCTGTTCCTGCCGTGGGCCCTCCACGCGCAGGAAGCTTCCATTCGCGGCCGGGTCGTCAGCGGCAGCCAGCGGCCCCTTGCCGGGGCGCAGGTGGTGCTGCAAGCCACGCCCTACGGCGCCACCACCGACAACGGCGGCGCGTACCACGTACCGGCCGTAAAGCCCGGGGTGTATACGCTCATCGTGCAGGCGTACGGTTTCAAAAGCGTCAACAAGTCGGTAACGGTGGCCGGCGAAGACCTGGCATTGGACTTTGCCCTGGACAGCCTGTACCAGGAGCTCGAAAGCGTGACCATTGCGGCCGGCAAGGACAACACGTTCGGCATCACCCGCCTCCGCCCGGTGGAGGGCGTTGCCATCTACGCCGCCAAGAAGAGCGAAGTGATCGTGCTCGAAGACGTTACGGCCAACCTGGCGACCAACAACGCCCGGCAGGTGTTTGCCAAGGTGGCCGGGCTGAACATTTGGGAAAGCGACGCGGCCGGCATCCAGTTGGGCATCGGCGCCCGGGGCCTGAACCCGAAACGCACCACCGAGTTCAATACCCGCCAGAACGGCTACGACATGAGCGCCGACGCCCTGGGTTACCCCGAAAGCTACTACACGCCGCCCACCGAAGCCCTGGAGAAGATCGAAGTGGTGCGGGGCGCGGCTTCGCTGCAATACGGCACCCAGTTCGGCGGCATGATCAACTTCGTGCTCAAGAAGGGCAGCCGCGCCAAGCCGTTCGAAGTGCTGTCGCGGCAGACGCTGGGCTCGTACGGCTTGTTCAGTTCGTTCAACAGCGTGGGCGGCACGAAGGGCAAGGTCAATTACTACGCCTTCTACCAGCACAAGCGGGGCCACGAGTGGCGGCCCAACTCCGGCTTCGTGGTGAACACGGGCTACGCCAGCGTGAATTACCAAATTACGCCCAAGTTCTCGGCCGGCGTAGACGTGACGCTGATGGGCTACGAAGCCCAGCAACCGGGCGGCCTCACCGACGCCATGTTCGCGCAGGACCCGCGGCAGTCCATCCGGGCCCGCAACTGGTTTGCCGTGACCTGGAACCTGGCCGCCGTCAACCTCGATTACCATTTTTCGAACGTGACCCGGGTCAATTCGCGCACCTTCGGGCTGCTGGCGACCCGCAAGGCCCTGGGCAACCTGGGGTCCATCAACCGGACCGACCCGCTGACGGAACGGGACCTGCTGTGGGACGCGTACCGCAACTTCGGCAACGAAACCCGCCTGCTGCACACCTACAACACTTTCGGCAACCCGTCTACCTTCCTGGTGGGTACGCGGTACTACCAGGGGTTGCTCGACCGGAAGCAGGGCCTGGCGAATGCCGCCAATGGCCCGGATTTCTACTACCTCAACCCCGACAACCTCGAAAGCTCCGACTACCGCTTCCCGAGCCGCAACCTCTCGGCCTTCGTGGAAAACGTATTTGCGGTTTCGCCCAAGCTGAGCGTCACGCCCGGCGTCCGGTTTGAGTACATCCGCACCGCCTCGGCCGGGTCCTACCGGAACCGGTCTACCGACCTGGCCGGCAACGTGATCCTGGACCAGCGCATTGATGAGCAACTCGCCAATGCCCGTTCTTTCGTGCTGCTGGGCCTGGGCGCCAGCTACCGCCCCACCGAGCAGATCGAGGTGTACGCCAACGTGTCGCAGAACTACCGGGCCATCAATTTCAACGACGTGCGGGTGGTCAATCCCAATTTCCGGGTAGACCCGAACTTGCAGGATGAGCGGGGCCACAACGCCGACCTGGGCTTCCGGGGAAAAATCGGCAGCGTGCTGGACTTTGACGCGAGCCTCTTTTACCTCTCTTACCAGGACCGCATCGGCGCCGTGCTGCGCGAAGATACCCTGGACCTGTCGGTGTACCGCTACCGCACCAACATTGCCGATTCCCGCAACGTCGGCATCGAAACCTTCGTAGAGGCCGACCTCTGGAAACTGATCAAGGGCAACGACGCCAAGCAGAGCCTGTCGCTTTTCTCGAACGTTACGTTCCTGGATGCCCGGTACACGGCTTCGGAGGAGACGGCGTTCCGCAACAAGCGGGTGGAACTGGTGCCTTCCGCCATTGTAAAGCTGGGGGCGACCTTCCGCCGCCAACGCTTCCAGGCTTCTTACCAGTACACGTTCACGGGCAAGCACTTTACCGATGCAACCAACACCGAAGTGGTGGTGCCCAACGCCGTGATCGGGGTGATTCCGGCTTACTACGTCATGGACTTGTCGCTCAAATACGGCTACAGGAAGTTCATCGTGGAATCGGGGTGCAACAACCTGACGAACAACATCTACTTTACCCGCCGCGCCGATGCGTACCCCGGCCCGGGCATCATCCCGGCCAATCCGCGGACGTTTTACGTAACGCTGGGCGTTACCCTGTAACCGCCGGGTCAGCGCCTGGTTCATTCAACGATGCCTTTCATCCAATCCCTCCCCTACCTGCCGCAGCGGATCGTCTCCCTGGTGCCTTCCCAGACGGAGCTGCTGTTTGACCTCGGCCTGGGGGAAAGGGTGGTTGGCGTGACCAAGTTCTGCCTTCACCCGGCCCGGGCCGTGGGCGGCGTCACGAGAGTAGGCGGCACCAAGCAGTTCCGGTTCGACGTGATTGACCGCCTGCGGCCCGACCTCATTCTGGGCAACAAAGAGGAAAATTACCGGGAAGGGATCGAAAGGCTGGCGGCGCAGTACCCGGTCTGGATGAGTGATATCTACACCCTTGCCGACGCCCTGGCGATGATCCACACGGTCGGGGCACTGACCGGCACGGTGGACAAGGCGACGTCCCTGGCCGAAACCATCCGCACTGCCTTTGTCAATGTGTTACCGGCGCGCCCCGTACGGGTGGCCTATTTCATCTGGCGCAATCCCTGGATGGTAGCCGGCAGCAACACGTTTATTGACGAGATGCTGAAGCACTGCGGCTTTACGAACGTGTTTGGTCATTTGCCCCGTTACCCCGAAGTGACCGAAGCGCAGTTGCGGGAAGCGCAGCCCGATTGCCTGCTCTTATCCTCCGAGCCGTACCCCTTCGCGGAGAAGCACCGGGAAGAATTGCAACGCGTGTGTCCCGGAGTAAAAGTGCGGTTGGTAGACGGGGAGCTGTTCTCCTGGTACGGCAGCCGCCTGTTGCACACCCCGCCTTACCTAACGTCGCTGGTGCAGGATATTGCCGGCTGATGTCATTCCGCCTACGCCGGGAACGATACTTTGCCCATGGTCACGTTGGGCAGGTTGCCGAAGTTCGTCCGGCCGCCGGCAACCGCTTCGTTGGCCAGCACGGCAAACAATACCGCCTCCTTGGCGTCAGGCAATACGCCTAGTACGGCCGTGTCGCGGAAGGAGAAGCCGGGCAACAGTTCCTTCAGGCCGTTCACGATGACCGGATTGTGCATTCCCCCGCCGCTCATATACACCACCGGCCTGGTATCCGTAAAACTTCGCCCGATTGAATGCGCAATGCCCTCGGCGGAGAAGCGGGTAAGCGTAGCGATGAGGTCTTCGGGGGAAAGGTCGGGCGTATGGGTCTGCGCTTGTTTTTGCTGCACGTAGTCGGTGCTGAACAGTTCCGGACCGGTTGTTTTTGGAAAAGGAGCCGCAAAAAACGGATGGTCGAGCAACGCCGCCAGCAGGTTCCGGTGTACGGTACCACTTGCCGCAATCGCCCCGTTCTCGTCAAAAGCCTTGCCGGGGAAATGACGGCGGGTGAACGCATCAATCAGCGTATTGCCGGGTCCCACGTCCGTCGAAAAAATGCGGCTCGCGTCCAAATCGCCGGGCAGGTACGTGAAGTTTGCAATGCCGCCCATGTTCAGCAGAATCCGGTCTTCGCCCTGGCGCGAGAAAAGCAGGTAATCGCCGTAGACGGCCAGGGGTGCCCCTTCCCCACCCGCGGCCAGGTGCTTCTGGCGGAAGTCGCTCAGCGTAATGATGCCCGTACGCACGGCAATGTGGTCACCGTCGCCGATCTGGAGGGTGGCGTTGGGATAATCCGGGAGGTTGTGCAGACTCTTGGGGGCGTGGTAAATGGTTTGGCCGTGGCTGGCAATCAGGTCTACCTGTTCGGGCTGGTAGTTCCACTGCTGCAAGCAGGAAAGCACCATGTCCGCGTGCAGCCCCCCGATCCAGGCATTGAGGAGGCACACCTGCTGGAGGTCTGCCTGCCGTCTGGCAAACACGGACTGGATTTTGGATTTGATGTCTTCGGAATAGGATACCGTGTGAAAAGAGAGCAATTGCACCGACGTCTGCAACCCATCGCCCCGGAACCGGCACAAAGCCACATCCAGGCCGTCGAGCGAAGTACCCGACATCAGCCCTACGATCAGCCGCTCTTCCCGGCCGGCCATTTCGTGTAATTTTGCGAGGGAATGGTTCATTGTTTACTTGTGTTGATGAGAAAAGGCGAGCTACGCGTGTGCCGGGAAACTACCCAATTCCCCGAATTTATTGCCGCCGCCGGCCCGTTCGTAATTGATTAAAATTTAACTTTACGTAAGAAAAGCACAATTCATTATATGAACAACGTAACGCAACGTTCAGTCAGGGACAGCCAAATCTTTGACCTCATTGACCGGGAACGGCATCGCCAGGAGTACGGCATCGAATTGATTGCCTCAGAAAACTTTGTTTCGCCCCAGGTGATGCAGGCCATGGGCAGCGTGCTCACCAACAAGTACGCGGAGGGCCTGCCCGGCAAGCGGTACTACGGCGGCTGCGAAATTGTGGATGAGGTAGAACAACTCGCCATTGACCGGGCGAAGGAACTCTTCAATGCTTCCTGGGTGAACGTACAGCCGCATTCGGGGGCCCAAGCGAATGCCGCCGTATTCCTGGCCATTCTGAATCCCGGCGATAAAATCCTGGGCTTCAACCTGGCGCACGGCGGTCACCTGACGCACGGTTCACCGGTGAACTTCTCCGGCAAGCTGTACCAGCCTTCCTTTTACGGCGTGGAGCAGGAAACCGGTCTCATTGACTGGAACAAGGTAGAAGAGACGGCACTTAAAGAAAAACCCAAGGTCATTATTTGCGGGGCGTCGGCCTACTCCCGCGATTGGGATTACCAGCGCTTGCGCAGCATTGCCGACCAGGTAGGCGCGTTGCTGGTGGCGGATATTTCCCACCCGGCTGGCTTGATTGCCAAGGGCTTGCTCAACGACCCGTTGGAACACTGTCACATCATTACCACGACCACGCACAAAACCCTGAGGGGGCCGCGCGGGGGAATGATTATGCTGCGCAATGACTTCGAAAATCCGTTCGGCATCAAAACGCCCAAGGGAGAACTTCGCATGATGTCGGCCCTGCTGGACAGCGGCGTGTTCCCGGGTACCCAGGGCGGTCCGCTTGAGCACGTGATTGCGGCGAAAGCCGTTGCCTTCCACGAAGCGTTGTCAGATGACTTTGCTGCTTACGCCGAACAAGTGCGCTCCAACGCGCAGGCAATGGCGAAGGCATTCATCGGAAAGGGGTACAAGATCATTTCCGAGGGGACCGATAACCACCTGATGCTGATTGACCTGCGGTCGAAAGGGCTTACGGGCAAGATCGCTGAAGAAACCCTGATCAAGGCAGATATCACGATCAATAAAAACATGGTGCCCTTTGATGACAAGTCGCCGTTCGTTACTTCAGGCATGCGGGTAGGAACCGCAGCCGTAACGACGAGAGGGATGAAAGAAAAAGAGATGGGGCAGATCGTAGAATACATTGATACGGTGCTTTCCAACGTGAACAACGCAAGTTTGATATCTTCCATCAAAGAAGAGATTCACAACTGGTCGGGCAATTTTCCGCTGTACACGGGCAAACTTTAGCCTGACTGCGTATGAAAAAAAAGCACTCTTCCCGGGTGCTTT
>CADCTQ010000400.1 GCA_902805615.1 uncultured Cytophagales bacterium
AGCCGTCAGTGAGACACTGACAGCGGCAGGCGGAGCGATTGAAGGCAGCCTGCGAAGCCTTTACTCAGGTAGTTGCGAGCCGTAGTCAGTGTCGCTGCTGCCGTAGTCAGTGTCGCTGCTGCCGCGGTCAGTGTCGCTGCTGCCGCGGTCAGTGTCTCACTGACCGCTTTTCGCGCAATTTCAAAAATGTGTCCCAATCGTAGCCCCTAAATGACTGGGTACGGAGTAAGCCGTTTGCAGACAACGCTATCCCAAACCCAAATTCACCCTTCATGCTGCCTCCTTGCCGACCCTTACCGACCCTTACCGGAGCCCGGGCGGTGGCCGTAACCGACATTCGTTATTGGTATAGGACTTACGCAACCGCTGGGGTCAGCAATACGGGGTGACGGTAGAAAAAGTCCCGTAGGGACGCAATATTGGTAGAACACGTACCACCCCCTAGCGTTTAGTCCCGTAGGGACGAAATATGGGTAATCTGTGGAGACGAAACGGGTAAAGCGATTGTCCGGCAGGTGAGTGTCTAGCGGTTATCAGCCTTTCATTAGGTAAATGCCTCACCGATATTTCGTCCCTACGGGACTAAACGCTAGGGGGGGTACGTGTTCTACCAATATTGCGTCCCTACGGGACTTTCTCCGCTGCCATTCCGCTCCTACTCCCTTGCCTAAGTCCTGTCGTAATTATTCCGACCGCAGCGAGGCAGACGGGTTGGTGAGGGCCAGTTTGATGCTTTGGAAGCTGACCGTTGCCAGGGCAATGCCGAAGGCCAGCAGGCCGGTGAGGCCTACAATCCACCAGGGAAACGGAATCTGGTAGGCGAAATGCTGCAAGCCCTGGCGCACGGCGTACCAGGCCACCGGCACGGCCACCACGAAGGCGATCACCACCAGCTTGAGGAAGTCGGCGGAGAGCAGCCGCACCAGGCTGAACGTGCTGGCGCCCATTACTTTGCGGATGCCGATCTCCTTGGCGCGCTGGGTGGCCATGTACGCGGCCAGGCCAAACAGCCCCAGGCAGGCAATGCACACGGCCAGCACCGAAGAGGCCGTAAACAACTGGCCCAGCTTCTTTTCGGCCTGGTACTGCTTGTCGTAGTTCTCGTCGGCGAAGAAGTATTCGAACGGGTCGGCCGGGAAGTGGCGCCGGTGGAGCGCCCCGATCCGGGCCAGTTTGCCGGGCATGCCTTCGGCAGACATTTTCAGCGTGACGTTCCCCCGGCCGTCGGGCAGGAAAAGGGTGGGTGCAATGGGGTCGCGCATGGAGGCATGGTGATAATCCTGCACCACGCCCACGATTTCGTAGTCTTTGCCCCACTTCACGGTCTTGCCGACCGCCTGGGCCGGCGTGGCGTAGCCAAGGAGGCGGGCGGCGCTTTCGTTGACCATCATTTTGCCCTGCTCCCACCCATTTTCGGACATGGCGGGGGTAAAATTCGTTCCCGCCAGCAGTTTGATGCCGTACACGTTCAGGTACTGGTCGTTGATCATCAGGATGGAGAAGCTTTCTTTCTCGGTGCCCGGGGCCGCCTGGGCGCTGGTAAATCCGTTGGCGTTGAAATTATGGCCGTTGCCCGGTACGTTGCCCGAAATGGCAATGGCTTCTACGAACGACAGCCGGCTCAGTTCCTGCTGGAAGGTTTGCTTCTGCTGGTTGCCCTCCGGGCTGTCCAGGGAAGGACCACTGATCACCAGCAACTGGTCCAGGTTCATGCCCAGCCGTTGCTGGTCGCGCATGTAGCCCAGTTGCCGGTACAGCACGAACGTGCCCACGATGAAGAGGATGGATACCGAAAACTGGAACACCACCAGTCCTTTCCGCAGCAGCGCCCCGCCGGCCGACCGTTTGAAGGTGCCCTTGAGCACGACGATGGGCTGGAAGGCCGAAAGCACCACCGCCACGTACCCGCCCGACACCAGCGTGCCCAGCACCACGAACAGCAGGCCGCCCGCCAGGAACCAGCCCTGGTCCAGCGCCCCCAGCGACAGCGGTTTGCCGATCACCGCGTTGAACCCGGGCTGCAACAGGTTCACGAGCAACAGGGCCAGTCCCAGCCCGGCCGCGTTGAGCAGCAGCGATTCGAGCAGGTACTGCGTTACCAACTGGCCCCGGCCGGCCCCCACCACCTTGCGGATGCCCACTTCCCGGGCCCGGTCCAGGGCGTGGGCCGTCGCCAGGTTCACGTAATTCACCCAGGCGATGGTGAGCACCAGCACGCTTACGGCGGTCAGCAGCAGCACCAGTTCGAGCTGGCCGGTGGTGGGCAGGTGGTAGCCCAGCGAAGGCGCCAGGTGTATTTCCGACAAGGGCTGGAACCATATCTTGACGTCGTCGCCGGGGCGGCGGCGGGCGGCAAGCATCGTTGCCTGGGCGGCGTTCCGGGCCGCGTCCGCGCCCTCTTTAAGGGTCAGAAACGCAATGGTGATGCTGCCGTCCCAGCCGTTGGGGTCGGCCCAGGGGTTGCCGTTGCGGTTGGCTTCGATGGCCAGGGTTTGCAGCGAGAGCAGGACGTCGAATTGCAGGTCGGAGTTGGCCGGTACGTCTTTGAACACGGCCGTTACCGTGTAGGGCGTGCTCCCGAACCGGTTGTTGAGCACCAGCACTTTGCCCAGCGGATTCCGGTCCCCGAAGTATTTGCGGGACTGGCTTTCGGAAAGGGCCATGGTCTGGGGGCCGGGCAGCGACGGGCGGCCCTTCACCACCGGGAAAGTGAACACGTCCAGGAAGTTGTCGTCCACGTACAGCACCCGGTTTTCCCGCAGCGACACCGGCTTGGCTTTGGCCGCATTGTTGCCCTTGGCCCCGTTGTCGTCCAGGTAAGTAATTGTCCCGTTGCCGATGTTGGGAGCCACCCGGGTGTACGACGCAATGTCGGGCAGGTACTGCTTGAGGGTGGCGGCAATGGCCGGGGCCGTCACAAGGGCTTTCTGGTCTTTCTCCTCCACCACCACGCGGTAGATGCGGTCGCCGTTGCGGTGGAAGCGGTTGGTGTTCCACTCGAAGGCCACGTACTGGAGAATGAGCAGGAAAGCCGCAATGCCGAAGGCCAGGCCTGCCATGTTGATGAAGGTGAAGGCTTGCCGCTTCCGCAGGGCCCGCAGGGCAACTTTCAGGTAGTTGTATAGCATAGGGATCAGGATTCGCAGGATGAAGGGATGACCAGGATGAAGGGGCAGAACGTCTGAACCTCGATTTACTTGATGAAATGATGGGCTTGATGAAGCGATGACCGGGATGAAAGAGTGCACCGGGCAACCCGTATCCTGTTGATTAAATGATTTTTAAGCGCATTTGTTTAACCGGCCCGGGCGATTATTACAAGTGTCCCGCCCATTCTCCTTCCGCCTCCATCCCGGCCCTCTTTTCATCAAGCCCATCATTCCATCATGTAAATCAAGGTTCAGACCATCAAGCCCATCATTTCATCAAGTCCATCAAGGTTCAGACGTTCAGACGTTCAGACCTACTCCGACCGCAGCGTCTTGGCGGGGTTGGTGAGGGCCGTGCGGATGGCGTGGTAGCTCACCGTGAGCAGGGCAATGCCCACGGCCAGCACGCCGGCCAGCAGGAACACGCCCGGGCCGATGGAGATGCGGTAAACGAAGTCTTCGAGCCACTGGTGCATCAGGTACCACGACAGCGGTACGGCCACGGCAATGGCCACCAGCACCAGCTTGACGAAGTCCTTCGACAGGAGCACCACCACGTTGCTTACCGAAGCCCCCAGCACCTTGCGGACGCTTACTTCCTTGGTGCGCTGCTCGGCCGTGAAGGCCGCCAGGCCGAACAGGCCCAGGCAGGCCACGAAGATGGCTACTCCCGCGAAGATGCCCAGCAGGGTGCGCTGCTTCCGTTCGGCCTGGTAGAGGTTGTCGTACACCTGGTCGAGGAACTCGTACGCGAAGGGGTACTTGGGCGCTACGCTGCGCCAGGCGGCTTCGATGCGGGAAATGGCGTCCTGCGGGTTGCCCGGCGCCAGGCGGATGGCAACCACCCGGTGGTCAAGGCCCGCGGAGATGGCCAGCGGCTGGATTTCTTCCTTGAGCGAAGAGAAGTGGAAGTCTTCCACCACGCCCACCACCCGCCGCGGCAGCGAGTCAACGAGTTTGTTTTTCAGGGTTTTGCCCAGGGCTTCCTGCGGCGACCAGCCCAGCTTTTTGGCGGCGGCCCGGTTGAGCAGCATGCCTTCCAGGCGGTCGGTGCGGTAGTCTTCCGACAAGTCGCGGCCGGCGATGACTTTCAGGCCGAGGGTTTTCACGTAGTTGTGGTCCGTAAACACGGTGCGCAGCCGCCACGTCTCGCCGGTTTTGCCCTCCACGTCGAAGGGCAGGCCGTCGTGAAAGCCGCCCGGCTCGCCCGACATGGCCGAAGCCGTCTGCACCCGGCCGATGCGTTCCACGTCGTCGAGGAAGCGCTGCCGGTTTTCGCCCACTTCCCCGTTGCTGAGCCGCACGAGCAGGGTGTGTGCTTTGTCGTAGCCCAGCTTTTTGGCCTGCACGTAGTCGAGCTGCCGCACGATGATGAACGTGCTCACCACCAGCAGCACGGAGATGCTGAACTGCACCACCACCAGGCCCTTGCGCAGCCAGACCGAGCCGCGGCCGGTGGTAAAGGTGCCCTTGAGCACCCGGATGGGCTGGAAGGCCGACAGGAAAAACGCCGGGTACGTGCCCGCCAGGGCGCCGACCACCACCACCAGCCCCGCCAGGAACGCCCAGAAAGCCGGGCTGGACAGGGGCAGGGTGAGGGACTTGCCGAGGAAGGCGCCCAACGGGGGCAGGCCCACGTACACCAGCACCAGGGCCAGGGCCACGCCCAGCAGGGTCAGCAGCAGCGATTCGCCCAGGAACTGCGCGATCAAATGGGTGCGGAAGGCGCCCATCACCTTGCGCATGCCTACTTCCCTGGCCCGGCCCGCCGAACGCGCCGTGCTCAGGTTCATGAAGTTGATGCAGGCAATGGCCAGGATGAACAACGCAACGGTGCCGAACAGGTAGATCACCTGCAAGTCGCCGTGCAGGGAGGGGTCGAAGCCCAATTGCGGGCCGAAGTAGATGTCCGACAGGGGTTCCAGGGTAATGTCGGTCCGCCGGCCGCTGACTTTGTTGTATTCGGACATGTACTTGTCCATGAACGCCGGGAAGCGGGCCTCCAGGCGCGGCACGGCGGCATTTTCGGCCAGCAGCACGTACGTGACCATGGCGTTGGCGCCCCAGCCCCCGAACCAGTCCTGCCCGTTGAATACATTGATGTTGGCGATGAAATCAAAGTCGAGGTGCGCATTGCCGGGCGGCGGGGCCATTACCCCGGTGACTTCGTATTGGTAGTCGCCGTTGTCAATGTCGAGGGTCTTGCCCACGGGGTCGGCGTTGCCGAAGTACTTGCGGGCCGTTGCCTGGGTGAGTACGAGGCTGTTGGGCTTGTCGAGCACCGTGCGGGGATCGCCCTGGAGCAGGGGGTAGGAGAACACCTCGAAGAAGGTGGAGTCGGCGAAGAACAGCTTGTTCTCCTGGAAGGATTTGTCGCCGTACGTGACCAGGCCCTTTTCGGGCATTACCCGCACGGCGTGGGTGATTTCGGCCGGAAAGTCGTTTTTGAGGGCCGGGGCGTAGCCGCCCGACACGTACGGGATGCCCACCTTTTCGCCGTTCATCTCACCCACCCGCATGACGCGGTAAATGCGGTCGCCGTTTTCGAAGAATCTGTCGTAGCTGGTCTCGTTGCGGACGAACAGGAAGATGAACAGGCAGCAGGCAATGCCCACCGAAAGCCCGGCCACGTTGATGACCGAGTACACCTTGTGCTTGACCAGGTTGCGGAGGGCGATTCTGAAGTAGCTGAGCAGCATGGTTGGAAGGAAAGTTAGGGGCGAAGGGCAGCGGTGCAAAGGGTGGATGCCCATTGAAGCAACCCGCCGGTGGGTTCGTGCCAATAAATATGCCAGCGACCGAAAGGGCCGGTTTTGCCCGGAAAGCCGCCTTCCGGCGCCCGGGTTTGTTCGCCCCCGGCCAGAAGTGTCCGAAACCGGGCAGGGAGGGAGGTGGGGAGTTAGAGAGTTAAGGAGTTTGAGAGTTGGGGAGTGGTGGTTGGGAAGTGAGGGTGGGCTTTTTGGTTCCCGGGAGATTTTGGTAGTATTAAGGCACTGCAACCGGGTAAACCCTGACACCGGCAAAGAACCTTTCCGCGTACCCAACTCTCCAACTCCCAAACTCCCATGAACCCGACGCTACAATGGATGCAGAGCCGCATCGGCCAGGAACTTACCGACAGTCCTTCCCCACTTTCCCGCTGGCTCCGGGGGACGCTGGTGCGGGCCGAAGAAGGCGAACTGGCCGTGCGGTTTACCGTCCGCGAGGAAATGACCAACCCAATGGGCGTGCTCCACGGCGGCATGGTCGGCGCCATCATTGACGACGTGATCGGCGTGACCGTGTTCAGCCTGCACCACGAGTTTTTCTACACCACCGTCAACCTCAACATTGACTTCCTGTCGAGCGCCAGGGCCGGCAGCACCGTGACGGCGCAGGCCCGGATCGTCCGGCAGGGCCGCAACATCATTCACGCCGAATGCCAGCTCCTGAGCGAAGAAGGGAAACTGCTGGCGAAGGGAGCCTCCAACCTGCTGGTCACCCAGGTGCGAAAGCCGTTTTAGGAGGGATCTACGGGTATTTATTACACGGCGACCAAAAAAAATGCTCCCCAAGGCAACGGGTACGGAATGTTTACGTACTTTCGTATGTTACCGGAATGTTAAGAAATGTTTAACCAATATTAACATTTTATGCCTAGTGAAAGAGATCGTAATACGTCCCAAGAAAAAAGCGGCGCCCCGCATCGGCCGGGTGACTGAGATCGTGTTGTCGCAGGCCTGCCTGCTGCTGTTTGCCGGGAGCATGAGCCTGCTGTCGGGTTTGCCCATTTATTTTTTACGCGACTGGCTGCCGTCGCTGAACCAGGCCGAACACGTGGTGTTTTTTTCGGCGTACCTGTTGCTGGTGCCGGTCGGCTTCCTGATGGCGCGGCAATCGTTGCGGATGCTGCGGCAGGTCGAGATCCTGTCGGGCCGGCGGGTTTCGTTCCAGCGCCGTTACCGCAAGATGCGCCGCCGCGAACAGCGCCTGACCCGGTCGCCGCTGCCCGGCCCCGTGACCCCGCAGCCGGTGGACCGTGCCCGCCCAGGTGTGTTGCTGACGAACCAGACCCTCTTCCGGCCGGTCGCTTTCCCGGCCCGCCAGGCGGTTAAGGAAGTTTAACCATCATTCCCATTATTTTTTCGATTTTCCGTCGGATGGCCCTGCTTTCGCCGTCATAGTCATTGGCAATGATGGCGAAAGTCATGAGCTGTCCCGAACGGGTTTTGAAGTAGCCCGAGTAGCTGGTCACCCGTTCGATGGTGCCGGTTTTGGCGCGTACGTTGCCTTCGGCGGCCGTGCCCCGGCCCACGTTGGTCATCGTGCCCGACACGCCGGCCACCGGGAACGAGGCGTAGTAGGCGTTGAAGAACGGCTGGCCCGTCGCGTATTGCAGAATGGAAGTGAGCGTGGTGGCCGTCAGGGCGTTGGAGCGGGACAGGCCGCTGCCGTCGCGCATGAAAAACCCGCCCAGGTCCACGCCTTTCTGCCGCCAGAACCCTTCCACGGCCATCGTGCCGCTCACCGTCGTGCCGTCCTTGTAGGTGACCACCCCCATCATCTTGAGCATGGCTTCGGCGTAGAGGTTCATGCTTTGCAGGTTGGTCTGGTTCACGATTTCGCGCAGCGGCGGCGAGGGGTGCGTGTAGAACGTGGTGCGCCCGGCCGTTGGCATGGCTTTGCGCTGCCGGAGCAGGCGCGTGGTGGCCGGCAGTTTGTCAATGCCGATGCCGCTCGCCACCAGCCGGTCGTGGAGCAGCTCGGCGCACGTAAGGGGCGGGTCGGTGATGGCGCCCTTGATGTTGAACTCCTTGACCCCCGCGGGCACGGTGCCCTGCACGAGGCGCAGGTCGGTGTAGGGCACGCCGTAGATGTAGGCGTTGTCGCCCGAGCCGGGGGCGCCGGTGGTCACCTCGTTGTCGAACTCCATGCCGTGCATGGGCGGATCGGTGCGCAGTACTTTGGCCGGTTCGCCGGCCCTGGCGCCGGGCCGGAAGGTGAGCCGGTACAGGTTGTCGTTGACGTTGAGCCCGAAGGCCGGTGAGCCGTAGTAGTTGCCGATGTCCGACCACTGCCAGCCGCTGGGAATCACGTTGTCGTCGAACACGTCGGCGTCGCCCACCACCATGCCGTCAATGCGTTTGATGCCCGCCGCCTTTACCTGCGTGGCCCACAGGTTCATCAACTCCCCCAGCCCTAGCGAACCCGCCGCGCGGCCGGCCCCCAGCGTGGGGTCGCCGCCCCCGCGGATGTAGAGGTTGCCGGCCAGCGTGCCGTCGGGTTTGAGCTGTCCGTCGTACTGCAACTCCGTCTTGAACTGGTAGTCTTCGCCGAGCATGGCCAGGGCCGTGGCCGTGGTCACGGTTTTGAGGTTGGAGGCGATCACCAGGCTGCGGCGGGTATTGTGGTCCACCAGGGCCTCGCCCGTCTTGGTGTTGACGATGCGCACCGACCACTGCCCGTATTTGAGCATGGAATCCTCGCCGGCCTTCACGACCTCGGCCCGGAGTTCGGGCAGGGTGGTGGGCTGGTCGGCTTTGGTGGGTACGGTTTCGGAGGTTTGGGCGCAGGCGCCGACGAGGAGAAAGGCAAACAAGCCGTTGCGGGCGAGGCGACGGAAGGGGTTGGGCATGGGCAGGCTGGTTTTAGGCAAAGGTACGCATTTGGGCAGGAAGCGTTGCCGGGGGAGGGGAGAAGTGGAAGTGAATCCACGGTATCATAAATAAACTTCCTAGGTGATTAACATTAACTGCTATTTCCACATATAGCGCTTCTGTAAATGACTTTTGAAAGAATATGGCTAGTTTGCTGCATGACTCTGAAACAATAATGCCGTAAATGCAGTAAACCTATAAGTTGATTATATGGAAATTGTACGTATATTTGCTGACTGTCTGTACGCTGTCAGATACGATTCGGAAGAGGCTGATGAGTTCGAAAGGCTATTTGATCAGTGGCAGGATATCGAATACTTAGAGAACTTCTTTGAGAACAATAAGCAGGATTTGCAGCATGGTTTCTACGGAACATTCTCCATAGAAGAAGCGGTAAAAGCAACCAGGGAAGAAGCGAGACGACTTCAGCAAGATTTCAGAAGAATGGCGCGAAAAACAGCGACGGAGCAAAACAGGGGGCTTGACACCTTGTTTAAACCACTCGATAATAACCAGTACAGGCTGATCGAGTTAATGAAAAGCAAGGCAAAGGGGAATAGAAACAGGAGTTGGCTTCGTATTTACGCAATAAAAGTAGACGCTAACCTATACGTGGTGACCGGAGGGGCAATCAAACTGACGGCCACCATGAAAGAAAGAACGCATACCCAAAAGGAATTGCAGAAAATAGACCGGTGCCGGGAGTATATGCGTATGCAGGGGTTGATTGATGAACGAACATTTAAAGAACTGGAAATTTGGGAAACCATGAAAACGGAAAGCATAAAGGACAAACTTAATAAGCTTGCTGTTGGAGCACCTTCGAAGTGGCTGGAGAAGGCGGAGTGGAGCGAAGCAAATGAGGCGTGGCTAAACAAGTCAGCGGACATTGCCCTGAAGGTACTGAGGGCTTTGCGGGAAAAGGGAATGACGCAAAAGGACCTAGCCGAGAAATTGGACGTGTCACCACAACAGGTCAGCAAGATTGTCAAAGGAAAGGAAAACCTGACCTTGGAGACCATCAGCAGGCTGGAAGATGTGCTTGGTACAAAATTGATAGCAACCCTCTAAATCCCAGTCGGGATTTTCCCGCAGGTGGTCAGTGAGACACTGACCACGGCGTCGCCAGTCTCAGTTGGATACCGGGTGGCACAACTTAACTTATACCATTAACGCCACGGGCCGCCGTCAGTGTCCCACTGACGGCTGTAGAATGCACGGTGAGAAAGTCCCAGTACTTTTTTGTTTAGCAGATTACGTAACTTAACCAGGGAAACACAAAAAGAAATTACCGAAATGGGCCTGACATACAACATCACTGAGGACTACCTGTACCAGCAGGGCAAGGAAACCAGGAACCGGGAAATCGTGGTAAAGATGGTCAGGGACAAAACCCTGACCATTGAGAAGATAGCCGAAATACTGGATGTTACGGTTGAATACGTAAAAGGTGTAGCAAGCCAATTAAAAGACTAGAATGGCCGACGATTACATCCTGCGCATTGATTGCCCCGACGAGACGGGACTCGTCCACAAGATCACCGGGGTGCTGTACTACCACGGGCTCAACGTGGTCCGCAACGACGAATACGTGGACGGGGAAAACGGGCAGTTTTTCATGCGCACCGAATTTTCGGGCAAGGCCAACCCCGACAAGATCATCAGCGGGCTGAAGGGCATCCTGCCCAACTACGCCAACGTGTACCTCACCACCCGGCAGGTCAAAGACGTGGTCATCCTCGTGACCAAGGAGCACCACTGCCTGAGCGACCTGCTCATCCGGCACGCGTACGGCGAGTTGCCCATGCAGATCAAGGCCGTGGTCGGCAACCACCAGGTGCTCGAACCGCTGACCGAACGCTTCGGGGTGCCGTTCCACTACGTGCCGCACAACGACGTCAGCCGCGAGGCGCACGAAGCGCAGATCACCGAGATCATCGGCACGTACCGGCCCGACTACCTGGTGCT
>CADCTQ010000401.1 GCA_902805615.1 uncultured Cytophagales bacterium
GAAAAGAAGGGAAAAAAGAAGGGTTTCTCGCAGATTATCGCAGATAAGGGCGCAGATTGACGCGGATTTTTTGAGTGGGAGGGTATTTGGTTGGGGAAATCCTGTAAGTGCCCAGACATTCGATCCCGCAGATGAGGTGCGAAGCGTATTTGCTCGAATGATTTTCATGGGTGTCGGGGGTTAAATACTGCAGATAAGGGGCGTGGTTTGCTTCCCGCGCCGTACACCGGATTTCACCTTTGAAAGTAAAACGCGCCCAATCTGCGGGTTCGCACCCTTCGGCACCTACCAGAATCATTCGAGCAAAAACGGCCCGGCCCAATCTGCGGGATCAAATGCTACTACAGTCGCCAAAGATCATTCGAGCAAAAACGCATCGCACCCAATCTGCGGAATCGAACCGCACGGCCCGTTCTGAAAATCATTCGAACAAAACCGGCACGCACACCATCTGCGGGATCGAATCCTTGGGCACCTACAGGATTTCCCCAACCAAATACCCTCCCACTCAAAAAATCCGCGTCAATCTGCGCCCTTATCTGCGATAATCTGCGAGAAACCCTTCTTTTTTCCCTTCTTTTCTTCCTGCATCCTCAGCGCAATCCGCGAGAAACCCTTCCTTTTCCCCTCCAACCACATCTCCGAGAAACCCTTCCTCCTGCGTCATCTGCAAGAAACCCTTCCAACCCCTACCATACCAGGTTCGGGTGTTTCCTGTGAAAATCAGTAGCATCCTGGTACGCCTTGGCAGCAGCCAGCATCCTGGCTTCCCCGTAAAGCTGCCCCACGAACGTAATGCTGAGCGGCGTACCGACCGCCGAAAAGCCGTTGGGAATCGTCACGCAGGGATGCCCCGTGAGGTTGGTAAGCGCCAGGTTCGCCGATCCCCGCGACGGGGTTACGTACACGTCAATGTCCTTCAGCCTTCCGGCCATCTCCCGGATGAGCAGGCTCCGGACGCGGTTGGCTTGCAGGTACTGCACGGCCGAAACGAGTTGTCCTTCCCGGAAAATGTTGGGCCAGGCGCCGCGGCCCTGCCGCACCATCAGGTCGTCGCGGTCCGAACGCGTCAGTTCGTCGAAAGCCGCCGCGGCCTCCACCGAGATAATGAACGTAAGGTCACGGATCGGCAGTTGGGGCAGTTCCAGCGGAACCAGTTCCACGCCCATCCCCCGCAGCCGGGCCAGGGCCGTCGAATCGAAGGATTTGTTGGGGTAGTCCCGTTCAAAATCCCGCTTCAGGTAGCCCACCCGCAGCGAACCCAGTTTCACGGACGGGTCGTAGTTGAAAGGCAGGTCGGCCACGGTTAGGTCCTTGCCGTCGGGCCCGTAGATGGCGTTGAACACCACCGCGCAGTCCTCCACCGTGCGGCACATCGGCCCGATCTTGTCCATGCTCCAGCTCAGGGCCATGGCCCCGGCGCGGCTCACCCGGCCAAACGTGGGCCGCAAGCCCGTCACGCCGCACACCGTGGCCGGCGACACAATCGAACCCAGCGTTTCGGTGCCCAGGGCAAAAGGCACCAGCCCGGCCGCCACCGCCGAGGCCGAGCCGGCCGACGAGCCGCTGGAGCCCTGCCCGATGTCCCACGGGTTGCGGGTGGTGCCGCCGAACCACACGTCGCCCATCGCCAGTTCGCCCATCGTGAGTTTGGCCACCAGCACGGCACCGGCCGCTTCGAGCCGGGCAATGACCGTAGCGTCTTCGTTGATGACTTGCTCTTTGTAAGGCACCGATCCCCAGGTGGTTTTGTAGCCCGCCTTGGCAAACAGGTCCTTGGCCCCGTACGGAATGCCGTGCAGCAGGCCGCGGTCCTTGCCGGCCTTCAGGTCGGCATCGGCCTTTTGGGCCTGCGCCAGGGCCAGCTCTTCCGTAAGCGACACCACGCATTCGAGTTTGGGGCCGTACTTTTTCAGCCGGTCCAGGCAGAACCGGGTCAGTTCCACCGAAGTGATTTTGCGGTCATGGATCAGCCGGGAGAGTTGGAGCACCGAGTAGAACGCCAGGTCGTCGCGGTTGGCGGGCAGTTCCACTTTGCCGGGGCTGCTCACTTTGAAGGGTTTCCGCGTCCGGTCGAACGTCATGCCGGGTGGCACCGGGTTGAACAGCAGCGCCGGGGCGACGTCGTTGGGCAGGTTCACCTTCCGGATGCTTTCGTAGTCCTCGCGTTGCTCCTGCATGCCTTTCAGCAGCGAATCCCTTTCGGTATCCGTAAATGCGAGGCCGAAAAGGGTTTCCGCGCCGCGGATGGCTTCTTTGGTAATGGGGGTTTCGGCCGGGCCGTTGAGGAAGGCGCCGGTCCCGAAACTGAGGGCGCACAGCAACGCTGCCAGGGCCAGGGGGCGTAGATTTTGCTTCATAAAGAGCGGTTGTAAGGGCACGCAATATAAGGATCAGGAAGGTCTGAACCTTGATGGGGATGTCTGAACCTTGATGGGCATGATGAAAGGATGACCAGGATTTGAGCGGGGATGCGGACAGGAGGCGGGTTGGAAATTTTGGGGATAGGGTTGAAACCCTATCCTATTGATATTGCTGCCGCTTTCACAGTACAGTGCTGCTTTGCATTGGCCTCATTCCGGACCGGTCGGGTTTGAAAACCCGACCGCACGCGCAGCACCTTTACAAGTCGTTCCCCATAAGTCTTAATCCTGGTCCCATCATGTGCATCAAGGCTCAGACCTTCCTGCAACTCCTGATCCGCATCCCCGCTCACATCCTGGTCATCCTTTCATCAAGCCCATCAAGGTTCGGACCTTTTCAGGAAGTAGCCGCCGATGCGGCGGAGGCTGCCGAGCAGCAGGTACGACGGCAGGTAGGGCCAGGGACAGTGGCGCCGGGCGAACCGGGTGAAGTCGCGCAGGTTGCCGCCGCCCTTGATGCCGAACAGGTGGTTGTAGTAGTTGCGGAGCGACTTTTGGGCTTTGTTCTGCCGGTCCCCGGACGCTTCGGGGTACGTGAGCAGTTTCGCCTCGTAATTCAGGTACAGGGGAAAGCCGTGCCGCAGGGCCGTCCGCGTAAAGTCGAGGTCCGAGAAGTAGTGCGGGAACGTGCGGGCGTCGAACCGGCCGATCCTGGCAAAAACGGCCGCCGGGATGAGCAACCCGCGGCCGGGCAGCCAATCCACCGGGTGCAACCCGTGCCCCGGCGCAGCCGTGCCGGTCAGCGGTTCGGCCGTGGCCCGCAGCCAGTTGATTTTTTCGCCGCCGTACCGCACGCGTCCCGTATGCGCGTCCAGTTCGAGCGGACCGAGCAGGGCATCCGGGTGCGCCAGGCTTTGGCCGTGCATTTGCGCCAGGAAGTCGGGCGGCGGCAGCGTGTCGTTGTTGAGGGTCATGATTTGGGATGCTCCCTGCCGCAAAGCGTAGTCAATGCCCAGGTTTACCGCCGCCGTCCAGTACAGGTTGCCGCCCCCGTTCAGCACGGTCACTTCCCGAAAGGCATCGGCGAGGCGGGCGGCCGTGCCGTCGGTAGAGCCGTCGTCCACCACCACCGTCCGGAACGCCCGGAACGACTGCTTCCGCAGCGCCTCCAGGCACGCCTCGGTGTAGTGCCAGCGGTTGTAAACGGGAATGACGAGGTAGAGCATCAGTTTCAGGATGACGGCCGGGAAGAGGCGAAGTTGAAAAGGGTACCCGTTGCGGCTTACCCCCGGGAATCGTAGCCGCTGACGCCCAGGAAGCTCAGCAGCTTGCGGGCCAGCAGGCGGCGCATCTGCAAGCGGAAATACCGCCGGTCGGCCGCCCGGTCCGGCGCCACGTCGGGCGGATGCCGGAGCGGAAAAGGCATGGGGCGGGCCGCGTTGCCGCCTCGGGCGTCCCGGGCGCTGACCGTGTGCGTGGCCCCCGGCCCGAAGCCGATGTTTTGGACCAGGTTGACGGCCGGCACCACCGCCAGCCCGCCGTGCGCGTGCAACGCGAAATTCCACTGGTAATCCCACCAACTCACGTCCGGCTTGCCGTACGTGTTGCGGAACTTGCTCATCCGGTACGCGTATTCGAGCGGGCCGCTGTAAAGGGCGCGCAACGCTCCCGTCCGGGCAACTTCCGGAAAGCGTTCGATGCGGAAGTCGTACAGTTGCCAGGCGCGGCGCCAGCTGGCCCAGCCCCACTCATGCGGGTGGATGGAGAAGTAGTAGGAATGCGCCGGCGGGTGCCGCCCGGGCCCCACGAAGTTCGTTCCCGTGATGTGCATCACCCGCGGGTCGTGCCGGTACCTGGCCAGCAGTTCCTGGCAGAACGGGAAAAAACTCGGGTCGGGCACGCAGTCGTCTTCCAGGACGATGCCCTCCTCCTCGTGGCCGAAGAACCAGCCGTACGCCTCGGCCGGCCCCCGGCCGCAGCCCAGGTTTGCTTCCCGGAACCGGGTTTTTACCTCGCAGGGCCAGTCCACGCCTTCCACCACCCGGCGGGCTTCGCGGCAGTTGGCCTCGTCCGTGGGGTGCCCGGGCCGGGGGCCGTCGGCGGCCAGGTACAGCCGGGGCGGCCGGGCCCGCCGGATGGCTTCGAACACGGTGCGGGTGGGTTCGGGCCGGTTGAACAGGACGAGCAGCACGGCCGTACGCAGCGGGGGGGTGCGGGTCATGGGTGCGCGGGGGAGAAAAGCAGCCGGGCCCGCCGCAGTACCGAAAAGCCGAGCAACGCCCGGGTTTGCATGAAAAACAGCATCCGCGTCTGGGGCGAAAACAGGTTGCTCACGTAGGCCGTGACGGCCTGCGAAATGAGCGTTGCCAGCGCCGAACCCTTGATGCCCAGGTGCGGAATGAGCAGGAAGTTAAGCCCGATGTTGGTCAGCACGCCCAGCAGCGTCCGGTACAGGGCAATCCGTTGCAGGTTCTCGGCGATGAGCCAGCCGTTGGCCGCCACGCCCAGGGCCACGAATACGCCCGACCAGATGTGCAGCACCAGCACCGCCCCGGCCGGGTGGTACGCCTCGCCGAAAACCAGGTCAATGATCCAGTCGCCCAGGAAGGTGACGGGCAGCGCAATGCCCAGCGAAAGCACCACCATCAGGTTGAAGAGCTGCTGCAACCGCGTGCGGTAGAGGCTGACGCTGATTTTGCGGGCGTTGAGCATGGGCGGTAGCAGCGACGCGCAGATGACCACCGGCACGAAGTACGTAGACTCCGAAAGCCGCAGGGCCGCCGCGTAGTACCCCACAGCCTCGGTATTGAGCAAATGTTTGATGATCACCTGGTCCACTTTGAGGTGGAGCATGATGACCAGTCCCGAAATGGCGAGCGGCCACGCGTCGGTGAGCAGGCGCCGCAGGTAGATGAAGTTGGGCCGCCAGCGCCAGAACGAGCCGAAGCGGACGGAATAGAAGCGCAGCGACACCAGGGCGTACGTCAGGCTCTCCAGGATGAGCACCAGCGCAAACCAGATGAGGGGGGCCCGGTACCAGATGAGCCCGATTTTCACCGCCGTCGAGACCAGCGTTTTGGTGATCTCGCTGTAGGCGTGGTACCGCGACTGGATGTTGGCCGTGAAGAACTGGTTGAGCAGGTAAAAGGGTTCGAAAACGGCCGCCGCCGCCACCACCATCACCAGCAACTGCGTTTCGGCGTCGTGCCCCACCAGGAGGTTGACCAGGTAGGTTAGCAGCAGGCAGGCCACCGTGCCGCCCCCCCGCACCAGCAGCGAAGTGCCCATGATCACGTTGCGCTGCTCGGGGTTGTTGAGCAGGTTGCGGGCCAGGAGGCTGTCCACGCCCAGCGGGGCAATGGTCATGATAATGGCCGCGAAGCTGCGCACGTAGTTGAACAGGCCGAACTGTTCCACCCCCAGGTAGTGGGCCGTGTAGATGACCATGATCAGCGCAATTCCCTGGTTGATGACCCGCTCCACGAGCAGCCAGGAAGTATTGGTAAAATACTTCCGGAAGCTTTCGCCTTGGAACAGGGCGTGATATTTAACCAGGGACATCATGAGGCGCACGTGCAGTTGCTCAAAGGGTGATGGGCGGGCCGTCCCGCCGGGGAAATAGGGACACTAATCGCCGTAGCCGTATTTGTAGGTCTTGTCGCTGTACCCGTACGCCGACAGGGCCCGGGCGCCGTTGATGAGGATGCCCACGTTGCGGAGCCGGTTGGAGTTGTAGAGTTCGTTGATCTTGTTGAGGCCCGCCCGTTCGGTAAGCCGGTGGCGGACAATGTACATGTTGAAATCGGTGTATTTGAGCAGCACCAGGAAGTCGGACACCAGCCCCAGCGGCGGCGTATCGAGGATCACGTAGTCGTATTCCTGCCGCACCTTTTCGAGCAGGGCTTCCATGCGGGGCGTGCCCAGCAGGTTGAGCGGACTCGCCGGCAGCGGCCCCGACGGGATGATGTAGAGGTTTTCGGTGGCCGTGGCCTGGATGATGTCGTCGGCCTTGTGCGCCCCGGTGAGGTAAGAAGCCAGCCCGGCGGCGTTGTCAATGTCGAAGCGGGCCGCAATCCGGGGTTTGCGCAGGTCGGCGTCAATCAGCAGCGTCTTTTTGCCCGACTGCGCCATCACCACGCTCAGGTTGGAGGCGCAGAACGTTTTGCCTTCGCCCTGGCCGGAGGAGGTAATGCCGATCACTTTTTTGCCGGTGTCGAGGAAAAGGTACTGCAAATTGACGCGCAGGGAACGAAAAGACTCCGCCAGCGCCGACTTGGAGCTGTACGCCACCAGGTAGTTGCCCGCTTTTTCGTTGTAACCCACCACGCCGAGGGTAGGAATGGCCGTATTCAGTTGAATGTCCGTCTGGTTGATAATCCTGTTACGCATAAAATGGCGGAGGGTTAACAACCCCAGGGGCAACAGCAACCCGAGCAGGGCGGCCACGGTGTACACCAGCGGGGCGTCGGGGTACACCGGCTTCTGGCCGTCGGGGCGGGCCTCGTCCACGATCATGCTGCCGGTGCGGCCGGTTGCCAGGGCCATGCCGGCTTCGGCGCGGCGCGTGAGCAGGTAATCGTGAATGCTGCGGTACATTTTGTCATCGAGCTTCAGTTGCCGCCGCACCTCGGGCAGCGGCGTGGCGGGCGGCGAAGGGGTGGCCTTGGCAATGCTGCGGTCGAGGAGCAGCGTGCGCTGGCGGGCCCGGTTGGCGAGGCTGCCCGCGTATTCCACCAGGCCCACCCGCGTCTTCTGGATCTGGGCGTTCACCTTGCTGATGCGGCCGGCCGGCGCGTTGTCCAATTGCAGTTGCTCCCTTTCGCGGAGCAGGTCGTTGTACCGGCCCAGCCGCTGCTGCAAGGCGGTATCGGGCGGGCTGACGGGCAGGGCGATCATTTCATTTTCGCGCCCCAGGCTTTGCAACAGGCCCTCGTAGAGTTGCACGCGGTTCCGGGCCCGTTCGCGTTCGGCCAGCAGGGCGTCGCGCAGCCCCTCGCCCGGCCGGGGTTGCGGCAAGGCTTCGGCGGGAACCGGTTCGGGGGCTTCGGCCGCGTCACCGCCGTCGAGGCCCAGTTGCCGGTCAATCCAGGCGATCACGTCGCGGTGCTGCCGGTGCTGCCGCTCCTGGCCCTCCCGCAGGTGTACGCGCAGCAGCCCGTTGAGGAAGGCGGCCTCCTTGTCGGGCAGCGTGCCCCGGATGGACAGCCGGAGCGTGCGGGAACCTTCGCCGAGCGGGTGCACGCGGAGCCGGCGCTGGTACTGGCCGGCCTGGTCGGCCAGGCTGTTGATCACGAAGAAACGGCCTTCGGCGTCGAACTGGCCGGGCTTTTTGAGAAACTCGATCCGGAAGCCCAGGTGCGGGTCGCGGTACGGCCGGCCGACGCGGAGCACTTTGTCCACCGCGATCAGGGGGATGACGGCCACTTGCCGGTCGGTCCGGAGGTCGAACACGGGCACGTTTTCGCCGTGCACTTTGAGGCGGTACAACTGCTCGTCAATCAGTTTCACGTACACGGGCACGCCCACGGCCTGCCCCTGCGTGGAGTCGAGCACAACGCGGAAGGGCAAGTCGCCGTATTCTTCCCGCGGCAAGAACCAGTGGGTGTGAAAGTACGAAACCTGGAAGTGCAGCCCTTCGACGGCCGTACGGATGCGCCGGAACGAGGAGAGCAGGTTTTTTTCGTCTTCCAGGCCGGCCGGCGGGGCGTCGCTGCCGGGAACTGCCGGCCCGGGTCCGTCCACCAGCAGGGTTGCCGTGAGGTTGTACACCCGGGGGGTAAACTGCAAATACAGGTAGGCGCCGGCCACGGCGAAGGCCAGGGCCAGGGCAAACAAGTACCAGCGGCGCCGCAGATTTCTGAGGACGTAGGTCCAACCCATTTTCTCCCGGGAGGAGGAATTTTTCATGGTGAAGTGTCGGCAGACGGAGTGGTTTGTACGAATATAAGATAAACTATGGCTTCATTTACAGGACGGGGCGTAAAAAGGGCCCGTAACCGGCCCGCGGGGGCCGAAAACGCGCGGAAAGCCGCCCGGAAGGGAGCCGTTTTTTAAAGCCAACTTTTGCTTTGTTTGTTCAAAAATAATTTATTTTGGGGCGCAAAAGCATCGTTCCGGAGTACTCCTCCGTATTTGACCCGGGAGTACCAAAACAACCTTCGGGGCCTCCGCGAGCCTTGCTTTAGAACGCCGGTCCATGATTTACCCTATAACCCAGTAATTGCTTTAACTTTACCATTATGCACTACACGGAAACGATCCTCGACGACGAGACCTCGCTCAAGCAGACCATCTACCAGAACGCCTGGGAGGATATTAACAATGACGAAGACGACGAACTGGATGACGAAGAGTTCGACATTGACGAAGAGGACTACGAGGAATTGGACTTTGATGAAATGGACATTGACGACGACGATGATTTCGAGGATTTTGACGACGATGACGACCTGGACGATGACGACCTGGACGATGACGACGACGCCGATGAGGACGACGAGATATAATCCCCACTAACCCATACCCACCATAACACCGTAGCCGGGGAGCACTGCTTCCCGGCTACTTGCATTTCGGCGGCCCGCGGGCCGCTAGTGCGCCCGGAAGCCGATCGTTTTTTTCTGGGCGTGGGTGAGGTTGAAGACGGTGGTGAGGATTTGGCGGTCCCGTTCGTCGAGCCGCAGGCCGCGGCGCTGCATGGCGCGGTCGGCCACTTCCAGCGCCTTGCCGAGGTGGTAGATTTCCAGGCCGCCCGCCCCGCCCCAACTGAAGGAAGGCACGTACTTGGGCGGAAACTCCCCGCCGAACACGTTGCAACTCACCCCTACCACCGAACCCGTGTTGAACATGGTGTTGATGCCGGCTTTGGAATGGTCGCCCATGACGAGGCCGCAGAACTGCCGGCCCGTATCGCGCATCCCCCCTTCGTTGTAACTCCACTGCTTCACCGGGCCGTAGTCATTTTTCATGTTGGAGGTGTTGGTGTCGGCCCCCAGGTTGCACCATTCGCCCAGCACCGAGTTGCCCATGAAGCCGTCGTGGCTCTTGTTGCTGTAGCCGAAGA
Organism: uncultured Cytophagales bacterium; assembly: GCA_902805615.1. Taxonomy (GTDB): domain Bacteria; phylum Bacteroidota; class Bacteroidia; order Cytophagales; family 172606-1; genus CADCTQ01. The sequence goes on from CADCTQ010000401.1 coordinate 9,427, forward strand.
TGACGCTGTTGCTCACTTCCCCGCCCACCTTGCAGTAGGGCCCGATGGTGGTGTCGGGCCGGATCTTGCTGCCCATGTTGAGGGAACTGCCTTCGCCCAGGGCAAACGGTCCGCGGACCACGGTGCCCTCGTGCAGTTGGGCGTTGCGGCCGATGTAGATCGGGCCGCCCTCCGCGTTGAGCACGCAGGCTTTCATTTCAACGCCCTCTTCAATGAAAATCTGGCCGGGGTTGTAGACCGCCGTGTGCGGGTCGCTGATGGGCCTCGATACCCGGCCGGCCGTGAGGCGCTTGAAGTCGGCGCGGATCTGCTCGCCGTTGGAAGTATAAATGTCGCACAGGTCGCGGATGATGGTAATGTGCTGCTGGTGCGTCTGCACGCGGATTTCCGGAATCTGGTCAATGTCGGTGAGCGTTTCGGGAAGTTCCTCGGGCCGGTAGGCCACCAGGATGTCGCCGTGCATGAGCCGGTCGCCCTTTTCGAGGGACTGGACGGCGCCCAGCAGGGCCTCGTCGGGGCAGATGGCGCCGTTGATGAACACATCATTCTGCGTGTTGACCTGGGGGTATTTGGCTTGCAGGTAAGGCTCGGTCAGGAACGAGATCCGCGACCGGAGCAGTTGTTCCCACTTCTGGGTGATCGTACAGATGCCCACCCGGATTTCGCTCACGGGCCGGGTAAACGTGAGCGGGAGCAGGGAAGTACGAACGTGCTGGTCGTCGAAGAGAATGTAGTTCATTGCCCACAAATATAAAAGTATCAGGCACAATATGACTCTTTTTTCAGGCTTTCACAAGTGGCCCGGTCCGCCCGGCGGGCCCCGTTTCGGCCTTTTTTGCGAACGAACCGCCTTTTTTCCCGGTCGTTTCCGTCCTGGCGGGCAAACCTGCACGTGCAAGGTATGGCCCGATAATTGTTCTTTTCTCCGGCCGGCGCGCGCTAATTTCACACCTTGCCGTACCCCTTTCCCCGCCGGCGATTCCATGATGCCCGTCCTTACGTTACATTACCTGCTTGTATGCGGCCTGTGCTTCCTGTGCGCCGCCTGGATGATCGTGAAAGTGCTGCGTGAACCCGCCCCGGCCGCCGATGACGACGCCGGCGAAGGTTTCGGGGGAATACCGGACGGGTTCGTTTTCCCCGTATTCGACCCCCCGGGCGGCTGCCACCTCGATGACCTGCTGGTGGACCGGCCCCCCCGTGAACTGAACCGCCCCGTAAAACCGCTTCCGCAGGGTACCCGGCAACGGTGAACCACGCCGTATGTTAAATTTTTCCGCAAGCCGCCATTTTCTCCGGATTGGGTGAACTATGTCTACGCGTAT
>CADCTQ010000402.1 GCA_902805615.1 uncultured Cytophagales bacterium
CTACCGGATTGACCGCGACGTGGAGGAAGTGCTGGTGCCCATACTGGAGAAAAACGCCCGCCAGCTCAACGGCATCGTGCTGGTGGCCGAAGGGGTGGGCGAAAACACCAACGGCGTGGTCCTGCCCAAGGGCAAACGGGCCGAATCGGCCTCCCTGCGCATCATCATGGACCCCATTGACGGCACCCGCGGCATCATGTACGACAAACGGTCGGCGTTTTTCCTGGCCGCCGCTGCCCCCAACAAGGGCGCCGCCACCACGCTCCGCGACGTGGAGGTGGCCGTGATGACCGAACTGCCCACTTCCCGCAGCAACCTCAGCGACACGCTCTGGGCGATCAAAGGCCGGGGCGCCCACGCCTACACCCGCAACCTCCGCTCCGGCGACATTGCCCGCCGCGAAATCCGTCCCTCCCGCTCCCGCACGATCATCGGCGGCTTCGCCCAGATTGCCCGCTTTTTCCCGCCCGGCCGCGAGCTGCTGGCCCGCATCGAAGACGAACTCATCGAAACGCTGGCCCCGCAGCGGCAGCCGGGCAAGGCCGTGACCTTCGAAGACCAGTACATCTCCTCGGGCGGCCAGCTCTACGAAATGCTCATGGGCCACGACCGCTTCGTGGCCGATATCCGCACGGCCCTCTACCGCAAGCTGGCCCGCGAAGGCAAAACGCCCGGTCACGTGTGCCACCCCTACGACCTGTGCGCCACGCTCATCGGCCGGGAGGCGGGCCTGTTCATCACCGACATTCACGGCCAGGACCTCGACACGCCCCTCGACCTGCTGGCCTCCGTGGACTGGATCGGCTACGCCAATGCCCACATCCGCGCCGAGGTGGAACCGGTGTTGCAGGTGCTGCTGCGCAAGTACGGGCTGACGGAGTAACGCCCGGGCGGCTGATACCGGCGTAAATTCACGCGTATTGGTACATCGGGGCGGCCACTCCCAATTCGCACCGGCGGTTCACGCCGGCGGAGGTTAACTTGGGCCCTTCTTTTTTACGCCCCATCCCATGCCAAAAAAGCTTGCCCTCAGTCTGTTTGTACTGATCGTGCTGATGACAACCGGGCTACGAGCACAGTCGCTCGGCCTGTCGGTGTTTTTCATGATCATGGACCTGGCCAACAACAAGTCCGTTCCCATCGAAGTGGTTACCCCGGTCCTGACCAAAGAAGAAGCCCGGCTGGAAAAGCAAAGGATATTCGCCGAGATCAAACAGCTCAACAAGGCCATTGTAAAGCATCCCGACAGCATGCCCTTGCGCTACACCCGGGGCCTGCTCAGGTCCAGGATTGGGGTGGTTGAAGATGCGAGGGCCGACTTCCTCTGGTGCCAGGCGAAGAACTACCTGCCGGATTCGTGTCGTTTCCGGCTGGCACTCTTTCATTTGTACACCAGCCCGCGGGTGGCCCAGGATATGTTTGATGAATTGTTGCAGAAAAACGCCAACCATCCGCAGCTCTATTACTACCGCGGCCTCAACCATCTGTACTGGGGCACCCGCAACGGCCGCAGCCTGAAAAATGAAAGCGAACTGGCCATCCCCGAATTTGACAACGCCGTCCGGCTGAACGCCCATTACTGGGAGGCCCTTTTCATGCGCGGTTTTGCCAAACAAAAGGCCGGCGACTACGCCGGGGCCGCCCAGGACTACTCAAAGGTAATGGCACTGAAGCCGGAACTGGACTACCTGCTCCTCTTCCGGGGCGCCGCGCACCAGGACGGCGGCAACTCCGAACGGGCCTGCCAGGACTTCGAGGCCGCGGCCCGCAAGTCCATCGAGGGCGCCGATAAGTTTTTGAAAAAGTACTGCGGCCGGTAGCTCCGCCGCCATCGGGGTGCTGAAAGTTAGTATTTTGCATCTGCCGGCGTTTAATCGGCAACTGTCCCTTGCAAACCCACTTCTTCCCCGACGCCTCTCCCCGCTTCACGGCCGCCGCCCCCGGCCGCCTCGACGTCATGGGCGGCATTGCCGACTACTCGGGTTCGCTGGTGCTGCAAATGCCCGTCCGGGAACGGACTACGGTCACCGTGGCCCTCCGCGACGACGGCCTGCTGCGCATCCGCACCCTTTCGCCCGGCGAACCGCACCCGCTGGTGGAACTGCCCTACGCCGGACTGCTCCACCAGGGACAACCCGACTACGACTACGCCCATAGGCAACTGGCGGCCCTCCCCGGCGGCGGTTGGGCGGGCTACGTGGCCGGGTGCCTGCTGGTGCTGCACCGGGAAAAGGGGATTGCCGTCACCGGCGCCGACGTGCTGGTGGATTCGCAGGTGCCCGCCGGCAAGGGCGTCTCCTCGTCGGCGGCCCTCGAAGTGGCAATCCTGCGGGCCCTGGCCGAGGCGTACGGCCTGCCGTTCACGGGTACGGAGCTGCCCACGCTGGGCCAGCGGGCCGAGAACCGGGTGGTCGGCGCCCCGTGCGGCCTCATGGACCAGCTGGCTTCGCATTTCGGAGAACCCGACAAACTGCTGCCCATCCTGTGCCAGCCCGACCACCTTTCCCCGCCCTTCCCGATTCCCGCCGGCGTCCGCTTCGTGGGCATTGACAGCGGCGTGCGGCACGCGGTCGGCGGCGCTTCTTATTCGGACGTTCGCACGGCGGCCTTCATGGGCTACTCGGTGCTGGCGCAGTACGACGGCACCACCGCCGGCGAACTGGCCCACGCCCGCCGCACGGGGGAACGCGAACACCTGCTCTACAACGGCTACCTGGCCAACATTGAGCCGTCGGACTTCGAGGGGCGCTACGCCGGCCTGCTGCCCAAAGCCCTGCCCGGCGCCGACTTCCTGGCCCGCTACGGCACCACCATTGACCCCGTCACCGAGGTGCGGCCGGACCGCACGTACGACGTGTACAGCGCCACCCGCCACCCCATTTACGAGAACACGCGCATCCAGTACTTTTCGCTGCTGCTCCAGCACCTGCCGCCCGAAACCGACGCCGCCCGGCGGGAACGGAGCCTGCGCCAGCTCGGCGAATGGATGTTCCAGTCGCACGAAGGCTACTCGGCCTGCGGCCTGGGCAACCGGCGCACGGACGAACTGGTGTGGCAGGCGCGGAAAAATACCCGCAACGGGGTGTACGGGGCCCGCATCACGGGCGGCGGCAGCGGCGGCACGGTGTGCTTCCTCTGCGCCGGCGAAGAGGGCCTCGAAACGGCCCGCCGCATCCACCGGGCGTACCAGGAGAAACACGGCGAGGCCGTGCACTTCTTCGAACCATAATCAAGGAATTAAAAGTTGAAAATGGACAATTGAAAATGCGCGTTCTGACCATTTTCAACTGTCCATTTTCAACTTTTTTTACTCCATGCGCAGGCTGTCCACGGGGTTGGTGCGGGCCGCCCGGATGGCGCGGTAGCTCACCGTCAGCAGGGCAACCGTGAGGGCTACCAGCCCCACTCCCCCGAACACCCAGCCGCCAATCGTGATCTTGTAAGCAAACCGCTCCAGCCACGTCTGCATGGCGTACCAGGCAATGGGCGTCGCCAGCAGGATGGCCAGCAGCACCAGTTTCAGGAAGTCTTTGGAGAGCAGGGCGACCAGGCTGACCACGGAGGCGCCCAATACTTTCCGCACGCCGATCTCTTTGGTGCGCCGCTCGATCAGGAACACGGAAAGCCCCCACAACCCCAGGCAGCCGATCAGCAGGGCCAGCCCGGCAAATACTTGCATCAGGGTAAACTGCCGGGACTCTTCCTGGTAATAGTCTTCCAGGCTCTCGTCGAGGAACTGCGCCCGGTACAACTGGCCGGGGTTAAACTGGCGGCACACGCGTTCAATTGAAGCCAGGGTCGCCGGGTAATTGTCCGCCCGGAGTTTAAGCCCCACGGTGCGGTAGAAAAAGGGGAAGTTCAGAATTACGGCCGGCTTGATGGCCTCGTGGAGCGAACTGGAATGAAAGTCTTTGACCACCCCGATCACCGGCGCTTCCATGTCGTTGAGCCCGATCCGGATGCGCTTGCCCAGGGCCTGGAACGGGTCGCGGTACCCCATGGCCCGCACAGTGGCCTCGTTGACGACAAACACGTATTGCCGCTTCCCGGAAGGAATGCTGGCCCCGTTGGTCAGCGTGTCGCGGGGCTCCAGGAACCGGCCCGCCAGCAGTTTGAGGCCGTAGGTTTTCGCGTAGTCGGCATCGGCGATCTTTACGTTGACCTCCGTCGTCACGTCGGCTACCGCCGGGTTGGGGGTGAGCGAGGTGTTGAAGTTGTTTTCCCAGGTAGGGGCGCCCAGCGCCAGCGACGCCGCTTCAACCCCGGGAATGCGCAGCAGGGCCTCCCGGAAAGCGGGCCGTCTGGCCGTCTCGTCGTTCACCTCGGCCACCAGCACGGCCTCCCGCCGGAAGCCCAGGTCTTTTTCCCGGAACAGCTTCAGTTGCTGGTAGATCACGACCACCCCCGCGGCCAGCACCAGGGAAATCGTGAACTGAAACACGATGAGGCCCTGCCGCAGCCAGTCTTGTCCGCCCGGACTGTTCTGCACGCGTCCCTTCAGGGCCTTCACGGGTTGGAAGCGGGACAGGAACAGGGCCGGGTACAGGCCGGCCAGCAGGGTAGTGAGCCCAGCCAGCCCGGCAACGCCCGCTCCCGCTTCGAGCAGCGGAAAGGCAATGGCTTTGTCGAGGAAGTCGTTTACGGACGGCAGCACGACGCTCACCAGGGTGAGGGCGAGCAGCGCCGAAAGGCCGGTCAGCCAGGCGGCCTCCGCCAGGAACTGGAACACGAGTTGCTGCCGGGTGGCCCCGATCGCCTTGCGAATGCCTACTTCCCGGGCCCGCACCATGGCCCGGGCCGTGGACAGGTTGACGAAGTTGATGCAGCCGATCAGGAGTACCAGCACGGCAATGGCCGCGAAGGTCCACAGGTACACGGGCGAAATGGCGGGAACGAAATTGGTGCCTTCGGCCCGGGTGTCGAAGTGAATCTCCCGCAGCGGCTGCAAGACCATTTCCCGGGTTTCGCCCCCTTCGTTGGGCAGGTATTTCGCCATAAACCGGCTCATGCGCTCCTGGTAACGGGCCGGCGTGGCCCCTGCCGGCAGGCGCACGAACACGCTGCCCTGGGAGCGCATGCCCCACTGGTCGGTCCCCAGTTCGAAGTAAGCTTTCAGGGTGGGGTACGACACCAGCAGGTTGGCCGGCAGGTTGGTCTGGGCGGGCAGGTCCCGCATCACCCCGGCCACCTGCAACAGGGTTTTTTTGCCCAGCCGGAACGTGCGGCCGGCCACGTCGAGGCTGCCGAAGTAGCGCCGGGCGGTGGCTTCGCTCAGGATGGCCTGGTTGGGTTGCGCCAGGGCTTTGCGGGCGTCGCCCGAATGCATTTCCACCCGGAAAAGGTCCAGGAACGCCGGTTCGGCAAACAATATCCGTTCTTCGGGCAGCATCTTCCGGGGCGGAATCACCACGAAATCCTCTTCCTCCAGGTGGACGCTGGCTACGACCGGCCAGTCGGGAAAATCCGTGCGCAGCGCGGCGCCCGCCGGGTACGGAGTAATGCCCGAATACTCGACCTGTCCCGCGTTGCGGTCAATCAGGTTTACCCGGAAGGTCCGCTCCGCCTGGGGTTGGTCCCGGTCAATGCCCCATTCGTGGTACAGGAACAGGCAGATGAGCAGGCAAGTGGTCATGCCTACCGTGAGGCCCAGCAGGTGGATGGTGGTGGCCGCCGGGTGTTTGCGGAGCTGCCGGAGGGCGACGGTGACGTAGTTGGTGAACATGGCTGGAAAGACGGCGGAAAGGGTTGGGCAACGGGTGCTGCCTACGGGTGGGTCAAGGGACGTGCCAACCTCAAAAAGGGGCGCTGTGCGGGCAATTGATGCCACGCACGCCTGCCGGCGGGACGGTCACGTTCCGGAAATGGACACGCCTTGTTTCAATCTGAAACACTGGCTGAAACAGCCGTCTTTGCCCGCTATCCTTCCTCCACCACCACTTCCAGCTTCACCGTGACGGGCTCTTCCCGGGGCCCCCGGGCCGAGAACGTCACCACGTAGCGGCCGGCGGCTCGGTAGGCGTGCGTCGTTTCGCGGTTCATGGTTTGGGGCGGGGTGCCGTCGCCGAAGCTGACCGTGACGGGGGGTTGCACGTTCACGAGCCGGTTCCAGAAGAGCACCGGCGTGCCCGGCCGGATGCCCCGGAGGGGAAAGTGGTACGCCCAGCCGTAGGCAATGTCTTTGCCGCGGCCGGCTTCGTACACCCGCACCTGCACGAAGTCGCGGTCGGTGGCGCCGCCCGGACCGACCACTTGCAGTTCTTCGGTGTACAGCCCGGGCCGGTCGTACCGCACGGTGACCCGCTCCCCCGTCGCTGCGCGGCCGTCGTGCAACTGCCAGGTGTGGCGGAGGGGGCGGCGGCCGGTCCTCCCCAGCGAACGGCTCCCGTCGAGCACCACGTCGCGGCCGGCCAGGGTAAACTGGTAGCCGCCGGCCACGGCCAGCACCGGGTCGGGGTAGCGGCGCAGGTAGGCTTCCACCAGGTAGGGAAACGAGGCCAGCTTGGTATCGCCGTACAGCAGTTCCACGTGGCAGTGCGGGTCGTATTCCTGCGATTTGCGGCCGTCCCAGGTCATGCCGGTTTTTGCCAGGGGCGTGCCCGCCGCCACCGCGGTGCCCACGGGGTATCCGGGCCGGATCGTTTCGGCGTTCATGTGCGAAATCCGGCAGGTGATGCCGGCGGCGTTGCGGATGCGGATCTCGTTGGACTTGCCGTCGCCGGCCGGCCCGGGCGTAGCCGTAATTGTGCCGTCGAACGGGGCCACCACGTCGAGGCGGTCGGGAATGGCACCGTAATCTTCGCCCCGGTGGTAGTACAGCTTGTTGTAGGGCACCAGCGACGACCAGGTGTTGTTGTAGGCCGCCGACCGCCAGCGGTACTGGGTGATCGGGAACACCAGCGTAACCGGCCCCCAGGGTTCCCCGGCCGCGCCGGCCGCCAGCCGCACGGCTCTCCGCACGTCCTTCAGGTCGGCGATTTCGGCGTTCTCGGCCCACTCCTTGATCGTTTCCACGTAGAGGCGCAGCCCGTGCACGGTGACGGGCATCTGGTATGGGCGGTGCAGCAGGGTCACGCGGCGGCCCGACACTTCGGCCACTACCTCGGCGTACGCGTAGTTGCGGGGCGCCACGCCGCCGAACCATTCGTTGGGCTCGAAAACGGGTTTTACCGAAACCAGTTTTACGGTGCGGGAAAGGGCTTTGCCCCCGGCCTTCCGCGTAACGGTCACGGCTTCGCCGGGGTCGAGTTCGAACACCAGCGGGTAGCCGGGCACGTCGAGCACCACCCGGCCGGCCGGGGCGTTCTGGGCAAACGCGCAGAATGGTCCCGGCAGTACCCACAACAGGCACAGCACCGGAAGGCGGAACGTCAATTGGAAGGGGCCGGGCATACGCATATACTTGCCTGGGGCCGCAACGGGCAGCCCCCGCGTGAAGATAGGATTTCGGGGAGAGGTTTCACGCCGGTTTTACGCAAAGGCGCTTCAGCAGCGCAAAGGCCGCAAAGGAGGGGCAAGTATGTGCTTGGCGCCACGGCTAAAAGTTGTATTGTGGAGACGGGTAAGTACCGGTGCGCGCTGGGGGTAGTCTTCATATGAGAATAGCGTATAGGCGTATTTGAAGCACTTAGGGTTGGTGATGGGGCGATTGTGATGGGTGGTAATGTGCTGGGTAGTAAAAGGATGGGTGGAGATAGGATGGTGATTGGTTTATGATGCGTAAGTGGAGTTTGTTCTTTTTGGCATTGCCCCAAAAAGAACCAAAAAGGGCTAGGCCCAATGATGCTTCCCCCCGCCAACCAACCCGCCCCTCGCCATTGGGCCGGGCCTGCCCGCCGCGATACCACCGGTGCCGAAACAACGATACCACCGCGTAACGATACCAGCGCGTAAGGAAGCCTGCCCATCTCAACGCCGCGAAAACGATACCAGCGCCTAAGGGGACCTGCCCGTCTCAACGCCGCAAGAACGATGCGGACACGTAAGGAAGGGGCCCGCTCACTGCGCATCCACCAGGGAGGGCCCTAATCACATACTAAACCCTATCCTACGGAGTCGTAGCATCAGGTTCTAAGCCGACCAGCCCGGGGCAACGCTGGTGTATATACGACAAACGGTGGCAATAACAATAGGATAGGGTCAATAGGATAGGGTTTGAACCCTATCCTATTGACCCTATCTTACCTGCTCTCTTTTACTCGCCGCCCAGCGGAATTTGCACGCCGGCGGTGAGGGCGATTATCCGGTTTTTCGATTGATCCTGGTTGTTGAAGTCCGTCAGCCCCATGTTGTACCGGACGTCCACGAACAGGGCCGTGCTGCCGGCGAAAGCATACCCCAGGCCGCCGCCGAAGTTAAGTCCCGCTTCAATGCGGTTGGCATCGAGTTGCCGGATGTCGAGGGGCGTGGGGTTGTCAGTAAATCTGATTGATTCATCAATGGAAGTGCCGATTACGCCCAGCGCGGTTATTCGTCCGTTCACCCTTCCACTCAGCAGGTAGCCGATGCTGGGCCCTGCGTTTACGTACAACCTTACCTTCTCACCGCCAAAATTGATCTTGACCAGCAGCGGAACCTCCAGGTAATTGAGCCGGTAGTCGCCGTCATAGCTGAGCAGCCCGGTGGCGGCGGAGGAAAAACCCTTTTGCGAATACAGGATCTCCGGTTGAATAGAGAGAAAATTGTCGGAGGTAAGGCTGAAATTAAAGCCTAAGCCCCCCGTGAGGCCAATCAGGGACGATTTACCGCCCTCCAAAGCGTTATTCTCACTCAGCGAAACGTTGGCAAAGTTGACCCCTACTTTGGGGATGATGGAAACCTGCGCGAAAGCCCCGCAGGAGCAGAAAGCCAGTGCCGTCAGAAGAAAAAACTTTTTCATAGTTGTGTGGGGATTTTGAGGCATTATAAATGCATAGTCACTTATACGCGGTTTTATTGAATGGTTTCGCAAATCCGCGAAAAAATGACACTGCTGATGCGTTACCTCACCCAGGCAATTCCCATCCGAAACCGTCAAAAAAAACGCAGGAGCCACCTAAAGCCCCTGCGTTTCAAAACGTTCGTGCATCAACCCGCCTCTTCGTCCGGCAGTGATTTTTCCTTTTCTCCCGTTCCGTCACAAGACCCTGCCGCATCCCCGCCCAAGCCTCCTTCCCGATCCTCCTCCCGTCTCCCTTCCTCCGGTCTGCGGTCTCCTTTTATTGTTCTTTGATGCCCGCCTGGTCGAGCAGGAAGGCGTATTGCAGCGCCGTTTCCTTGTAGCGGCGGAACCGCCCGGAGGCGCCGCCGTGGCCGGCCTCCATGTTGGTGTGGAGCAGCAGCAGGTTGTTGTCCTTCTTGGTGTCGCGCAGCTTGGCAACCCATTTGGCGGGTTCCCAGTACTGCACCTGCGAATCGTGCAGGCCGGTGGTGACCAGCAGGTTGGGGTAGTTCTTGCCTTCCACGTGGTCGTAGGGCGAATAGGCCAGCATGTAGTCGAAGAAGCCCTTCTCGGCGGGGTTGCCCCACTCGTCGTACTCATTGGTGGTGAGCGGAATGGACGCGTCGAGCATGGTCGTGACCACGTCCACGAACGGCACGGCCGCAATGATGCCCTTGTAGAGGTCGGGCCGCATGTTCATGACGGCCCCCATGAGCAGGCCCCCGGCACTGCCGCCCATCGCAAAGGTGCGTTCGGGCCGGCCGAAGCCTTCTTTCTGCAAGTATTCGGTGCAGGCGATAAAGTCCGTGAACGTGTTTTTCTTTTTGTAGAGCTTGCCGTCTTCGTACCAGGCGCGGCCCATCTCCTGCCCGCCCCGGATGTGGGCAATGGCGTACACGAAGCCCCGGTCGAGCAGGCTGAGCGACGACGAGCTGAACGAGGGGTCCATCGAGATGCCGTAGGAGCCGTAGCCGTACACGAGCAGCGGGTTTGAGCCGTCCTTTTTGATGCCCTTCCGGTACACCAGCGAAACGGGCACCTTGGTGCCGTCGGTGGCCGTGGCGTAGAGGCGTTCGGTCTGGTAGTTCTTCGAATCAAAGCCGCCCAGCACCTCGGTCTGCTTCATGAGCTGCCGGGTGCGGGCCGTCATGTCGTAGTCGTACACCGACTGCGGCGTGGTCATGGACGTGTAGTTGTAGCGCAGCGTTTTGCTGTTGTACTCCGGGTTGAAGGCTACCGAAGCCGTGTAGGCCGGTTCGCCGAAGTCGAGGAAGTGGTCGCCGCCCCCGGTCCACGGCCGCACCTGGATGCGCGTGAGGGCGTTGCCCCGCTCCTGGAGCACCAGGAAATCTTTGAACAGTTCGAAGCCTTCGAGCAGCACGTCGGGCCGGTGCGGCACCACTTCTTTCCAGTTGGCCGGGGCCACGTTGCCCTCGGCTGCCGACATCAGTTTGAAGTTCTGGGCGCCGTCGTTGGTGCGAACGTAGAATTTGCCGTCGGCGTGGTCGAGGTCGTACTGGTGCCCTTTGCGGCGGGGCAGGAACACCTTGAAGCTGCCCGTGGGGTTGGCGGCCTCCAGGAACAGCGACTCGGAGGTCATGGAAGAGTTGTTGCCCGACCCGATGATGATGTACTTGCGCGACTTGCTGCGGTTCACGCCGGCGTAAAAGGTATCGTCTTTTTCGTGGAACACCAGGGCGTCCTTGGTAGCGTCGGCGCCGAGTTTGTGGCGGTACACCTTTTCCCAGCGCAGCGTTTGCAGGTCCTGCTTGGTGTAGAACACCGTCTGGTTGTCGGTGGCCCAGGCCAGGTTGGGCGTGGTGGTGCGGATCAC
>CADCTQ010000403.1 GCA_902805615.1 uncultured Cytophagales bacterium
TGAGACGTAATCCGGATGGGCTTTTCCTGCGCGTTGTACTCGATGTCAACGTAGAGTTCGGGGCTACGGCCGCCCTCGGTCTGAAGCGTTTGTTTTACCGGTATGCAGGCCGGCGTATTCGGGGTGACGTCTTTGTCGCGGTCGCAGCCGAAAAAAGCCAGCAGGGCAACCAGGGGAAGCGCACGCAGATAAATGGAAATTTTTTTCATGGATAAATAGGGGAAAAAACGACCGCCCAAATTAACTGCCCTGCCCCGATTGGTTTCCCCGAAAACGGGCCGGCTCCCACGCGTGTAATTGTAATGCGAAGTAACGCGCATATACCCGCCCGGCTTCTCCCTTCCGCGCGGCCGGCCGTTCCGGCGGGAGCACTGTGCCGGTCATAAACAACTCTTGCCCGCCGGCTTGCGTACATTGCTCTGGGGGCCGTCCTCACGGCACCCGTAACCCAACCTAAACCCTCCCGTCATGATTCGCGACATCATCCAGCCCCTGCGCGGGCCCCTGGTCGAATACTTCCACTCACTCGACAGCCGGCAGGCCGGGCAGGCCGACCAGGCCGTGGACCTGGCCCAGGATGCAGTGATGTTCGGGCTCCGGCGGGAGGTGATGCACGGCAACAACGCGGGCCTGGCCTCGCTCTTTTCGGGGCACGCCGACGTGGTGCACCACCCCATTACAACGGCGGTCGTGCAGGAGTACACCGGGCGGCTGTCGGGTGAACTCAACGCCCCGGCCAACGTGGCCCACATGGTGGCCGTGCACTTCGTGCCGGCCATTCTCCAGGCCCTGGTGAGCCGCGTGAACGAGAACGGCGCCTTTGACCCGGCCCGGCTGGGCGACGTGATCGCCGGCGACCTGGGCAGCCTGAACGGCGACCTGCAAAAAGGACTCAGCGCCGCCCGCGGCGAAAAGCTCGGCGACCAGGCCACGGGCATCCTGGGCTTCGGCATCGGCGGCAAGTACGACACCGACGAGCCCGGCCGCGGCAGCGATCCCGGCGCGCGGTAACCCGGCTGCCCCGGCCGGAACACCGGGCGCCCGGCGTCCGGTGTTTATTCAACGATATATTGGAAAGACCGGGGGAGAAGCGTTGATGATTTGGTTATTTCTATGTAAAATAGAATAAATTTACGCCGGGTTTTACAACTGCCCTTACGATGCTTCGCCCACTTACTGAACCGATTGTATGCCCGCCACCGGAAAATCCGCTGGGTCTGCCGGACGAAAAAATGCTGTGGCAACAGTTTAAAAACGGCAGCAAGCAGTCATTTTCCGCATTGTACAAAAGCCACTACGCCGCCCTCTACAACTACGGCTGCCACCTGGTCAGGGACAAGGACCTGGTGAAGGACTCCATCCACGACCTGTTTTTTACCCTCTGGAAAAACCGCGGCCAGGTGACCACGCCCCTGTCGGTGCGCAATTACCTCTTCACGGCCTTCAAACGCAAAGTCATCGACCTCGCCCGGCAGCAAGGCCGGTTCTCGGACCGCTACGAGGAGAGTGACTTCGAGATCATGCGCTCCCCGGAATACGAACTGATCCGCGAGCAGGCCCGGGAAGAACGGGATGGGCAGTTGCAACGGGCCCTCAACGGGCTCACCAAGCGGCAGCGGGAGGCCATCTACCTGCGCTACTTCGAAAACATGACCTACCCCGAACTGGCCTCGGTGCTCGAATGCGACGTCAACTCCGTGTACGTGCTCATGTCGCGGGCCATGGAAGCGCTGCGCCGGTCGTTCTGCCCCCTCATCATCCTCGCCTGTCTGCACTGGTCAATGGCCGGCCGTCATTGGGTGGACTGACAAAAGAGCATCAGGATTTACCGGATTAAGGGATGACCAGGATTACTTGTCTGAACCTTGATGGGCTTGATCGTCTGAACCTTGATTTACTTGATGAAAAGATGACCAGGATCCAGGCGCAGAGGCGGGAGCGTACGCCTATTTCTTTGCGCTGCAATCCTGGTCATCCTTTCCTGTAAATCCTGATCCCTTTGCGTCTCTACTGCGATCCATGCGGTCCTATCCTTCTCGCTCCTCGCTTCTCGCTTCTCACTCCTTTTTCTCCGTGGCAACTACCCTGACCCGATGCGCATCGGGCGTCCGCCGGGCACCGTACCCAAATCCCCGTTTTTGCACCGTTGGCCGGGTTTATTGAAGCAAGCCGGGTTGCTTAAAAGTTTTTCTAAAAAAAGTTACAAATTTTTGTTAAGAAAACGGGAGGGCGTCCGTCTTTAGGGCATAACCTGCCTATCCTCTCGTATGGATTATTCCCGACACACCGCGGAAGACTTTGCGCTGGACGACTTCTTTGTGAGCTGGGTCAAAAGCCCGGACGACGAAACGGACACTTTTTGGCGGCAGTGGCTGGCCATCCACCCCGAAAAACGGGCCGAAGTGGAAGCGGCCCGGTCGCTCATCCGGCAGATCGCCTTCCGGACCTACGCCGCCGGTCCCGAAGCGTCCGCGGAGGGCTGGGCAACCCTCAGCGCCGCCATTGACGGCTGGGAATACGCCCGGCGGGACCAAACCCCCGACCCGTCCGCGACCGTGCGCCCCCTGCCGGCTCCGTTCCGCGGGTGGCTGCGCGTGGCGGCTTCCCTGACTGCCATCCTGCTGGCCGCCGGGTTCGCCTGGTACACCTACGCGGCCCGCACCACCCTGCGCACCGGGTACGGCGAAACCCGCCGCATCGTGCTGGCCGACCGGTCGGTGGTGACGCTCAACGCCAATTCCAGCCTTTCGTACCGCAAGCACTGGGGCCGCAACCGCGACCGCGAAGTGTGGCTGGCCGGCGAAGCATTTTTCGAAGTGGTGCACACGGAGAACCACCGCAAGTTTGTGGTCCACACGGCCGGCGACCTCGACGTGGAGGTGCTGGGCACGAAGTTCAACGTGTACGGCCGCCAGCACAGCACGCGGGTGTTGCTCAACGACGGCAAGGTGCAACTCAACATCGGGCAGGACCGCCGCCGGCAGGTGACCATGCGGCCGGGCGAACTGGTGGAGCTCGACGCGGCCACCGGCGGCTACGTGCGCAAGGTGGTGGACCCGGCGCAGTTTTCGTCGTGGGTGCACCGCTACCTGCTGTTCAAGGACACCCCCGTGCGTGAGATCGTCGCCCTGGTGCAGGATACCTACGGCGTGACGGTGGCCATGCCCGATTCGAGCCTGCTGCAAAGCAGGATGACGGGCCGCGTGCCCAACAACAACCTGGAGAGCCTGCTGTTTGCGCTGTCGGAGTCGCTGGACTGCGAGGTGGAACGCGACAACGGGCGGATTCTCTTCCGGCCGCGGCCGGGGAGTGGTGCGGCCACCGGCGGCGACCGGCGCTGAACGAGAGCTTTAAACAATTGCCTTCATTCTTAACCAACTCAATCCTAAGTATGAGAAAAAGTGTCTACCTCCTAACCATGCTGCTGGCCGGTCACCTCACGACGGGCTTCGGGCAAACGTTTGCCTACTACGACAAGAACGGGCCCGGCACCGACGACGGACGGCAGTCGCCCGGCCAACGGAAGGCCTCCCTCGAAAACGTACTCAATGCCATCCAGACCCGGTACGGGATTTCCATCCTCTACAAAAGCACCCTGGTGGAAAACAAAACCGTGGAAGCCAGCTTCCGCATGACCGATACGCCCGACGGCACGTTGCAGCGGCTGCTGGCCCCGCACGAGCTCACCTACCGGAAGAACGGGCAGGTGTACGTGATCGTGGACGGCAAAGACGGCGACGGGGCGACCATCCGCAAGCTGGAGAACCGCAAGATCGGCGACAGCGGCGCGGGCGGCGACGTCCGCATGGTGGGCGTGTCGCAACTGCTGCCCCTGGCGGCCTCGCTCCCCCGGCCGGCTGCCGTCGAAGTAACCGTAACGGGCACCGTAAAGGACAACGAAGGCGGCGTGCTGCCGGGCGTCAACGTGCTGCTCAAAGGCACGACCACCGGTACCACCAGCGGCGCCAACGGGAGCTACTCGATCACCGTGCCCGACGGCAACGGTACGCTGGTGTTCTCGTTCATCGGCTTTACGGCCCAGGAGGTGCCCATCAACGGCCGCAGCGTGGTAGACGTGGCCATGACGCCCGACGTAGAGGCCCTCAACGAGGTAGTCGTCGTGGGCTACGGCTCGGTGCAGAAACGCGAACTGACGAGTGCCGTAACCACCATTTCGAACAAGGATTTCGTGGCCGGGGCGTTCAACAACCCGCTGCAACAGATCGAAGGCAAGGTGCCGGGCCTGACCATTTCGAACTCGGCGGCCGGTGACCCCAACGGCAACATCTCCCTCCAGGTGCGCGGCGCCTCTTCGCTCGACGCGGGCAACGCGCCGCTGATCGTCATTGACGGGATGCCGGGCGGCGACCTGCGTACGCTGGCCCAGCAGGACATCGAATCCATCTCGGTCCTGCGGGACGCGGCGGCGTCGGCCATCTACGGCTCCCGGGGCGCCAACGGCGTGATCCTGGTGCAAACCAAACGCGGCAAGACCGGCCGGGTGTCGGTCACCTACGACAGCTTCATTGAACACGACCGGGTGGCCGCCCGCCCCGACTTGCTTTCCGCCGAGGAGTTCCTGGCCCGCGACATTGACGACGACCTGGGAGCCCGCACCGACTGGTACGACGAACTGATCCGCAAGGACAACTTCGGCCAGAACCACCTGCTCTCGGTGAGCGGCGGCACGGAGAACACCAACTTCCGGGTTTCGGGCAACTTCCGCGACAAGTCGGCCATTGACATTGCCACCAAGCGGCAGGAGTACGGCCTGCGGGCCAGCTTCCAGCAGAAAGCCATCAACAACTTCCTGCAACTCGACGGCAACCTGGCGTACCGGTTCGTGGACCAGGCCCTGCCCGGGCTCGACCTCGACAACCCTCAGAACAACTACGGGGCCTTTATCCAGGCCGTGAAGCTGAACCCGACGATCCCGGTGATGGACCCCAACAACCCGCTCCGCTTCAACACGCTGGCCGGCTTTGATACCTACAACCCGGTGCAGGCGCTGCGCACCCAGCAGAGCGGGGCCGACGTTACGTACTCGGTGGTGGACGTGACGGCCCGCCTCAACCTGCTCAAGAACCTGAGCACGGAAGTAAAGCTGGGCCGCCAGGGCCGCAGCCGCGACCGGCGGTATTACATCAGTTCGCAGTCGGCCAACTCGGTGCAGACCGGCCGCACGGGCGCGGCGGGCCTGGCCAGCGCCGAACAGACGACCTACATCTTCGAGTGGCTCAACCACTACAACCTCAACATTGACCGGCACGACATCACCGCGCTGGGCGGGTACTCCTACCAGCAACTGAGCGACCGGGAGTTTACGGCCGAGAACTCCGGATTTCCTTCCGATGCATTCACCTACAACTACCTCCAGGGCGGGGAATTTCAGAACGAAGAAGGCAACCTGGGCATGACCTCAAGCCAGTCGAAGGAAAAAGTGATCGCCTTCCTGGGCCGGGTCAACTACGGTTTCGACGACACGTATTTCCTGACGGCCTCGGTGCGCTACGAGGGCAATACCAAGTTCGGGGCCAACAACAAGTGGGGCGCCTTCCCGGCGGCTTCGGCGGCCTGGCGCATTTCCAAGCTGCCGTTCCTGTCCAACATCAGTGCCATTGACGACCTGAAACTGCGGGCCTCCTTCGGGGTAACGGGCCGTTCGGCCTTTGACCGGTATACTTCCCTGGCCAAATACCAGGGCTACGGCAAGTATCAGAACGACGAGGGGCAGTGGCGGCGGGTGTACGGCCCGGGCAACAATTACAACCCCAACCTGCGCTGGGAAAGGGCCATTGCCTACGACCTGGGTCTCGACTTCGCCCTGTTCGGCGGCCGGCTGAGCGGTAACTTCGACGTCTTCCTGCGCAAGAACAGCGACCTGATCTCCAACTACCAGGTGTCGGTGCCGCCGTACCTGCACGAGACGATGTTCGTGAACGTGGGCACTTCCAGCGCCCGCGGCGTGGAAATGGCCGTGAACTGGAATGTAATCCAGGCCGGCAAGTTCTCTTACAGCACCGGCGTGACGGCGTCCTACGCCAAAGCGCGGCTCGATTCCTGGTCCAACGACCAGTTCAAGGCCACGCCCCGCTACCTGGAAAGCCTGCCTTCGCCCGGCAACCCGGGAGAAGCCATCCGGACGACTGACGGTGACGAACTGGGCAGCTTCTACGGCTACAAGTACGCCGGCGTGGACGAAAGCGGCAACATCCTCATCTGGAAGAACGGGCAGGAGGGAACCGAGCGAATCCTGGCCTCCTCGCAGGCCGACCGCGACCGCGACCGGACGTACATCGGGCACGGGGCGCCCCGCTACCAGGCCGCCTGGACCAATACGTTGCGCTACGGCGGCCTCGACCTGTCGTTCCTGTTCCAGGGGCGTTTCGACTACGACATTCTGAACCTCTACCAGATGTACTACGGCTTGCAGGCCGAGCCCAACATCAACCTGCTCCGCGATGCCTACGACCGCAACGCCCACATCCGCTCAGGCAAAGTGATCACCGATTATTTTCTCGAAAAGGGGGATTACGTGCGGCTTGAAAACATCACCCTGGGCCTGACGCCCAAACTGCCGTTCTTCAAGGAACTGAGCAGCGTGCGGCTGTACGGCACCGTGCGCAACGTGTTCACCCTCACCAAGTACACCGGCCTCGACCCTTCAATCGTGGACGTTACCGGCCTCACGCCGGGGGTGGGCGACCTGGGGGTGTACCCCGTTACCCGGACCTTTACGCTGGGTGCCCAGATTACTTTCTAGATGTCTATCACTCACCGATTCAGCACGCTAACCAATATGAAAAAATCCAATGTATTCTACCTGATCCTGCTGCTTGCCGTGGTGGTGCCTTCCTGTACCGATCTGGAGGAGGAAGCCTTCAGCGTACTGCCGGCGGACAAGTATTACCAGGACAAAAACTCCGTGATCGCGGCTGTGACCCGGGTGTACGAACACGCCCACTGGAACGCCTGGGGCGGGGACCGCTGGAACCTCCAGGAACTGACCGCCGACCACTTCGTGTGGACCCAGAAGGGCAAGCACGGCTACGACGGCGGCGACTGGATCCGCCTGCACGGCCACGCCTGGAACGCCGACCAGGGCCAGATCAACGGCGGCTGGACCGGACCCTACCAGGGCATCGGTCAGGTGAACGTGATTCTCAAGGACATTACCGCCCTCGACTACGCCAAACTGAGCATGACCGACGCCGACAAGGCCCAGCACCAGGCGGAACTCCGCACGCTGCGGGCCTGGTTCTACATGTTCCTGCTCGACTTCTTCCGCAACGTGCCCATTGCCGAGGACGCCGAGACGCTCAAGCCGCAGTCTACGCCCCAGGAGGTGTTTGCCTACATTGAAAAGGAACTCATTGACGTGCTGCCCAGCCTGCCCAAGAACGGCCGGGTGGGCCGGCTTGACCAGGGCAGCGCGGCTGCCTTCCTGGTGCGCCTGTACCTGAACGCCGAGAAATGGACCGGCACGGCCCGGTACGCCGATGCGGCCCGGTACGCCCAGGAGATCATCAACGGGCAGTACGGTACCTACAGCCTCGATCCCGACTACCGCGGCCCCTTCCGCTCGGGCGTGGCCGGGTACCGGTCGCCGGAAAACATCTTCGAGTTTCCGCACTCGAAGAACAACCTGGAAATGGGTTACATGTACAACGCGTTCATGCACTACCAGGGCCGGTATTTCCTCGACAACGACTGGGGCGGCTGGAACGGCATTCACCTGACGCCCTCCCGCGACCTGGAAGGCAACCTGTACAACTTCGAACTGGGCAAACCTTACGAACAGTTCGCCGACGGCGACAAGCGCAAGCAGCAGTTCCGGACTACGGGCAAGGGCGGCCAGTACGAAGGGTTCTTCCTGGTGGGCGAGCAGAAAAAGTTCAATTCGGCCCAGGGCTTCGGTTACACCAATGAGCCCATCCTGGGCACCGAGGAGTGGAACGGCAAACCGCTTGTGTTTGTGGACCAGGTAGGCCGCTTCTCCGAGGGCCTTGCCAACGCGAAGGCAAAAGGCTCCCAGGTCAACACCGGCGAAGAAAACTCGGGCATCCGGTTCCTCAAGTTCCCCTGGCTGCCCATGTCTGAGGGCTTGTTCCAGGCCAACTCGGTGCCCGAAATCCGGCTGGCCGAAGTATACTACGCCCTGGCCGAAGCGCGCTACCGGGCCGGCGACAAAGCCACCGCCGCCCAACTGCTCGATGCTGTCCGCAAGCGCAACTTCCCCGACGAGTTGTGGCCCGCCAACAGCTTCGTGAACAATCCCGATAAACTCACCGACACGGAGTTCCTCAACGAACTGGGCCGCGAGTTCCTCGGCGAACGTCGCCGCCGTACCGACCTGGTGCGCTTCAACCGGTTCGGCGACGCGTGGTGGGACAAGCCCAGGGACGCCACCGACCGGTCGGTGTTCCCGATTCCCGTGCGGCAGCTCAACGCCAACCCGCTGCTCAAGCAGAACGGCTTCGAATAAACGCCGGCTCCACGCATCGCAAAAAGAGGCCCTCCGAAAGGGGGCCTCTTTTTGTTATACTTCCGCCCGGAATCGTTACATTTGGGGATTCATCTCGTACCCTTTAAACCCTTACCGCGTTGTTGAGGCTCTTTTTGCTGCGCGTTGCCGCGTGCCTGCTGTGGCTGGCGCCGGGCTGCCGCACGGCCGCCCCGGAAGAAGAAACGCCGGTTGCCCCCGCCGCCCCGGCGGCGCCGACGCTCTTTGCCCTGCTGCCGCCCGAACGGACGGGCATTTCGTTCGCCAACACGCTGACTGAAGGCCCCAACACCAACGTGCTCATGTACGAGTACTTCTACAACGGCGGGGGCGTGGCCGCCGGCGACCTCAACGGCGACGGGCTCGAAGACCTCTACTTTACGGCCAACATGACGGCCAACCGCCTCTACCTCAACGGGGGCGGCCTGCGGTTCGCCGACGTCAGCGAGGCGTCGGGGGCGGCCGGCCGCAACGGGCCGTGGAAAACCGGCGTCACCTTTGCCGACGTGAACGGCGACGGCCGGCTGGACATCTACGTGTGCTACTCGGGCAACCTGCGGCCCGAACGGCTGGTGAACGAACTTTACCTCAACACGGGCAACGACGCGCAGGGCGTGCCCCACTTTGCCGACCGCACCCGCGAGTACGGCCTCGACTTTCCGTCCTACTGCACGCAGGGCCAGTTTTTCGACTACGACCGCGACGGCGACCTCGACCTGTTCCTGCTCAACCACCGGCCCGAGCAACTGCCGCCCCTCGACGACGTATCGCTGGCCCGCCTCTACGGAGAAGAAAACCCGCTCACGGGCCCCCGGCTGCTGCGCCACGACCGGGACCCCGGCGGCGCGGGCCGCTTCACCGACGTCACCACCAGGGCGGGCCTGCGTTCCTCGGCCATGTCGTACGGCCTGGGCGCGGCCATCGCCGACCTGAACGCCGACGGCTGGCCCGACCTCTACGTGTCCAACGACTACATCGTGCCCGACTACCTGTACCTCAACAACCGGAACGGCACGTTTTCGGAAGAACGGCAACAGCGGATGGGCCACACGTCGCACTTTTCGATGGGCAACGACGCGGCCGACGTCAACAACGACGGCCTCACCGACCTGATTACCCTCGACATGCTGCCCGAAGACAACCGGCGGCAGAAACTGCTCTTCGCCCCCGACAATTACGAGAAGTTCGACCTCAACCTGCGGGCCGGCTTCGGGCACCAGTACATGCGCAACATGCTGCAACTCAACAACGGCGACGGTACCTACAGCGAGGTGGGCCAACTGGCCGGCCTGGCCGCCACCGACTGGAGCTGGGCGCCGCTGTTTGCCGACTACGACAACGACGGCTGGAAAGACCTGTTCGTGACCAACGGTTACGTGCGCGACTTCACCAACCTGGACTTCATGAAGTACATGGCCGACTTTACCGGCCGCACCGGCGGCTCGCTGGACGAAGGGCAGATCCTGTCGCTGGTGCAGCAGGTGCCCGCCTCCAACGTGGTCAACTACGCGTTCCGCAACAACGGCGACCTCACGTTCGCCAACGCCGGGGCGCAGTGGGGCTTTACGCTGCCCTCCAACAGCAACGGGGCGGTCTACGCCGACCTCGACAACGACGGCGACCTCGACCTGGTGGTCAACAACATCAACCAACCCGCTTTCGTGTACCAGAACCGGGCCATTGAAGAAGGGAGGGGGCACTTCCTGCGGGTAAAACTGGAGGGCGTAGGCATGAACACGCACGGGCTGGGTGCCAAAGTCTCCGTCTCGACCGGGGGCCAGCAGCAGGTGCTCGAACAAATGCCGGCGCGGGGCTACCAGTCTTCCGTGTCGCCGGTGCCGCACTTCGGGCTGGGAAAAGATACGGTGGTGGAATCGCTCACGGTGACGTGGCCCGGCGGAATGGTGCAAACCCTGCGGAACGTGCCGGCCGACACGCTGCTGGTCCTCCGCGAAGGGGACGCCCGGGGTTCCCGGCCCGTGGCGCACCCGAAAGGCCCGGCAAGCCCGGCCTTCCGGCCCGCCCCGTCGCCGCTCCCGTTCGCCCACGCCCAGCCGGCCGTGAATGATTTCAAGCGGCAGCCGCTGCTGGTCAACCCGCTGTCGTTTGCGGGCCCCTGCCTGGTGAAGGGCGACGTGAACGGCGACGGCCGCGACGACCTCTACGCGGGGGGCGGCCCCGGCCAGGCCGGCGTGCTCTACCTGGGAGGGGCCGGCGGCAAATTTACGGCCCGGCCC
>CADCTQ010000404.1 GCA_902805615.1 uncultured Cytophagales bacterium
TGTAGCCGTCCATCACCGGCATCTGCAAGTCCATCAGCAGCAGGTCGTAGTGCTGTTGTTCCACCATTTCCACCGCCATCTGGCCGTTGGTGGCGTAGTCGGGCTGAATGCCCCACTGGTTGAGGAATTTAGTGGCGACAATCGTGTTGGCTTCGTTGTCCTCCACCAGCAGGATGCGCAGGTAGCTCAGGTCGTCAATGGCCACGTTCTCGAAGAGCGGCAGGTGGTGCACGTTGCCGCTGGCGCCCCGCCGGAAGGTGATCGTGAAGAAGAACCGGGAGCCCAGGTCCGGCACGCTTTCCACGTAAATCTGGCTGTTCTGCATTTCCAGGAGCCGCTTGGTGATGGCAAGGCCCAGGCCCGTGCCCCCGAACAAGCGCGTGGTGTCGGAACCCGCCTGCGTGAACCGCTCGAAAATGTAGTCCAGCTTGTCTTCCGGAATGCCAATGCCCGTGTCGCTGACGGCAATTTTGATGGAAACGTTCTCCTCGTCCAGGCCGGCCACCTGGGCGTCAATGCGCACCATGCCCCGTTCGGTGAACTTGATGGCGTTGCTCACCAGGTTGTTGAGGATCTGGCCGAGCCGCACCGGGTCGCCCACCACCAGGTCGGGCACGTGTTCGTCCACGGTCACGTCCAGCATGATGTTCTTTTCCTGCGCCTTGTAGAGCATGGACTGCTCCACGCTGCCCACCAGGCGGCGCAGGTCAAAATCCACCTCTTCGAAGGTGATCTTGCCCGCTTCGATCTTGCTGTAGTCGAGAATGTCGTTGATGAGCACCAGCAGGTTGTCGGCCGAAAACTTGAGGATGTTGAGGTTTTCGAGCTGGTCGGCCCGGGGCGTTTCCTGGAGGAGCAGGTGCGTCATGCCGATCACCGCGTTCATCGGCGTGCGGATTTCGTGGCTCATCATCGAGAGGAAGCTCTGCTTGGCGGCGGCGGCCTCTTCGGCCTGCTCCTTGGCCCGGATGAGGGTTTCTTCGACGGCTTTGCGTTCGGAAATGTCCATGATCGTGCCCGACGTGCCCAGCAGGTGCCTTTCGCCGTCGAGGGTAAGCTGGGCAAACAATTCCACCCACTTGCAGGTGCCGTCTTTGGTCACGAACCGGATTTCCTGCCGGAAGTACTCCTGTTCGTGGTGCCCCAGCGGGTTGAAAAGCCCGTCGCTTTTGGCCCGGTCGTCGGGGTGCACGTAGCCCGCGTACGATTTGCCCAGGCTCTCTTCGGTCGTAAAGCCGGTGATCCGGGCCCAGGCGGGGTTGAGGAAGGTCCAGTTGCCCTCGGCGTCGGTCTGGAACACGACTTCGGCAATGTTGTTGACCACCGTGCGGTAGTGGAATTCGCTCTCCTTGATCTGCTGCTCGGCGCTGCGGAGGCGGGTAATGTCGCGGGCAATCACCCGCACGGTCGCCAGGCCGTCGCTTTTGTACTCAAACGTGGCGCTTTGGCCCAGCCAGATTTCTTTGCCTTCCTTGCTCACCACGGGCAGTTCGTAGTAGGTGTGCACGGCCCGCTGCTCGAACTGCTCCTTGTAGAAGGCGATGACCTGTTTGCGGTAGCCCGGCCGGATGAGGTTCCAGTAGGGCATCTGGGCGAATTCTTCGCGGGTAAAGCCGAGCTGGCGTTCGGCCACCGGGTTCACGTAGGTGAAATACCCATCGGCGCTGTTCTCGTAAATGATGTCTTCCGCCTTTTCGATGAGGGTGCGGTACTTCTCCTCGCTGCACGCGAGGGCTTCGAGGTTCTTTTTCTTTTCGGTAATGTCCTGGGCAATGCCCAGCACCTGCGTCACGGTGCCGGCCTCGTCGCGGGCAAACACCACTTCCTGGCACATCAGCCACACGTAATGCCCCCCTTTGTGGCGGGCCCGGTACTCGATCATCACCAGTTCGCCGTCGGCCGCCGACCGGATGCGCCCTTTCTGGGCCTTGAAGGCTTCCACGTCGTCGGGGTGGACCAGGCCGGAGAGGGCCGCCCGGTCCATTTCCATCGCCTCTTCGGCCAGGATGCCGAGCACCTTGGTGATCTTGCGGTTGGTGAAAATGTTTTTGCCTTCCTTCAGGTCGAGCACGTACAGAATGTCGGGCGTGGCCTGGGTGATGGCGGTGATGAAACGCTGCTTTTCGAGGAGTTCCCTTTCGCTTTTCTTCTGCTGGGCGATCAGGGCCCGCTGCTGGATGAAAATGTCTTCGAGCCGTTTCTGGGCCTGTTCCTGCTCGGCCGTTTTTTCTTCGAGCTGGGCGTTCAGTTCGGCCGTCAGTTCGGAAGTGCGGGCCATCAGTTCGAAGTAGTAGCGGACCTTGCGGACCGTGGGCCGGAAGATGAGCAGCCCTTCGAGCATGAGCACCACCAGGGTGATGGCGTACAGGATGATTTCCCAGCGTTGCAGCCGGGCCACCCGTTCGGCCGAGTCGGCTTCGTAGCGCGCGGCCAGTCCCTCCATGGCGCGGGTAAAGGCCGGTTCGTGCTGCACCATGCGCATGATGGGCTGCCGGAGCCCGTCGGGCGCGGCCGGGGCGAGGCGGGCGGCCAGGTGGGCCTGCTGCCGGATGGCCCGGAACGCCCCGTCGGCTTTGGCCAAGAGTCCCTGGACTTCGGGCGTGGGGTTGTCGTAGAGCCCTTCGAGGGACGGCCCCCCGAACCGGAGCTGCCGATGTACCTGTTGAAAGGTCTGTATCTGCTTTTGGAGTTGCCCGATCAATAGGCCCCTTTTCCTGACATCGGGACTGGCCTGGATGAGCAGCGAGGTCTTGATGATTTCCTGGCAACGGACCCGCTGCTGCCCCACCACGTTCACGATGGTGCCGTCCTGGATGGCCCGGTTGAGCAGCGTGTGAATAAACACCTGGCTCACCGTTGCCACCAGGGCCACGATGGTGAGGCTGATGATGTAGATGCGGGTAAGGGAAAGGGGAAAGCGGGGTACGTTTTTTTCCATGCGGGCCGACCGAAAAAATGGGTCTTCTAAAATACCGGAGGGCCGCCGGGGGGAAAATGCAAAAGCCTCTTAAAAAGGTACTTGTAATGATTTGGGGCAACTTGAAAACGCTCCCGCGGTTACCTGCGGAGGACTGGTGGGGGGCCTTACTTCTGGAGCCGCTCGATTTCACGCTGCATCTCCTGCACCAGCACGCTGAGCCCGTCGAGGGGCGCGGCCGGACGGGGTTCGGGCATCTGGTAGCTCACGAAAGCCTTCGACTCCCAGATTTCGAGCACGTCCTTGATGGACACCTCGAAGGCGCCGATGCCGGGCATGTCGGAGAGCAGCAGCAGGGAACCTTTGGTTTTCACCTGGTTGTAGAGGCGGCGGTAGAGGATGCCCTGCTTGTGCACCACCACCACGTAGTGCCCGCCGTCGCGGATGTCGTACCAGTTGTTCACGTAGGCGCCCACCACCGTGGCGCCTTCCATCGGGAAGTCGTTGTCGGTCTGGAAGGCCCGGTACTTGCCGGCCGGCAGGCCGGGCAGGCTCATCTGGGGCAAGCCCTTGAGGAAGTCGGGGTAGGCGTACCGGGCCAGGTAGTCGCCGGCCACGCCCTTCGACACCCACTCCATGCCTCCCGACTGCTTGCCGGCGGGAACGGGGGCGGGCGGCGCGGCCGGTTCCGGCACGGGCGGCCGGAAGAGGGTGGGCTGGCCCCGTTCGAGGGTCAGGGCTTCGGGCTGCACGGCGGGCTTGGGCTCGGCCGGCGGGGGCGCCGGGGCGACGGGCTGGCGGTAGTACTTGTCAATGATGGCGGCCAGGGGTTTGGGGGCTTCGGGTTCGGCCTTGGCCTGCAAGTGCGGGGCCGGCTGGGGAATGGGCACGCCCTGGCTTTCGCGCAACCGCCGGATGTCGTTCTTGAGCAGGTTGTCCACCGTGGTTCCAAAAATTTTAGCAATGTTCATCAGGTTGTCGAGGTTGGGGTTGGCCCTCCCCTCTTCGTACGCCCCGAGCAGGGAACGCTTGATACCGATTTTTCGCGCAAACTGTTCCTGCGTGAGCCCGTTCATCCGGCGCAGATACTTGATATTGTTCGCAACAAGGGTCATACGGACGGTGGGCTGGTAAGGGGTTTTGACAAAATGATTAGCCAAAATACGCAAAAAATTTCCACGACAAAATGCAAACGGAAGGGCCGGCCCATCGGCTGCCCGGCAAACCGGGTTTCCCTCAGGCGCCCACCAGGGAATGCACCGGCAGGGCGAAGCGGAACGCGGTGCCTTCCCCGGTCCGGCTTTCGACGGTGATAGCCCCGCCGTGCCGGGCCACGAACTCGTTGCAGATGATGAGGCCCAGCCCGGTACCGGTTTCGTCGGCCGTGCCGGAAGTGGAGTGGTAGGTGTCCAGGCGGAAGAGTTTGGCGACGTCTTCGGGCGGCATCCCGATGCCGGTGTCGCACACGCTGATCTCGGCCCGGTCGTCGGTGCTTTCGGCCGTGACCCACACCTTGCCGCCCGGCCCGGTGAATTTGACGGCGTTGTCAATCAGGTTGCGCAGCACGAAGTGGAGCATGTTGCGGTCGGCGTGCACCTGGAGGCCGGCGGGAATGTCGTAGTAAATGGCAATCTGCTTGTTGACGGCGGAGATCTCCTGCAAGTTGAAGATTTCCTGCACCAGGTCGGCCAGCACCAGCGGCTCGGGCTGGTAGCCGATGTTGCCGCGCTGGGTCCGCGACCATTCGAGCAGGTTGTCCATCAGGCTGCGCAGGTTGCGCACGGTCCGGTCGGCGCTCAGGGCGAAGTGTTTGAGTTCGTCGCGGGAAAAGCCGTCAATGTTGCGGATGAGGATTTGCAGCAGGCCCGTGAGCGAATTGAGCGGCCCCCGCAGGTCGTGGGAAATGATGGTGAAGAACTTATCCTTCGTGCCCACCACGTTTTGGAGGTTTTCCTCCGAGGCCCGCAGCTTGTCGTTGATCATCTGGAGATCGCGGTTCTGCGCCTGGATGATCTGGTTGCGGGCCGAGAGCAGCCGGTTGGCGCGCCGCTTGATGAAGTAGCGGTTCACGTACACCAGCCCCAGCACGAGCAGCAACACGCTCAGCACGCCCATCAGGTAGTTGAGCTGCCGGTTCCGCTCCAGCGTGATGGACTGGATTTTCTGTTCCTTCCGGAGCAGTTCGACTTCCTGCTGCTGGGTTTGGAGTTCGTGCCGGGCCTCGGCCTGGGCCACTTCGCGGGTGGTGCGCCGGCTGAGCAGCGAGTCGCGGACGGCCAGGTACTGCCCCTGCAAGTCGTAGGCCCGCCGGAAATCACTCACCTGGGCGTAGCTCCGGGCCAGGCCCTGGTAGGCCTGCATGAGCGGCTCCTGGGCGCCGGCCTTGCGGGCCACGCCGGTGGCTTTGCCGTAGTAGTGGATGGCCTGGGTGTACTGCCGCTGGGCGAAGTACGAACGGGCAATGCGGTTGTAGGTGTCGGCGATGCCCGCCTGGTCGCCCAGTTTCTGGCGGCGTTGCAGGGCCCGGAAGTAGCTGGTGAGCGACTTGCCGAATTCACCGCGGCTGAAATGGATGTCGCCGGTGTTGCGCAGGGCCGCCGCCACGCCGCCCGCATCCGCGAGTTCGCGGTAGAGTTCCAGCGACTGGTTGTGCAGTTCGAGGGCGCGGTCAAACTCCTCCCGCTGGTAGTACACCAGGCCCAGGTTGCCGTACGCGGCGGCCATGCCGGGCGTGTTGTCCATTTTCTGGTGGTACTTCAGCGCTTGCTGGTAGTTGCGCAGGGCCTTGGTCAGGTTACCGGTCACTTCGTACACGCCCCCGATGCGGTCCAGCACTTCGGCCATGCGCAGGGTGTCGCGGATTTTGACGCGCAGGCCGTGGGACCGCAGGTAGTGCTGGAGGGCCTGGTCGTACTCTTCCCAGTCGTAATACACCCCGGCCATGTAATAGAGGGCGTCGCTGGCCTCGGGGTCCTGCCGGCGTTCGGTCGCCCGGGTGTGGGTTTGGAGGAAGTATTCGAGGGCTTTTTTGTCTTTGTGCAACTGGTAGTAGCCCCGTCCCACCAGCAGCAGCGCCTGGGTGTGGCCCGACAGGTAGTCGAGTTGCAGGGCCAGCCGCACGGCCCGGAAGCCGAGTTTGAGGGCCGTGTCGGGATGGGGCCGCAGGAGCCGGGCCGCCCGGGCGTTGAGCGAATCCACTTCGGCGGTGGGCGTGCCGCCGGGAGGCCGCTGGGCGTGGACGTACCCGGCCAGCAGCAGCGTGAGCAGCGCCAGCCCGATCCATTTTCCCGTACGGTACCCCGGTTGTGTCATCTCCCCTTCGCTGACCCGGCGGCCGGTGGTCCCGAATGGGCGCGCCGGCGGACGGGCAATTGCCCAATATAATTTTTTTTGCCCAATCCCGCAGCCCCCAGTTAGCCGTCGCCTTCCGGGGCCGCGTTCCGGTTGTATAACGCCTGGGCGAGTTTAATCTGTAAGTAACTGTATTTTCCCTCGAAATAATCGAAAAGCGCCTTGGCCGAAGGGGCTTCCGCGCGGGCAAGGACCGCGGTGATGGTCTGCAATTCCACCGGGTGGAGGTAGGTCTGCCACTGCACCGGGTAGCCGTGCTCCACCAGCCACGCCAGGTGCGCCTGGATCGTGTTGAGGCTCAGGTCGCGCTGCCGGGCCATTTCTTCGGGGCTGCACCCCTTTTCGTGGAGGGCAAGCGTGTGCAGGTACGTGCTTCCCTTCACCGTTCCGCCCGGCCCGGCCGGCTTGCGGGCAAACTGCCGGATTTCCGCCAGGAAGGTTTCGCCGAACTGGTCGAACTTGTGGGCCGATACGCCCTCCACGGCCAGCATCGCCGCCCGGTCGGCGGGCTTGGCCCGGGCCATTTCGAGCAGGGTGCTGTCGTTGAATATGATGTAGGGCGGCACGTTGTACGTGTCGGCGATCCGCTTGCGCACGGCTTTGAGCCGGTCGAGCAGCGCCTCCTTCACCAGTTCCCGCTTCGATTTGCGGGCCGCGGGCTTGGTTTCGGGTTTGGGCTGGTTTTCGGGCTTTACGAGCCACACCGGCTGGGCGCCGTTGAGCACCCGCGCGGCCAGCACGCCCTTGTGGATGGCGTACTTCTGGTGGTAGGCCACGTCGAGCACGCCGGTATTGACCATCTGCGAGAGGTATTCGCGCCACTCGTCGGCCTTCAGGTCGGCGCCGGCGCCGTAGGTCTTGATCTGGTCGTAGCCCCGCTCGAGGATTTCGCGGCTGCGGCTGCCCCGGAGCACGTCAATGAGCGTGCCCATGTTGACGCTCTCCTTCAGGCGGATGGCGGCCGACAGGGCTTTCTGGGCCAGCAGCGTGCCGTCGAAGCGGGTGCGGGGCTGGCGGCACACGTCGCAGTTGCCGCAGTCGGCGCCGGCTTCTTCGGAAAAATAGTTGAGCAGGATGCGCCGCCGGCACAGGTGGGCTTCGGCGTACTGCTGCATCCGTTCGAGCCGCGCGATTTGCAGTTCGAGCCGTTCGGGCGAGGGCTGCCCGGCAAACATATCGCGCCAGTTCATCACGTCGCGGAACGAGTAGAACAGGAGCGTTTGCGCCGGCAGCCCGTCGCGGCCGGCCCGGCCGATCTCCTGGTAGTAGCTTTCGAGGTTTTTGGGCAGGTTGTAGTGCATCACCCACCGCACGTTCGACTTGTCAATGCCCATCCCGAAGGCAATGGTGGCGCAGATGATCTGGATGTCGTCGCGCAGGAACGCCTCCTGGGTCACGGCCCGGTCGGCGGCGGGCAGCCCGGCGTGGTAACAGGAAGCTTTGTAGCCGTTGCGGTAGAGCTTGTCGGCCACTTCTTCGGTGGTGCTGCGGCTGAGGCAGTAAATGATGCCCGGCTCGCCGGGGTGCGCCGCCAGGAAGTCGAGGATCTGGTTGAGGCGGGCCCGCCCCGGCCGCACGGTGAGGCTCAGGTTCGGCCGGTCGAACGAAGACACCAGTACGGCCGGGTCGCGCAGTTCGAGCTGGTCGAGAATGTCCTTGCGGATGAGCTTGTCGGCCGTGGCGGTGAGGGCCACGATGGGCACGGCGGGAAAGTACTCCTTGATGGCTTTGAGCTGCGTGTACTCGGCCCGGAAATCGTGGCCCCACGCGGAAATGCAGTGGGCCTCGTCAATGGCGAACAAGCTGATCTCCAGGCCATGCAACCACTGCAGAAAGCTGGGCGAAAGGAGTTTTTCGGGCGAAACGTAGAGCAGCTTCATTTTGCCCTCCCGGCAGAGCTGGTCCACCTGCGACCGGTCGGCGGCGGCCAGGCTGCTGTTGATGTAGGCGGCGGGAATGCCGTTGCTGTGCAGGGCGTCCACCTGGTCTTTCATCAGGGCAATGAGCGGCGACACCACCACCGTCAGGCCGGGCAGCACCAGCGCCGGCACCTGGTAACACACCGATTTGCCGCCTCCGGTGGGCATGAGCAGCAGCACGTCCCGTCCCGACACGATGGCTTCGATGGCCTCCGCTTGCAGGGGCCGGAACCGGTCATATCCGAAAAACTGCTTCAGGATTTGCGCGGGGGTGAGCGTAGCGGGCATGGACAGAGGGTAGGATCGAAAAAAAGCTATTTTTACAAAAGTACGCCGATTCGCCGGATGGAAAACGCCGTTTCCCGTGTAAAGGGGACCAGGGGATGGGGCCGGCGCGTGCTTTTGCCCCCTACTGATCACCAAACCGGTTTTTGCGCATGAACCAATCCGCCGAACAGTACATCGCCGCCCTGACGGGTCGCTACGGCGAACCCGCCTCCGTCGTGGGCGTGGAATCGGACCACCCGGACCTGGGCCTGGTGCTGGCCATCACTTTCCGCGACTACCCGCAGCCGGGACTGCTCACGGGTTTCACCTACGGCCTGTCGGCGGCAACGCACCCGGCGTGGCGGGAGGCCAAACCGGAACTCGTCATCACCGTGCAGTCAACGGATGAAGCCTGGGTGCACGCAGTGGCTTATTTGGCCGAATGGCAGCGGACCACCCACGACTTTGCGCCGGGCAGCCTGTTTCGCTACGGCAAACCGGCGGCCCCGGACTCAGTGATGGACTCGTTCCTGGTGTTCGAACCGGCCGCGAAGGACGAAGCGATGTTTGCGCCCATCGGGCTCGACGGCGGGCGGATCATCCTGCGGATGGTGTACCCGCTGTACGCGGGAGAGGTGGGGCTGATCCAGAAGGTGGGCATCCGCAAATTCATGGGCTTGCCCCAGTACGACTTTTTCAGCGTGAACCGCCCCGACCTGTCCACGCTCTACCGGGTGGGCTGAGCCAGGCCAACGGGGCTACTGCCCCCGGATGATGATTTCCGTGCGGCGGTTGCGGGCCCGGCCGGCCGCCGTCCCGTTGGATTCCACGGGTTGGTGTTCGCCCAGGTAATGCGCTTCCACCTTCGCCGCGATTCCTTTTTCGGCCAGGTAACGGGCCACGGCGCCGGCCCGCCGTTCGGAGAGCCGGTCGTTGTACCCGTCCGGCCCCACGAAGTCGGTGTGACCGACCACCTCCACCACGGCGCCCGGGTGCCCCTGCAACACCCGGCACACTTCCGCCAGCACCCGGCCCGAAGAATCGGTGAGGGCATCGGAATCAAACGCAAATTCGACCTTGTACTGCACGTTGGGTATCGGCTCCGCTTCGGAAGGCTGCGGGTCGGCCGGCACGGTATCCGCCGGGACGGGTTCGGGCGCCGCCAGGGTATTGCCAAATTCGACGATGGGCACCCCGGGGGCGGGCGGACTGGCCGGTTCGAAGGAACCTGACAGGGATACGATGTTGCCGCCCAGGCTGCGGAAGGAATGCGCTTCGAGGAAAATGCCGGAGTCCAGCGAGAAGTCCCCCACGTCGGCAATGGCCATCTGGATGTGGTACACTTCCCCGGGAACGACCTTGCAGGTGGCTTCGAGCACCGTCGTGAAGCCGTCGTACTGGATGTTGTACTTGGGCAGTCCGCTTTCCTTGCCGAAATTTTTGTTGCGCACCGTCTTTTTCTGCCGCACGTCGTACAGGATGGGGTCGTTGTAGGTGTGGGTCGGGTTGTCCACGTAGTACTTGCGGTTGTGCTTGTGGTTGATGCTGTTGATGGTGACGGGCGTCCGGGAGCGGGGCAGCGTAGCCAGGTTTACGTCGGGCAGGCCCGGCCCCTGGATGAAAAAGGCAAACACGTCGTTGTACTTCGACCCCACGTATTCCTGGTATTCCTCGGAGGCGAAGATGAAGTTGAACGTCAGCACTTCGGAGGCGGTCACGAAGTCGAACTCCAGCACGGCGGCGTCGTGGGTGTCGCCGCCCGCAATGGCATCGAGTTTGGGGTGCCCGGCCGCCCGGCTCGACCAGCCCGCGCCGGCCTGCCGGTTGGGTCCCTGGATGAGCGTGGCGTTGCCGGAGGTGAGCAGCAGGCCGTTGGTGATGGAAAGAATCTTGGTGGAATCGTGGTAATGGGCGATGGCGTGCCGGGGACCGGTGTAGCGGACGTTGCTGACGGCAACCCCTTCGCCCAGCAGCACTTCTTTCACCAGTTTGGGGACCGACAGGCTGGTATCCACCTGAATTTGGGCAACGCAGGCACACAGCGGCGCAAGCAGCAGGAAAACCACTGCGCCAAGCAGCTTCTTCAGGGGGAAGTGTATCATCAAAATAATGCGCGTAATGACCGGCTCCCCGCGGGGGCAACCCGGTCAATCAACCAATTCCATTTCTCCTTTGATACACCTGTTTATACGTTTACAATTTAGCGAATAAGGGCTAAGAAAAAAAGGAGACGGT
>CADCTQ010000405.1 GCA_902805615.1 uncultured Cytophagales bacterium
GGGCGTCGGTCCCGGCGACGAGGTGATCTGCCCGACGTTTACCTTCTCGGCCACCATCAATCCCATTCTGTACCAGGGAGCCACGCCGGTGTTCGTGGACAGCGACACGTCTACCTGGAACCTGAGCGTGGACGAAACGCGCCGCGCCATCGAAGACCGGCTCGCCAAGGGCAAAAAGCCCAAGGCCCTGATCATCGTGCACCTCTACGGCCAGGCGGCGAAGATGTGGCAACTGATGGCGCTGGCCGAAAAGTACGACCTGCCGGTGATCGAGGATGCGGCCGAGGCGCTGGGGGCTACGTACGAAGGCAAGGCGCTGGGTACGTTCGGCACGTTCGGCATTCTCTCCTTCAACGGCAACAAGATCATCACCACGTCGGGCGGCGGCGCCCTGCTGGGCAACGACGGGGCATTGATCGAAAAGGCCCGCTTCCTGGCGACGCAGGCCCGGGACCCGGCCCCGCACTACCAGCATTCGCAGGTGGGCTACAATTACCGCATGAGCAACGTGGTGGCGGGCATCGGCCGCGGCCAACTGGAGGTGCTGCCGGAACGGGTAGCACGCCGGCGGGAGATTTTTGCCTTCTACCAAAAGGCGTTTGCGGACATTCCCGCCATCTCCTTCTCGCCGGAGTTCTCCGACACGACGGGCAACCGCTGGCTGACCTGCCTCGTGGTGGACGAAACGCAGTCGGGCGGCGTCACGCGGGAAACGATCCGGCTGGCGCTGGCGGAAGACAACATTGAAGCCCGTCCGCTCTGGAAGCCGATGCACCTGCAACCGGTATTTGCGGGGTACCCCTACTACGGCAGCGGCGTTGCCGAAGACCTCTTCAACCGGGGCCTCTGCCTGCCTTCGGGCTCTAACTTATTGCCGGAAGACCTGGACCGGGTCGTGCGGATCGTGCGCGGGGTGTTCGGGAAGTAGGGCTTCGCGGGGATGTAATTGGAGAGAATCTACCGCCACCAAGACACAAAGGCACTAAGGTTCACAATGGAAACGGCTTCGTGTTCCTTTGTGTCTTAGTGCCTTTGTGGCGAAATGAGTGCGAAACGGGTGAAGTCCCCGGTATCCTACCGCACCGCCGAAATCATGCCCATGATGTCATCCACGTACTCCCGCGAATTAGACAGGCGCGGCACCTTGTTCTGGCCCCCGAGCTTGCCCCGTTTTTTGAGCCAGTTGTAGAACGTCCCTTCCGGCACGTTGTGCACCACCGGCATTTGCAGCGCCATGTCCTGGTACCGCTTGGCGTCGTAATCCGAGTTGATTTCACGCAGCGTCCGGTCCAGCACCTCCGTGAACGCCGCCAGGCTACCCGGCTCTTTGGCAAACTCGATGATCCACTCGTGGCCGCCCTTGCTGCGGTTGCCCATGTAGAGCGGCGCCGCCGTAAAGTTCTCCACGATGGCCCCCGTGGCTTCGCAGGCCCGCGTGATCGCCAGCTCGGCGTTTTCCACGATCACCTCCTCGCCGAAGGCATTGATGAAATGCTTGGTGCGGCCCGAAATGCGGATGCGGTACGGGTTAATGGAAGTAAACTTCACCGTGTCGCCGATCTTGTAGCGCCACAGGCCGCCGTTGGTTGAAATGACCAGGGCGTAATTTTTGTCCAGTTCCACCTGGTCTAGCGTGAGGGTGCGGGGATGTTCCTCGCCCAGTTCGTCGAGCGGCACGAATTCGTAGAACACGCCGTAGTCGAGCATCAGCAGCATGTCTTCGGCCCCTGTGCGGTCCTGCAAGCCGAAAAAGCCCTCCGACGCGTTGTAAATTTCCACGTAGTTCATCTTCTCCGAAGGGATCATGGACCGGAACAGTTCCCGGTAGGGCGTAAAGGAAACGGCCCCGTGGGCGAACAGTTCGAGGTTCGGCCACACTTCCAGGATGTTCGATTTGCCCGTGATTTCGAGGATGCGCCGGATGAGCACGATGGTCCAGGTCGGTACGCCGAGGATGCTGGTCACGTTTTCCTGCATGGTCACCTGGGCCATCTTTTCGATCTTCTCCTCCCACTTGTCCATCAGCGCCACGTCGAGGCCCGGCGTGCGGATGAACTGCGCCCAGATGGGCAGGTTCTTCATCACCACCGCCGACACGTCGCCCACGTAGGAGTCGGTATCGCCGGTGTTGGGCTGGAGGCTGCCGCCGATGGAAAGCGCCTTGCCGAGGAAGAACTTGGTGTCGGGATTGTTGTGGGCGTACACGGTGATCAGGTCCTTGCCCCCCTGGAAATGGCAGTCGTCCAGGGATTCCTGCGACACCGGGATGAACTTGCTCCGGGCGTTGGTGGTGCCCGACGACTTGGCGAACCACTTGATGTCGCTGGGCCACAGTACGTTCTGCTCACCCGCCATCATGCGTTCGATGTACGGGAACAGCGTTTCGTAGGGCGCCACGGGCACCCGTTCGCGGAAGTCATCCACCGTGCGGATGGAGGCGTAGTCGTAGCGGCGGCCCCATTCGGTGTCTTTGGCGGTGCGGAGCAGCCGGCTGAACTGCTCCTGCTGCACGTCGTGCGGATGCTGCATGAAGAATTCGATCTGCGAGACCCGCTTCTTCATCAGCCAGGACAAAATCGTATTCAGAAGTTCCATAAAGTGGTTTGCGTGGTACGGCGGAGGGCAGGCGGCAAAGGGTAGCAGGGAAAGGGCTCAACGCGGAGGGCAAAGAGAAAGGTACGCACTTCGGTGCATGCAACGCCTCTCTCCCTGCCCCCTGCGCCAAGCCCGCTGCCCTTCGCCCCGGGCGCTCCGCCCTATACTTTAAATCTTTTCTTACGGAATTCGAAGCTTTCGCCGAGGTAGGCTTTCCGGACCCGTTCGTCTTTTACGATGTCTTCGGGAATGCCGGAAGCGAGAATCTTGCCTTCCGCCAGCAGGTAGGCCCGGTCCGTAATGGATAACGTCTCGTTTACGTTGTGATCGGTAATAAGGATGCCGATATTCTTGGTTTTCAGCCGCGCCACGATGATCTGGATCTCTTCCACGGCCAGCGGGTCCACGCCGGCGAAGGGTTCGTCGAGGAGCACGAACTTGGGGTCTACGGCCAGGGCGCGGGCAATTTCGGTGCGCCGCCGCTCCCCGCCCGACAGCACGCGGCCCATGTTTTTGCGCACGTGGGTGAGGCTGAACTCTTCGAGCAGTTGCTCGGTCTTTTCGCGCTGCTCGGGCTTGGACAGCTTGGTCATTTCGAGCACGGCCATGATGTTTTCCTCCACCGTGAGGGTGCGGAACACCGAGGCTTCCTGCGCCAGGTAGCCCACGCCCCGCTTGGCCCGCTGGTACATGGGCAGCTTGGTAATGTCTTCGGTGTCGAGGTAAATGTGGCCCGAGTTGGGTTTGATCAGCCCCACGATCATGTAGAACGTGGTGGTCTTGCCGGCGCCGTTCGGCCCGAGCAGCCCCACGATTTCGCCCTGCGTGACCTCCACCGACACGTCATTGGCGACCGTGCGGGAGCCGTACTGTTTTACCAAATGTTCTGAACGAAGTATCATGGTTTTTTTGAGAAGCGAGGAGCCAGGAGTGAGAAGCGAGAAGACCGTTACGCGTGGATAGCCTTTAGCAATAATACCGCCAGCTTCCGTGCCCGGCGGGCTTTTTTCTTCTCGCTCCTCGCTTCTCGCTCCTCACTTCTTTATTTCTCATTCCTCATAAAACTTAATGTCCTTGATCAACAATTGCAGGCTCTTCTGGTCGCGGTAGTTGTTTTCGGTCACCTGGTAGCAGAGCCGGAACGGTTTGCCCGTGGCCACGCCCTCGAAGTAGCGGGCAAGCCCGAAGCCGATGGCCTCGAAGGGGTGGCTGCCGTGCTGGTATACGTGGATCTTGAGGTGCTGGTCTTTGATGATGCGCGGAAACTCGGCGTACACCTGCTCGGTGACGAACACGGGCCGCATGTTCTGGGGACCAAACGGGCCCATCTGGCTCAGTACGCCGTAGAACCGGTTGGTGATTTCGCGGAAATCCAGCCGGGTATCAATTTCAACCTGCGGGATGAGCTGCTCGTCGCGGATGCGGCTGGCGACCACCGCTTCGAACTTCTGCCGGAACGCCGGGAAGTTTTCGGGCTTCAGCGTGAGGCCCGCCGCGTGGGTGTGGCCCCCGAACTGTTCGAGCAGTTCGGCGCATTCGGCAATGGCCTCGTACACGTCGAACCCCGTCACCGACCGGGCCGAGCCGGCCAGCTTGCCCTGCGAGTTGGTGAGAATGATGGTGGGGCGGTGGTACTTTTCGATGCACCGCGACGCCACGATGCCGATCACGCCCTTGTGCCAGTCGTCCTTGAGCAGCACGGTGGTTTTGGCGCCCCGCAGCACCTCGTCGCCTTCGATCATGGACAGCGCCTCGCGGGTGATGTTGACGTCGAACTCCTGCCGGTCGCGGTTGTTGAGGTTGATCTGCCGGGCCAGTTCCAGGGCTTCCTCTTCGGAGTGGGCCAGCAGCATCTGGATGGAAGCACTGGCGTGGGCAATGCGGCCGGCCGCGTTGATGCGGGGCCCCAGCCCGAACACCACGTTGCTGATTTCGAGTTCCTTGCCTTCCAGGCCGGCCACCTTGATGAGGGCCCGCAGGCCGGGCCGCGGGTTTTGATTAAGTTGCTTGAGGCCGCAGTGGGCCATCACCCGGTTTTCGCCCGTGATGGGCACCAGGTCGGCGGCAATGCTCACGGCCAGCAGGTCCATGAACGGGTAGAGCCGGTCGAGCGAGAGGTTGTTGCGCAGGCAGAAGCCGTGCAGGAATTTGAATCCCACGCCGCAGCCGGAAAGTTCTTTGTAGGGGTACGGGCAGTCGGGCCGCTTGGGGTCGAGCACGGCCACCGCGTCGGGCAGCACCTCGTCGGGCCGGTGGTGGTCGCAGATGATGAAATCCATGCCCAGTTCCCGGGCGTAGGCCACCTTGTCGGCCGACTTGATGCCGCAGTCGAGGCTCACCACCAGCTTTACGCCGTGGGCGTGGGCATGGTCGAGGCCCTGCCGCGAAATGCCGTACCCTTCGCCGTAGCGGTCGGGCACGTAGTAGATCAGGTTGGAATGCAGGGTTTGCAGAAAGCCGTAGAACAACGCCACCGACGTCGTGCCGTCCACGTCGTAGTCGCCGTACACCATGATGGTCTCGTTCTGGCCGAGGGCTTCTTCGAGCCGGGCCACGGCCAGGTCCATGTCCTTCATCAGGAAGGGGTCGTGCAGGTCTTGCAGCGAAGGGCGGAAATACGATTTGGCTTCGGAGTACGTGGCAATCCCGCGTTGCAGCAGTAAGGTCGCTACCGGTTGGTTCACGCGGATGGCGGCGGCCAGGGCAGCCACCTCCGCGGGGGGAGGCGTCGGTTTCAACGTCCAGCGGTATTCCATAGGACCAATAGGGTATTTTTCGTAAAAAAATGGCGGCGGAAGGAGCGCAAATCCCCGGGGATTCTCCCCAAGATAAGGAAGCCGTTCTTACAAAACTACACTTTTCGCGCAATACCGCCGGCCGGGCGGCCGGCGACGGAAGCCTGCCTTTCGTGCCAAGTTGTCATACTTTTGCGGCTGGCAAAAAAATTGCCGCTGGCAAACAGTTGCTTACGGAAAGCGCCTGGAATTTTCGCACTGAGGCGGAAATTACTTTTATGCAAACATTGTTCATTTGGATAACCAACGATTACGTTCATTTATATTTAGCTTTTTTAAAAAATTGCCAATTATGGAACACGAAAAAGACAAGGTAGTGGAGGAAAACGGCAACCAGCCCGTGCAGGACCACCTCGCGGAGACGGAAGTAGCCGAAAACCAACCCGAGCAAGTTTCCGCCGCTACTGCCACCGGTGCCGAAAAACTGACAGCCGATCTGCAAGAAGCCAAAGATAAATACCTGCGCCTGCTCGCCGACTTCGAAAACTTCCGGCGCCGCACGGCCAAGGAAAAGATTGAATCCTACGGCAACGCCCAGGGCGAACTGATGAAGGTGCTGCTGCCCGTGCTCGACGATTTCCAGCGCGGCCTCAAGGCATCGGCCACCGCCCCGGACGCCGCCGCCGTGCGCGAAGGCATGGAACTGATCTACCACAAACTCTACCGGGCCCTCGAACAGAAGGGCTTAAAGCCCATGGATGCCGCGCAGACGGAGTTCAACCCCGACCTGCACGAAGCCATTACGCAGGTGCCCGCCCCGAGCGACAACCTCAAAGGCAAGGTGATTGACGAGGTGGAGAAAGGCTACTACCTGCAAGACAAGGTGCTGCGGTTTGCAAAAGTAATCGTGGGCGCCTAGTGAATCAGATCAAGCGAACGAGATCAAGATAAATGGTTATTGAGTGAATGAGTTTGTGAGTTGATGAGGAATAGCTGACTCATTGACCGGTAACTTAACAAGAGACATGGCTACGAAAAGAGACTATTACGAGGTATTGGGGGTAAGCAAAACGGCTACCGTCGAGGAGATCAAGAAGGCCTACCGGATGATGGCGATCAAGTTCCACCCGGACAAGAACCCCAACGACCCCACGGCGGAGGAGAAGTTCAAGGAGGCGGCCGAGGCTTACGAAGTGCTCAGCAACACCGAAAAACGCCAGCGGTACGACCAGTTCGGCCACCGCGGCATGAACGGCGGCGGCTTCGGCGCGGGCGGCAACATGAGCATGGAGGACATTTTCTCCCAGTTCGGCGACATTTTCGGCCAGGGCAGCCCGTTCGAGAGTTTCTTCGGCGGGGCCGGCGGCCAGGGCCGCCGCCCGGTGCGCAAAGGCTCCAACCTGCGCATCAAGCTGAAGCTCAACCTGGAAGAAATTGCCAACGGCGCCGACAAGAAGATCAAGGTGAAGCGCTACGTGGCCTGCCAGACGTGCAGCGGCAACGGCTCCAAAAATGGCACGGCCCTGTCGAACTGCACCCGCTGCAACGGCAGCGGCCAGGAACGGCGCGTGGTCAACACCATGCTCGGGCAAATGGTCTCCACCAGCACCTGCTCCACCTGCAACGGCGAAGGCAAGATCGTGACCGACCGCTGCGAAACCTGCCACGGAGAGGGCCGCGTGACGGAGGAGGAAGTGATCCCGGTAAAGATTCCGGCCGGCGTGGGCGAAGGCATGCAGCTCTCCATGAGCGGCAAGGGCAACGTACCCCAGCGGGGCGGCATGCCCGGCGACCTGCTCATCGTGATCGAGGAGGAGCCGGACGAAGTCCTCAAGCGGGACGGCAACAACGTGGTGTACGACCTGCACATCAACTTTGCCGATGCTGCCCTGGGAACCAACGTGGAGGTGCCCACCATCGAGGGCAAGGTGAAGATCAAGATTGACCCCGGCACGCAGTCGGGCAAGATCCTGCGCCTGAAGGGCAAGGGCATCAAGGACATCAACGGCTACAACCGCGGCGACCAGCTGGTGCACATCAACATCTGGACGCCCAAGAACCTGACCCGCGAAGAAACGACCCTGCTCGAACGCCTCCGCGACTCGCCCAACTTCGCCCCCAAACCCGGCAAGGACGAGAAAGGCTTCTTCGAAAAGATGAAGGAGTTCTTCCAGTAACGGGTAGCCGGGTAGCTGAAGATTCACCACGGAAACACGGAGAACCTGCGTAGAGACGCGATAAATCGCGTCTCTACGCAGGTTCTCCGTGTTTCCGTGGTGAATATTTGACTATCGGCCTCCGCCCCAGGCGAGAATGAGTGCGAGGGCCAGCAGGATCACCAGCGCGAAGATGGACATGTTGACGATGCCCAGGATCATGCCGGCCGTTGCCCGGCTCCGGTCGGCCGAGGTGCCCTTGCCGTCGCGAATCTGGGCCTTTGCCACGCCCCCGAACACCGCCGCCAGGATGCCGCTGATCAGCGCCAGCAGGGTCAATACGCCCGCTACCGCCCCGCTGGTGCCGGCGGAGGCCGCCACGCCCAGAATCAGGGCAACCAGGCCGCCCACCCCCAGGATCAGCGAAGCCAGGGCCATGCCGTTGCGGGCCGCTGGGGGGTTGTCCTGCCGGCCGGCAACGGGGTGCTTGCCCGCCAACGCAGTCCGGAGCATCCCTTTCACTTCCCGCCGCACCAGGGCGCGCTTAGGCGACTGGTGGGTAGCGCCAACTGCCGGCGGGTTACCGGCCGGTTGGGAAGCCACCGTGGCGGGCGGGGTTGGCCCTTCGGCAACTGGCGTTTCCCGGGTAAAGCTGCCCGCCGCGGCAACTGTGTCCGACGAAGCGTACGCCTCCCGGTCCGGGGAAGAGGGTTCGGCAGTGGCCGACGCCGGGGCCGCGGGGGTGGAGATGGAAAAAGCGGAAGGGTGCGGCATGCGGAAACAAGCCGTCAGCAGGCACGCCACGAGGGCAAAAAAGACGTTTTTCATGAATGAATTAGAGTGAAGCGAAGTATACTTTTTATTCTTTTTCCTTCAAAACATCCGCCCGGGAATATTCGCGGGGGCATCCCGGCAGGGTAACCCGATTTTCGGCGGCAAAAGGTTACGATGTGGGCTTTCTTGCATAAATTAGTGTTCAACTTCAAATGACTACTCCCTTGTACATCCTCTCCGCCCAGCACGTTTCCAAACGCTACGCCTCCCACACGGCGTTGGATGACGTGAGCATCCAGATTCCGAAGGGCAGCATCTTTGGGCTCCTGGGCCCCAACGGCGCCGGAAAAACTTCCCTCATCCGCATCATTACGCAGATTACGGCCCCCGACCAGGGCGAAGTGTTCTTCAAGGGCGAACCCCTGGCGCCCAAGCACATTGCCCACATCGGCTACCTGCCCGAAGAACGCGGCCTGTACAAGAAGATGAAAGTAGGCGACCAGTTGCTGTACCTGGCCCGGCTCAAGGGCCTCAGCAAAGACGCCGCCATGGAAAAGCTCAAGGAGTGGTTCAGGAAATTCGAAATCCAGACGTGGTGGGGCAAAAACGTGGAAGACCTCTCCAAGGGCATGGCCCAGAAAATTCAATTCGTGGCCACGGTGCTGCACGAACCCGAACTGCTCATCCTCGACGAACCCTTTACGGGCTTTGACCCGGTAAACGCCAACCTCATCAAAGACGAAATCCTCAAGCTGCGCGACAAGGGCTGCACCATCATCTTCTCTACGCACCGCATGGAATCGGTGGAAGAACTGTGCGACAACATTGCCCTCATTGACAAGTCGCGGAAAATCCTGGACGGCCCCACCAAACAGATCAAGAACCAGTACAAGACCAACACCTACGTAGTGGAAGGCGAGGGAAAACTGGTGAGCCTGCCCTCCCAGTTCGACGTCCGCTCCATGCAGGAAGGCGAAGACAACTTCTTCAAGGCCATCATCCGGCTGCCGCAGGGCGTGCTGCCCAACCAACTCATCGAGGTGCTCATCGGCCAGGTGCAGGTCCACTCCTTCGTGGAGCACATCCCGTCCATGAACGAAATCTTCATCCGCAACGTGACCGGCCAGGTGGACCCGCTGCCCGCCGAAGAACGCTACAAGCTGTCGCAGACGATGTAGAATGGTCATCCGGATGCGATGACTTACGCATACCCCGTGCCGAAGACGCGATGAATCGCGTCTCTGCGGACCAATGACCATTGCCCCCTGACCCCTGACCATTTATGAACAAAATACTCCTGATCCTGCAACGCGAGTACCTGGTACGCGTGCAGAAGCGGTCTTTCGTGATCATGACCCTGCTGGGCCCGCTGCTCATTGCGGCCGTCTACTCGGTGCCCGTCATCCTGGCCCTCCGCGACAGCAAGGCCCGCACCATTGCCGTCATTGACGAAAGCGGCCTGCTCAAAGGCGATTTCAAGGGCGACAAAAAGCTGACTTTCAAGTCCCTCACCGGTTCGCTGCATTCGGGCAAGCAGGCCGTGCTCGACGAAAAGTACTACGCCGTGCTCTACATTCCCAAAATGACCGTGGACAACCCGGCCGGCATCAAGCTGTTTTCCAAGAAGGGCATCAGCCTGGAAGTGGAAGGCGCCGTGGAACGCAGCCTGAAGCGGGAAATTGAAGGCGTGAAGCTCCGGCAGGCCGGCATTGACACCCAGGTGCTCGAACGCATTGACACCCGGGTATCCATTGACACCAAAAACCTGACCGGCGACGACGGCGACGAAAAAGACAGCAGCACCGGGGCGGCGTTCATCGTGGGCTTCGCGGCGGCCTTCATCATCTACATTTCCATCTTCATCTACGGCGTGCAGGTGATGCGCGGCGTGATCGAGGAGAAGACCAACCGCATCGTGGAAGTGATCATTTCCTCGGTGAAGCCCTTCCAACTGATGGTCGGCAAGATCACCGGC
This sequence comes from uncultured Cytophagales bacterium, assembly GCA_902805615.1. GTDB lineage: Bacteria > Bacteroidota > Bacteroidia > Cytophagales > 172606-1 > CADCTQ01. Next base: position 10,236 of record CADCTQ010000405.1, read on the forward strand.
ATTGCCCTGGTGGGGCTCACGCAGTTCCTGCTCTGGATCATTCTGGGCACGGCCATCAGCACGGTCGCCATCGGGATGATGCGGTCGGCCAGCGGGGCCGGCCAGGAGCAGATGGACGAGGCCCTGCGGGAGTCGCCGGCGCTGGAGCAGCGGGCCAACGGGATTGAGAAAGCAATGAACGCCATGAGCACCCTCGACGTGCCGCTGCTGCTGGGGTCGTTCCTGTTCTACTTCCTGGGCGGCTACCTGATCTACAGCGCCCTGTTTGCGGCCGTGGGGGCGGCGGCCGACAGCGAAACCGACACCCAGCAGTTCATGTTCCCCATTACCATCCCCCTCATCCTGTCGTTCGTGCTGGCCCAGTACGTGATCCAGAACCCCGACGGCCCGCTGGCGTTCTGGCTTTCGATGATTCCGCTCACCTCGCCCATCATCATGATGGTGCGCATTCCCTTCAACCCGCCGGCCTGGGAAATTGCCCTGTCCATGGTGCTGCTCGTGCTCGGCTTCCTGTTCATCACCTGGCTGGCCGCCCGCATCTACCGCGTGGGCATCCTCATGTACGGCAAGAAGGTCAACTACAAGGAACTCGCCAAGTGGGTGTTTTACCGGGCGTAGGCCGGACCTGAAAAACGTTAAAAGGCTGGTGCGCACGAATCTGCGTACCAGCCTTTTCGTTGCCGCCAAGTGGGTATTATTCGTTAATTTTGCTTTTTCATTTGGGCAAAACGATCTGGTCACATCCCCCCTAACTTTGCAAATTTTCATTTTCAATGCAACACATGCTTAATTTCCGAAAGATCAACAACCTGACGGGTTGGGGCGTTTTTCTGATCGCCCTGCTGGTCTACACGCTCACCGTAGAGCCGACGGCCAGTTTCTGGGATGTTGGGGAGTTTATCGCGGCCGCCTACAAGTTGCAGGTGCCGCACCCGCCCGGTGCGCCTTTTTTCCTGCTGGTCAACCGGGCATTTTCGTTGCTGGCCTTCAACGACCCGTCGAAGGTGGCCTTCTGGGCAAACATGTCTTCGGTGCTGTGCAGCGCGGCTACCGTGTTGTTCCTGTTCTGGACGATCACGATGCTGGCCCGCAAAACGCTCAAGATCACCAGTTTTGAAGTGACCCGGTCCGAAGCCATCCGCCTGATGGGCGCCGGGGTGGTGGGTGCCCTGGCCTACACGTTTTCGGATTCGTTCTGGTTTTCGGCCGTGGAGGCCGAAGTATACGCCATGTCGTCGTTTTTCACGGCCATCGTGTTCTGGGCCATCTTCAAGTGGGAACTCATCGAGGACGAGGCCGCGGCCAACCGCTGGCTGATCTTCATCGCCTACCTCATCGGCCTTTCCATCGGCGTGCACTTGCTCAACCTGGTGGCCCTGCCGGCCATCGGCCTGGTGTACTACTTCAAAAAGTACAAGCCCACCACCTGGGGCATCATTGCGGCCCTGGCCATCAGCGGCGGCATCATCCTGACCATCATGCTGGGCGTGATCCCCGGCCTGCCCTCCGTTGCCGGTTCCTTCGAAATCTTCTTCGTCAACAGCCTCGGCCTCCCTTTCGGCTCGGGCGCGGCCTTCTTCGTGATCCTGTTCCTGGGGTCGCTGATCTACGGGATCTACTACTCGGTGCGCAAGGAAAAACCGACGCTCAACACCGCGCTGCTGTCGCTGACGGTGATCCTGATCGGGTACGCCTCCTACACGATGGTGCTGGTGCGGTCCAACTACAACCCGCCCATCAACGAAAACGACCCCAGCGACCTGCTCTCGTTCGTGTCGTACCTCAAGCGCGAACAGTACGGCGACCGGCCGCTGCTGTGGGGCCCGTCGTTTACCTCCGAACTGATTGACCAGAAACGCGGCGAGCCGCTCTACCGCAAGGGCAAGGACAAGTACGAAGTGTACGACTACAAGACCACCAACATCTACGACCCCAAGGGCAACATGCTGCTGCCGCGGGTGTTCAGCCGCCAGGACAACCACGCCCAACTCTACCGGCAGATGCTCGGGCTGCGCGAAGGCGAAAAGCCCAACATGGTGGACAACCTCAGGTTCATGTTCTCGCACCAGCTTGGCCACATGTACTTCCGGTATTTCCTCTGGAACTTCGTGGGCCGGCAGAGCGACATGGAAGGTGCCGGCGTGCTCATGCCCACCGATGCATTTCAGAAGGACCTGGCTTACGACCTCAAAACGAACTGGGGCCGCAACAACTTTTTCATGCTGCCCTTCCTGCTCGGACTGGTGGGCTTCCTGTTCCAGTACTCCCGCGACCGGCGCGACTTCTGGGTGGTGACGCTGCTGTTTTTGCTCACCGGCATTGCCCTGGTGCTGTACCTCAACTCGCCGCCGGTGGAACCCCGCGAACGGGACTACATCTACGTGGGCTCTTACTACGCGTTTGCCATCTGGATCGGGCTGGGCATGATTGCCGTGGCCGAAGCCATTGGCCGGTTCATCAAAAATCCCGCCTCGTCGGCCTCCATTGCCACGGCTGCCTGCCTGGTGGTGCCGGCCATCATGGCCGTGGAGGGCTGGAATGACCACGACCGTTCGGACCGCTACCACTCCGTGGATTCGGCCAAGAACCTGCTTAACTCCTGCGCCCCCAACGCCATCCTGTTCACGGGCGGCGACAACGACACGTTCCCGCTGTGGTACGCCCAGGAAGTGGAAGGCTTCCGCACCGACGTACGGGTGTGCAACCTGAGCCTGCTGGGTACGCATTGGTACATTGACCAGATGAAGCGGCCCGTGTACAAGTCGTCGGCGCTGCCCATCTCCCTCGAAAGGGACCAGTACTACGCCGGCACCAACGACCAGGTGCCCGTGATTGACGAGAACAAGTACCCCAACGGCATCCGGCTTGACACGTACCTCAAGCTGGTGAAGGCCAACGATCCGCGCATCAAGTATCCGTACCGCGACCAGGCGCTTACCATCCTGCCCTCCCGCAAGCTGGTGGTGCCCGTAGACCGGCAGAAGGTGCTGCAAATGGGCATCATCAAGCCCGAACTGCGCGACTCCCTCACCGACCGCATGGAGTGGAACATCAACCGGGGCGACCTGCTCAAGCCCGACCTGGTGATCCTCGACATGATCGTGACCAACAACTGGGAGCGGCCCATTTACTTCTCCAGCACCCTGCCGCCGTCGAGCTACCTCAACCTGAAGGAATTCATGCAGGTAGAGGGCCTCGTGTACCGGCTGCTGCCCGTGCGGGTGGCCGGCGCCACCCAGGGCTACGTGAACACCGACGTGATGTACACCAACATGCTGCAGAAGATGTTCTGGCGCGAGATGGACAACCCGGAGGTGTACTACGACGAAAACTACCGCCGCTTCCCGGTGAACGCCCGGCTCAACTACTACCGCCTGGCCGACGAACTGTTGCAGGCGGGCAACAAGGAAAAAGCCCGTGAGGTGGCCCTGCACTGCCTGAAGGTGCTGCCCGACGAAGGCGTGCCCTTCGATGAATACACGTCGAACCTGATTTCGGTGCTCTTCAGCGTGGGCGAAACGCAGAAGGCCCTGGAGATCTCTCAACTGCTGGCGTCCCGCGTGGACCAGAACCTGGACTTCTACATCCGCAAGGAGCCGGGCAACGCCCAGGAAATCCAGACCAACCTGTACACGCTCAACCAGATCGTGCAGGCCAACAAGGAGGCCAACACCAAGGAAGCCGCCGGATACGAGAAAACCTTCGATAAGCACTACAACAGCTACGCCAGCCTCTACGCCCGGGGCGTTCCCGGCAGCTAAGGGAGGAGTAGTGCGTATTGGGTATTGAGTAGAAGAACCAGTCAGGCGACAATTCCTGTTTTCGTGTAAGCCCACGCGTTACTGCCGTAACCGTGGGCTTTTTTTGGGTACACCGGGTGTCGCGGGATACCGGGTACGAAAGGAATCTTTATATTAAGCCGCGTTCCAATCCAAACTTGTATGCGGAAAAATACCCTTTTCAATCTATTCATCCTCTCCCTGACCCTGCTGACTGGTATGCATAGCCCGGCCCAGCCCCTGCGCGTGAGCGACAACAAGCGGTACCTCGTCAAAGCGGACGGCAAGCCGTTCTTCTACCTGGGCGACACCGCCTGGGAATTGTTCCACCGCCTCAACCGCGAAGAAGCCGAACGGTACCTGAAGCGCCGGGCCGAACAGGGCTTTACGGTGATCCAGGCGGTGGTGCTGGCCGAACTCGACGGCCTGCACGCCCTCAACCCCTACGGCAACACCCCCTTGCAGAACGATGACCCGACCAAGCCCAACGAAGAATACTTCAAGCACGTGGACTGGGTGGTGAACAAGGCCAGCGAGGCGGGCCTGTACATCGGCATGCTGCCCACCTGGGGCGATAAAATATTCAAGAACACCTGGGGGCAGGGACCGGAAATATTCACCCCGGAAAATGCCCGGACCTACGGCCGTTACCTCGGCAACCGCTACAAGAATGCCCGCAACATCATCTGGGTGATGGGTGGCGACCGCAACCCGCGCAACGACGCCGACGTGCAGATCTGGCGGGCCATGGCCGAAGGCGTGACCGAAGGCGTGGGCGGCCGGGACAAAGCCCTCATGACCTATCACCCGCAGCCCCAGGAGCAGGGTTCCTCTTCCACCTGGTTCCACAAAGACGAGTGGCTCGACTTCAACATGTTCCAGAACGGCCACTGCCGCGACGTGGCCGTGTGGGAACGCATCACCCGCGACTACAACCTCACGCCGACCAAGCCCACCATGGACGGCGAGCCGCTCTACGAAGACCACCCCATCTGCTTCAACGCGGCCGAAAACGGCTTCTCGCTGCCCTACGACGTGCGGCGCTTTGCCTACCTGGAACTCTTTGCCGGGGCCCACGGCCACACCTACGGCTGCCACAGCATCTGGCAGATGTGGGGCCCCAAGCGCAAGGGCGTCAACAGCCCGCTGCGGCACTGGTACGAGTCGCTGGACCTGCCGGGCGCCAACCAGATGACGCACGTACGCAACCTGATGGAGTCGCGGCCGATGCTGGTGCGGGTGCCCGACCAGGCGCTGGTGGGCGGCGAAGGGGCCAGCACCAAGAGCGCCCTGGGGCGGGTGCAGGCCACCCGGGGCGAAGATTACGCATTCGTGTACAGTGCCGGCGGCCTGCCGTTCATAGTAAACATGGGCAAAATTTCGGGCAAGCAAGTGAAGGCGCACTGGTTCGATCCCCGTACGGGTAGCGCCAAGGCCATCGGCTCGATGGACAACACGGGTACGCAGACCTTTACGCCGCCCTCCAGCGGCTTCGACCACGATTGGGTGCTGGTGCTCGACGACGCCGGCAAGAACTACGGCCTGCCCGGCGTGGGCAAAGCGGGGCGGTAAGCCGCCCTCAACACGAAAAAAGTTGGGATGAGGCGGGGGAAACCCAAACTGTACTTGGGAAAACAAAAATGCCCGGCTTACCGGCCGGGCATTTTCGGAAGGCAGTTCGTTGGCCGTAAGGGTTAAACTACCCAAGACCAGGGGCAGGCATTACCGGCGCCGGAAAATGGCGTTGGCATTGTTGACCAGCCAGGGCAAGCCTTGCGGGCCTACCGAGATGTGGACACCGCCGCCGTCTATCATGCTCCAGTCGCTGCCATTCCACCGGTACACGCCGTATCCCCCGGCAACTGCTTGGGAGCCCGTGATGTAGACCGTCCCGTCGGCGCCGACGCCAATGTCAGTGGCAAGACCGGGGAGTACTTCAAAAGAGCCGCTGCCGTTGCCCCGGAAGATGTTGCCGGCATTGTTAACGATCCAGGGCGTGCCCTGCGGGCTCACGTCAACCTTCACGGCCCCGCCCGGTATTTTGTCCCAATTGCTGCCGTTCCAACGGTAGATGCCATACCCGCCCGGCACCACATCCATACCGATGATGTACACCGTTCCGTCGGCGCCGACCCCAATGTCGGTGGCCCCGCCGGGAAGCACTTCGTAAGCACCGTTCCCGTCGCCCCGGAAGATGTTGCCGGCGTTGTTGACCACCCACGGCGTGCCCTGCGGACTTACGTCAACCCGCACGGCGCCGCCCGGTATGTTGTCCCAGTTGCTGCCATTCCACCGGTAGATGCCGTACCCGCCCGCAACCGCACCCGCACCGATGATGTAAGCCGTCCCGTCGGCGCCGACCCCAATGTCGGTGGCTCCGCCGGGAAGCCCCTCCCAGTAACCACCGCCGTACACCGTCCGCAGGGAAGTACGGTCGTCGGCCGTGAAAGGACGGTCCGTGTTGTTGGAGCAGGCCAGCATCCAGGAATTGGCGGAGGGGTTGGTGGGCGTGCCCGGAATGTGCACCGCGCCGACGCCCGCGTCGCCTTCATTGCCGCCGCTGCCGCAACTGAACGCCCGGTTCATGTAGTCGGTGTGGCGGAAGCCGATGGCGTGGCCGATTTCGTGGGCTACGACCGTGGTCGCGTCGGGCCGGCGCGAATTGTTGTTGTAGTAATACGTGTTCAGCCGGATCGTCGAGGCCGGGTTGCCGTTGGTGGGAAATCCGCCGCTGTACCCCAGCGTGCTGCTCACTTCGTAAAAGGCCAGAATGCTGATGTTGGCGGCGCCGGCGTTGGTGGTCCGCTGGAAGGAGAGACTCAGGCCCAGGGCGTTGTAACGGCCAAGCGCCTGGTCGAACGCACTTTGCATGTACGAGCCAAAGGCCGGGTCCATGTACACCTGGAGGGTGCGGGGCAGGGCCGCCACCAGGTTGTTGGTGCGGTAGTGCGTGGTACGACCGCCTTTCTGCGCCTGCGGGGCGGCGGCCAACTCGTCAATCTGCGCTTCGGTGAGGAAGATGTCGTATTCCACCATGTACCCGTTCTGGTAGGGGTAAAAGCCCTGGCTCAGGTCAAAGCCGGCGGCTTTCAGTTTCTGGGCGACAGCCACGTCCGTCCCTTCCTGGTGCACCGCATCAATCTCTTGGCGTTCTTGCTGGCAACCCCACAGGAATAGCATGGCGGCAGCCAGCAGCAGGGGAAAATGTTTTTTCATAAAAAGGGATAGGTTAAAAATTGTTTGGGGATGAAAGAGGTGGTACACCGTAAAAAGTAATGCGAAAATAGGCGGCGTACGGAGAGAACCGTAACCCGGCAGGTATTAAAAAAAGTACGGGAAGTATTAATTCAGGCGTTGAGATCAGCCCGAAATGTATAAATTGAGGCTTTCCTTTTTCCTCCCATGACCATTGGCAACAGGATACGCCAGGCCCGTAACCGGAAAGGCTATTCCCAGGAATACGTGGCTGAACGCCTGCAACTTTCGCAGGGCGGCTACCGCAAGATCGAAACGGATGAGGTACGGCTGAAGGTGGATACGCTGCTGGTGCTGGCCGAAGTGCTGGAAGTAGAAGCCACCCAACTGCTGTACGGCAAGGATAATAAGTGTTTGTGGGGCGGGGCGGGGCAGCTGTTAAGAGAACCGGTCCCCGGCGCGGCCCATTCCGCCCCCGACGCCGGGCACGCCGAACGCGATTTGCTCCGGCAATTGCTGGAGAGCAAAGAAGCCCACCTGCTTACCCAGCAGCAGCTGCTCAACCAGTACGACGGGGAAATCCGGCAGTTGCGGGCCCGGGTAGCCCGCCTTTCCCTGGCCGTTTCGTCGCCCCGCGCCACCGCCGCCCCGCCTACCGACGCACGCTACACTTCCGCGCAGTGCGGCAGCGAAAACTCCTCCGGGCGGATGGAGCTGAACAGGAACCCGGCAATCACTTTGGGGTAGAAGTACGTAGACTTCTGGGGCAACGTAAAGCCGCTGCGGCACACGGCCTGGATTTCGTCCATGCGCACCGTGTTGGTGATCAGGGCGGCCTGCGCCTTGCCCTCCGCCACGGCCGTGACGCACTGGGTAAAGTTGCGCGAAAAGGTGATGTACGGGCTTTTGCGCTGGTCGCGGCCGGGAATGCCCAGGGCCCGTTCGATCACGAAGTAGTGCAGCACCGTCAGGTCCAGCCGTTTGACCACCTCCGGGAAATGCCAGGTCATGCTTTCGAGCACTTCGGGCTTGAGCCGGATCTTGTAGGCGCCGTCGGCCAGCAGCACCCCGAAGGCCCACGGCTTGCCGGCAATGATCTCGGGGGCGTCGTAGGGATTTTCGAGGGGCCGCACGGTGAAGTACGGCGCCAGTTTCTCCATGAATGCATCCCGGTCCCACGCCGGCAGCCCGCTGAGCAGCCGGTGCGTCGGCAGGATCACCAGGTCGTCGGAGGCGGCGTTGGTGAGGTACATCAGGTGGAAGTTGTAGGGCTCCTCGCCGGTATGGCTAGGGTTGGCTTCCATCCTCCTTTTGCGGTACACCAGGGAGCTTTCGTAGCGGTGGTGCCCGTCGGCCAGGATCACCGGCTGGTCTTTGAGCTGCTCGACAAACGTGCGGATCACGTCGAGGTCGTGGATGACGCTGAGCACTTCGCGGACGCCCTGGTAGTCTTCCGTTTCGTAGAGCGGGTGGCGCATGCTTTCGTCGAGGTAGCCCTCCAGCGTGAAGTCCTCGTCGTGGTAGAGGCCGTGCGTGGGGCTTACGTGCAGGAGGGTCTTTTCGAGCAGTTCGATGCGGTCGTTGACGGCCGCCGGAATGGTATTTTCGTGGCGCAGGATCACGTTTTCGGCCCAGTCGCAGGCTTTGATGTGGCAGATGAAGCCCTTGCGGCAGTATTCGCGGGAGGAGCCGGGCAACGAGAAGTACTGGTAGTACCCGTAGATGCCCGGCAGCACGTCCTGTTCGATCACGCCGGTCTTTTTCCAGTGCTCCAGCAGTTGCCCCGCCCTTTCGGCGGCATGATCCCCCGCCGGCACCGACAGGTGAATGCTGTTGAGCGGGTTCTGGTAGAGCACCTGCCGCTGCTTCTCGGACACGACGTCGAACAACGGGGAGGTAAGGGTTTCGATCTGTTCGGAAAGCCCGCGGTTGTACCGCCAGGCCCGCACCGGTTTTATTTGCGCCATACGGGAAATGAAAAGAGCGGCAAAGATAGGGAATGGTGGAGATTGGGGATTGGGGTCTTAAGCGATTGGGGGATTGGTAGTGCCCGGTCGCATCCGTACGACGAAGCGAGACGGGGGTAGAAGCAACCGGGGCACGGCACCGGCCGTTTGCAGTCCAGGGATGGGCCGCAGTACCAGGCACTTGCCACCGGACGGGTCCGTTCCCACGCACATTTACCTCACTTCTATAAAGCAGTCATGCGATGAAAAGAAAACTTTTACAATTGGCAGGCATGGGGCTCCTGTGGGTGGTGCTGGGCCCGGCCCGCAGCACCGGGCAGACCTTGCAGATTTCCCCCGACGCGGTGCGCAGCGAGGAGAACGTTTCCATTGACGGCTGGGTGGCCCACCTCGACCAGTCGGCCGAGTACGTGGAAAAAACGCTGGGGACCTACATCAAAATGCTCAGCGGCAACAAAGCCGACAAGCGGACCAAAACGATGTGGGTGGCGCCCAAAGTGAAGTTTGAAGAAATTTCCCCGCTGCGCGGCGACCTGCGGGCCTCCCTCTCCGCCGAGGGCAACGGTACGGCCGTCGGCTTCACCTTCAGCCCCGGCTACGACATTCACCTGGACAAGACGGCCTACCCACAGGAATACGAAAAGATGCAGGGCTTCGTCAAAAAGTACGTGAAGCACCACTACACCGAGTTTTACCGGGAGGAGGTGGCCAAGACCGAAAAGGAACTCAACAGAAGGCGCCGGGAGGTGGAGAAAAACGAGAAGCGCATTGGCCGGCTGCAAAAATCCATCACCAGCAACGAGCAGAAGATCAGTGGGGGCGACAGCAAGGCCGACAAGTTAACCGAACGCAACAGCAAGAATACGGCGGAAACCGACGGACGCACGCAGGAGAACGAAAAGTTGCAGGGCGAAGTCCAGCATTACCAGGAAATGCTCACCCAGTACAACGCCGCCCTGCAAAAGGTGCGGGATTTTTGAAAAGGAGTGAGAAGCGAGGAGTGAGAAGCGAGAAGATTGTACACGCACTTTGCCGTGATTACCGGACAATCCCGTGCCCCTCCTTCTCGCTCCTCGCTCCTTTTTTTCCGTGGTGAAATCAAATTCATTTACTGAACGCCAGCGGCACCAGCACCTTCGTCTTGTCCCAGGCCAGCATCATGTCGGCGCCGGTCCGGGTTTCGTCGAACTTGATGGTAAAGGCTTCGTACAGTTCGGCCGACTGCGTGACGGGCACCTCGGTGGTCAGCACGTCTTTGGTGGGGTCGTACTTAAAGGCGCCCCACTGGCCCAGGTCGCTGTTGAAGATGATCTTCCACTTGTCCTTTTCGGGAATGCTGAACAGCGTGTAGGTTCCCGCCTTGAGGGTCTTGTTGCCCACGCGGATGTCCTTGGTGGTGGTGATTTCGGTGGCTTCGTTGGCGCCGGTGCGCCATATCTGTCCGTAGGGTTCGAGGGCGCCGAAAATTTCCCGGCCGCGCTTCATGGGCTGGCCGTACACCGCTTTGATGTAGATGGACGGTTTTTTGAAGGAGGCAACGGCCATCGGGCTGGTGCGGGGCCGGGGCGTTACCACGGAATCCTTCTTCACTTCGGGATTGGTTCCCTGGGCGGTTGCCGCGTCGGTTGCCAGGGCGCATACGGCCAGCAGGAGCAGTGCCATTCTTTTCATGGGTACGGGGGCTAAATGGTTTGTCGGGTGCAAACTTACTGGGATTGGGGTAAAATTGCTACTAATCCCGGCGGCGATCCGCGACGCCTCCACGGGCGGGGCTATTTACGGCTGAGCGGCGGCCGGCGGCGGGGAATGAAACCAGGATGAACCTGATTAAACGGATAAAGTGGAGGACAAACCTTGAGGCAACGGCTAACTTCGTAAATTACCGGCTCTACCGCAACCTTATGCAACGCCCGGACTTCGACGACATTTTTATGGAACTGGCCGTGAACCTTTCGAAGCGTTCGCACTGCATCCGGGCCCACGTGGGGGCCGTACTCACCAAGGAGACCCGGATCATTTCGATCGGCTACAACGGTCCGCCGGCCGGCACGCACAACTGCGACGAGGAGTGGCCCGAAACCGGCTGCGCCCGCGACCGCAAGGGCAGTTGCTCGCTGGCCCTCCACGCCGAGGAAAACGCCATCCTGTACGCCGTCAAGAACGGTTCGGACATTGAAGGCGCCACGCTGTTCGTGACCTTGTCGCCCTGCCTGGCCTGTGCCCGCATCATCTACAGCACCAAGATCGCCCGGGTCATCTACCTCAACTCGTACGCCGCGTACAAGGGCCTCGACGCGGACGAAGGCATTGACTTCCTCCGGCGGTTCGGCGTGAACGTGCAGAAGTACGCCGGCAACCTGGTGCATCACTACATTCCCATCCCGCGCAATGGCCGTACTGTGGAGCAATGACCCCATCATGCAGGGCCTGGCCGACCGGCTGCCCCCGCCCCCGCCTTCCCCCCAACGCGACCCGTACGTGTACCTGATGGGGGCCATCGTGTCGCAGCAGCTCTCCACCCGCGTGGCGTCGGTCATCTACGAACGGTTCCTGAACCTGTTCCCGGACCGCTACCCGGCGGCGCAATCGGTGCTCGACATGCCGGCCGAAACGCTGCGGGCGGCGGGCCTTTCGGGGCAAAAAACGGCGTACCTCAAAAACATTGCGGCGTTTCACCTGGCCACGCCCATGGACGCGGCGCACCTCGACGCCCTTTCCGACGAGGAGGTGATCCGGCACCTGACGCAGATCAAGGGGGTGGGCCGCTGGACCGTCGAAATGCTGCTGATGTTCCCCATGAACCGGCCCGACGTGTTTCCCATTGACGACCTGGGCATCCGCCAGTCCATCATTACCCTGTACGGCCTCACCGAAACCGGCAAAGCCCTCAAAGCCCGGCTGATCGAAGTAGCCGAACACTGGCGGCCCCACCGGACGCTGGCCTGCAAGTACCTGTGGCGGGCAAGGGACGGGGTGAAATGAGGTTGCGTGCCTGTTACTTCTACCAAGCTTCCCAAAAAAAGAGAGGACAGTTGACACTGTCCTCCTGATGCATTGTGGTCAAAAAATTTTCTACGCTTTATTTAATCTTAACCGCGTCAATCTCTACCTGGTAACGGCACTGCTCCGGCCGGCCGACTGTTACATCACAACCTTTTTGACTGAACAAGGTAAGTCTCTCGTTATCCAATCGTTGAATTTCATACCCGCCGTTCAGTACTTTCTCGGTTTGAATGAACTCTTGCTGAAGAGGGCCGGTATAAATACCACCATTTATCGCAAGCTGGTCGTCATCCGTTACCTGGTAGGTAAAGGGGAACGATACACCGGCTGCATCGTAGGTCAACCCACAGTTAGTAGGACGCTTATTCTCCTCCTTGGTGCAAGCGTTGAATGTCAGCGTAGCGTTTTGCGGGTAAACCAGAGAATCCTTGTTTGTTTTGGTATCGTAATAACGCAAGCTGGAAATCTTCCACACGCCGTCAATCTTGCGCAGGGGAGCATAATTCTGAGACTCTTCGCAGGAAACAAACAGGAATGTACAAGCAAGCAGGATCAGGAAATTTCTCATTTTTATGAATATATTTTTTTTGGTTTGATAACGATTGCCTTCTGGCTTTACAACAACTATAAATAACGGCTTGGTTCAACGCCAAGCCGTTATTTGTGAAAAATTTATGCCTGTTATTTACTTAATTAATAATCTCCGTAATCCAAAGTGAACTTCATCATTTGGTTACCAAAGGCATACATATCCGAGTTGGTGCAGAAGTTACGATCTACCGGGAACACGCCCACATAATCATCCCGGTCCTGGATGTTGATGTTTACGGTAGCGTTTACTTCCATACCCAGAAATTTGCCTTTCACGGTGATGGGAATTTTGATGATGCTACCGGAATCTTCCTCCCAGATGGCAAAGTTGACAATATCACCAAAATCAGCCGTCCAGCGCACCAGGCGGTCGTAGATGCGCCACCAGCGGTTGTTTACGTTATCCCGCTTCGGCGGCTCCCACAAGTTGCCCCGGTTGTTACCGTAAATAATGTGCTGACCCGTGCTGCTCTGGTCGGCATAGTACATGTTCATTCTGATTTCGGGAGCGCCCAGCGTCCAGTCTTCAATGGCCTGCAGGTTTCCTGACCAGAAGCCAGTCAGGTACAGTACTTTGTCGTGAGGCATCAAGCCACAAACCGTTACGCCGGGAGCGGCGGTGCGGCCACTTTTGGTGCTGCCGGAAACTACGCTTACCAGCCCGCTCTTCAATACAACCTTGCCCTGCTGCACTTCGGTACGCTCGTTATGGCTGATCACGATTACCGGCTCTGCGGGGGCTTGCTTGGCGTCCAGCAAGTGGACCTGGCCGTTGGCATCGAACGCAGTGATTTGCGTGGTCGTCTTCTCGTCGTAGTTCTCGGGCAGGTAGGCTACCAAAGGCGTGTACGTCTGGGGGTCCCACTGCTCGGCGTGAACCGGTACGGCTACGTTAAGCAACGGCAATTCTGCGGAAGCTACCAGTTCTTCACTGTTCAGATCAACGCCGGTCAACGCGTTGCTCAGGGCGTATTCCTTTACCGTTGAAAAGAGCACGTCGTAATCGCCGTCAAACTTTTTTACTGCTTCCGTTTTGATGAACGACCGCAGTTGGGCGTTGGACAGTGATTTGGCCAGTTTACGAGCGGCTTTTTCGTAAACTTGGGTTTTGCTGGCAGCCAGCCGGGCGGTGGATTCACTACCCGTAGTGGGGGCAACTACTTGCTCGTCTTTCGAGCAGCCGGTGACCAGAAGGGCCACCAAAGAGGCAACCATAAATGGTTTATTCTTAAACATATACGTGAGTTTGTTAATTACTTACAATGCAAAACTACACGTCTGTTGCCGATGCATCACTTGATAATTATCAACTTTTGGCATTGATAAATGTCAAGATCTCACTGCTAAATATCACTGATTATTTTTTTTTGTAGCTGCCCCTGATCCGGCTCAGGTGGGCCGGATCAATTCCCAGGAAAGTAGCGATGTAGCGAAGCGGAACCCGTTGGGAAAGTTCCGGAAACAACTGCTCGTAGGCATTCAACCGCTCTTCGGCCTTCAGCATCAGGATTTTGATGCGCAGATCGTAGAGCACGATGTAGCGTTCCATGATCCGGTTTTGTAAATCATCAAAAACTTTATGATTTCGCTTCAACTCGTCCACCTTCTGCCGGCTGATCGACAATACAGTAGTTGTTTCAAGCAGTTGAATGTTCTCGCGGGACGGCCGCCGCAGCAGATAACAGGGTATCGGCCAGATGAAACGGCCCTCGGTAGCCATCCACGAGGTGATTTCTTTTCTGCCCGTGCGGTAGAAAGCCCTGACCAGGCCCTTTTCAATGAAGTATACTTCGTCTAAAATCTGTCCCTCGGAGAGCAGGACAGTTCCTTTGGGGAAGGTGCGCCGGGTAGCAGCCTCTATAATGGCTTTGTGAACGGACAAGTCAATCGGATAGACGTTATTAATGGCGATGGAGAATTCCATGGAAGTAGGTGTCGAAAGACTTGGGTGTTGGCTGGTGACAACGGATCATGGCGTCCGCAAAAGGCAGAGACCGTTATCAAAAAAATTGTTAATGATGCTCTTTTACGTAAAGTCCCCCGGTAAGTTCAAGTAATCAGTGGAGAATTTGATCATCATTTTAACCGGACCCGTTAATTAAGAAACGGCCGGCATGACGAAGGCACCACTGCCGGCGCAGCAACGGCATGGGTCCCAGCTACAACGGCGCATTGCACGGGGCGTTCATTCTCGGCTACTGTAAATCATGTTAATAAATACCCAAGCAGCACATTGAATCCAAGCGGCGCATTGAAAGTAGAATGCCGGGGGATTGCGGGATGGGTAAGGCCGCGGATTGGCACAAAAAAACAGCGCAGGCCATCGGCTGCGCTGTCATCATTATGGTGTGGCGGTGTTACTTCCCGCTTTCGACTCCTGAAACCTATACTTTATCGACGCCGTCGTGCTCAATGGCCCCCTCGGTGTTGAGCTTGTTGTGGTACGTCTCCCCGTGATTTTTACCCTCCTTCGGTGTTTTCTGCTGCACGGTAGGCTCTTCCTGCACGCTTTGGTTATCAGCCTTGTGCTCCGAGGTTTCCTTTTGCTGCGCTTTTTCCTGATTTTCCATAACTAGTCGATAAATGAAATAATGAATCCGTACGAACCGCAGTCCGCATTCACTTCTACGGCGCCAGGAGGCGTAAGTTTGAATTTACGTCAATTTTGATGCGCTTGCCGGAGTACGGCCGGCCAAACCTACCCCAACCACTCCCGTACCCGCCGCAGCCCTTCCGCCTCTTCCGCCGACCGGATGGGCGGCAACCCGAGCCACGCCTGGCGCAGCCCGTTGACTTCCTCCAGCCCCGCCGCCCGGCCGTGCATCCGCTCCCAGATGCGCGCCAGGAGGGCCGTTTTGAGGGTACTGGCCTTTACCCGCACGCTGTGCGGCGAGTGGCGCGCCGGGTGGATGTGCACGTGGCAGCCCGCCACCTCGCCCCACCGCAGCACCCACTGCGACCCGTCCGAGAGCGTCACCAGCCGGTAGCCGCCCGACTGCGCCAGCCACGCCCCGTACCTGTCCGGGTCCAGCAGTTGGTGCCCGGCCAGGTACCCGGTCACCTCCCCGGCCAGGGCCGCCGAACCCAGGGTGCCGGTGTAGAGGTCCATCTGCGAGTTGCCCGCCGTGAGCAATTGCGCCGCCACCCGGGGCAGGGCCGCCTCTCCCGGCCCGGCGTTTTCGGCAACGAACGACCGGAGCCACAACAAATGGTGTTTGAGGGGGTGGAACAGTACCGGGGGTTGCACAGACTTCATATCAAACCAGCAGGGCGGATACGGCCAGGGTCAGCAGCAGGAAAAAGGCCAGCGAAATGGAATAACTCATGAAGAGGATGAACATCTTGGACAGCGTCCGGAACCACCCTTGCCGGTAGACTTGCCGGAACGCCACCGTGATGTACACCAGGATCAGCAACGTAGCCCACCACCCCGCATGGTCCGAATCCGCGTAGTAGTTGTAGAGCAGCGCGAGGGCCAGCACCAGGAACGTGAAGGCGTGAATGTGCAGCATGAAGGTCAGGTGTTCCATGTAGTACCGCCGGCGGCGCACGTAGAGCAGCTTCATGAACAGGGCCACGAACGGGAGCATGGCAAACATCATCAGGGAGATCTTGCCCATGAAAAATTCGATGAACTCGTTTTTCTTCAGGTTTGCCAGCCGGATGCCCTGCCGGGCCTTGAACAGGTTGCGCCAGTTGCGTTCCCACCGGAGCGAATCGAGCACCTGGTTTTCGGTGATGCCCTTCGTATTGATGAGCCGCAGGTACCGGTTCAGTTCCCCGTCGCCGTCGTCGTGGTCCTCCTCGTCGTCGTCATCATTCAGGTGCATGTTAATCAGGCCCGGGTCCTTGGCCTTGGCGACCACGCGCAGCGCCGAATCCACCTTCGCCATGTCCGTATCGGAGAGTTCGCCCTTCAGGTTGCGCCGCAGTTGGGCCCGCACCGAGTCGGCCTGCACCCGGTTCAGCGTCACGTCGGCCGCGTCGGATTCATCCTTTACGCTCCGGCCGACCACCACGGAGAACACCGAAAAATACAGCAGGCTCACGAACACGTACAGCCGCAGCGGGTGCATGTAGCGGACGCGCCGCCCCGCCACGTACTCGTTGGTGAGAAAGCCCGGCTTGAACAGGAAGGGAAAAATGGTTTTGGCGAAACGGGAGTCGTACGAGAACAAATCACTGATTACCTCCACCACCAGCCGCCAGAAGGAAGTCAGCTTGTCGGAGTTGTGCTGGCTGCACCGGGGGCAGAAGTTAAATTCGGTCTCCAGCGGGTAATCGCAATTCTGGCACCGCGGCACTTTCCGGACAGCTTTCGGCATGATGGGGGTCTGATTTGAAATTACCCTAAAAATAAAGGTAAGTAATGTTTCGCTCAAATCTGAGCCCCGCCCGGGTCGGGGAAGTGGTTACCTTCGGGAAAAGAATGCAGTTCCCCCATTCCTTCTGTCCGGCTATGAAATTAAACCTGTACACCAAGGTTGTACTGCTGGGTATGGTCGTAGGCAGCGCCTTTTGCCAACCGGCAGCGGCGCAGTCTACGCCTGCCGCCAGCAAGAGCGACATCGAATACGACGCCGTGTACGACGACCCCTACGACGTCAACAAGATGTGGCTGCACTTCTTCCCGCTGTCCGCCGAGGGCTTTGCCACCAACTTCAATGTAGGGTTCGGCGGCCAGGCCAACTACTACCTCAAAAACAAGTTCGATTTCCGCCTCAGCGCCCGCAAAACCTACACGAAAAGTACGGATTTTTCGCGCATCAACGGGGAGCGGCGGGCCGTCAACGACAACCGCATGGAAGGCTTCCGGTACCTGGAAGGCGGCGCTACCTACCACATCAAGGACGCCAGCACGGCCGGCGAAGCCAAGATCGTGGTGTACACCAAGCGGTACTCCGACAACAAGTGGGCTTCCACGGTGCCCGAGTTCATCCGGATTCCGGCCAAGGTGCGCAAAATTACGGGGGTGCGGCTCGGCGGCTACTACTGGGGCAGCGCCGCCAACCTGGGCAGCGTGCTGGAAAAGCAGCAGGTGCAACTGGTCAGCGCCGCCAACGATACGCTGAGCCCGCTGGGCTTGTACGGCAACATCCAGTCGGGCGGCATCTACCTGGGCGGCTCGCTGGCTACCTTCCGCAACGTGGTCATCAAGCCCAAAAAATACGACGTTGCCGTCAACGACATTCTCTTCACCGGCTACGCCGACATTCTCTACGCCCCGTACGTGCAACTGCAAACGGTCCGCGTGGACGGCGTGGACTACGCCACCGACAAGATCAAGCTGCGCAACCTGGGCTTCCGGGCCGGCATCGAAGGCATGTTCAACCGTGACTTCTCCTGGTCGTACGGCGGCGAGATCGGCTACCGGCCGTCGTTGCAGGGCCGGGGCTTCTACGCCTCGTTCAAGGTGGGCTTTGCGTTTGCTTCCAAGATGCAGCAGCAGCGCCAGTCGTACCAGACGAACCCCCCGGCGGAGTAACCGACACGGCAGCAAGCATTACGCAAAAGGCCCGGCACTCGTGTTGCCGGGCCTTTTGCGTGCCTGCCGGTACTGTTTGGCGGCTTTGGCCTATTTTTGCGCCAGACCAACCCTTCCCCATGCGCCAGCCCCTCCTTGCCAACCCACTCCGGCTGCCTCCCTGGGCCGGCGCCGCCATGGTGGGCGTGGCCGCGGTCTGCTTTTCGGCCAAAGCCATCATGATCAAGCTGGCGTTTGTCCACTACGACGTGGACCCGCTGTCGCTGCTTTTTCTGCGCATGACCTTTGCGCTGCCGTTCTTCGTGGTCATTCCCCTCTTGCAAAAGCCCCGCCCGGAGGCCGCCGCCCTTCGGCCCCGCGACTACGTGAAGCTGGCCGGACTGGGCGTATTGGGTTACTACGCCTCCAGCCTGCTCGACTTCCTGGGCCTGCAATACGTAACGGCCGGCCTCGAACGCCTGATCCTGTTCGTGTACCCGACGCTGGTGGTGCTGCTTTCGTGGCTGCTCTGGCGCAAACCCATCGGCCGGCGCGAAACCGTGGCCCTGCTGCTCACCTACGTAGGCATTGCGGTGGTGTTCAGCCACGACGCCGTGCGCCTGCAACCGAACGTGCTGCTGGGGGCTTTGCTGATTTTCGGCAGCGCTTTCACCTACGCCGTGTACCTGATCGGCAGCGGCCGGCTGATTCCGCGCTTCGGCGCCATCCCGTTTACGGCCTACGCCATGACCGTGTCGGCACTGTCGGTCATTCTCCACTACCTGGTCTCCTCCCGCACGTCCGTCTTCCGCTACCCGCCGGCGGTGTTCGGGTACGGGCTGGCCCTGGCGATTGTCTCCACCGTCATTCCTACGTTCCTGGTGTCGGCGGGCATCAAGGCCATCGGGGCGAGCCGCGCGGCCATCGTCGCCAGCATCGGCCCGGTGGTGACCATCGTGCTCGGGTACTTCTTCCTGGGGGAGGCCGTTACGCCCTACGAAATTGCGGGGACGGCCCTGGTGCTGGCGGGGGTGCTGATGGTGAGCGTGAAGAAGGAGAAGGAAGCCGTAAAAGCATAACGGGCGGCCAAACCCCGACCCCGTTTATTTTTGTGCCGTATAATGACGCAGGTACCCGCTTTTCACCCAAATTAATTGCATATTGGAGGTGCCTTTCCGGATTTGACGCGTACAATCCGGCATGTAACCTCCCGAAGCTCCCTATGACCCCAGCTACGAAAATCAGGCGCATCCTGTCCATTGACGGCGGCGGCATCCGGGCCATCATCCCGGGGCAAATCTTAACGGTACTCGAAGAAAAACTCCGCGAACGGAGCGGGCGGCCCGAGAGCCGCCTGGTTGACTATTTCGACCTCATTGCCGGCACCGGTTCGGGCGGCATCCTGGCGGGGGCCTACCTCAGCCCGGTGAAGCGCGGCAACTCCTCGCCGCGGTTTACGGCCCAGCAGGTGGTAGACCTGCTAACCAAATTCGGGGGCCGCATCTTCAACGAGTCGCTCGACCACAAAATCCTGACCTTCGGCGGCCTGCTCGACGAAAAGTACGACGCCCGCGACCTGGAAGGGCTCTTGCAGGAATACTTCGGCGACATCCAACTGAGCCACGTGCTCAAGCCCTGCCTGATTCCGGCTTACGAGATCACCCGCCGCCAGGCGCACTTTTTCACCCGCCACAACTCCGACAAACCCGCCGGCGACTTCCTGCTGAGCGACATTCTGCGGGCCACGTCGGCGGCCCCTTCGTACTTCGAGTGCAAGCAGATGCAGTCACTCTCGGGCGTGAGTTACGCGTTCGTGGACGGCGGCGTGTTTGCCAACAACCCGGCGATGTGCGCGTACGTGGAGGCTTGCAAGCTCAACGCGGCCACGACCCCCGGCGCCTTCCAGAGCCCCCGCCACTATTGCATCCTGTCGCTGGGCACCGGCGCGCCTACCCATCCCTACGAATTCGCCGACGCCAAAGACTGGGGCCTGGCGAGTTGGCCGCGGCCGCTGTACGACATGACGATCTCGGGTTCCTCCGAAATCACCGACCACCAACTGGCGGCGATGTTCAACGTGACGGGCACGCGGGACCAGTACCTGCGCTTCAACCCCAGGCTGCCCGCCACCGTAAAGCCCGAGTTCGACGACGCTTCCCCCGAAAACATCCAGGCGCTGAAGGAGCTGGGCCAGTTCGTGGCCGAAGAAGCGGATGCGCAACTGGAAGCTTTCGTGGCAATGCTGCTGGCGGAGCCTCCCAAATAGGATGGGGATGTCTGAACCTTGATGGGAATGATGAAAAGATGGACTTGATGAAGGGATGGCCGGGATCTCACAAGCTCAGCCAGTAGGATAGCTTCAGCACCAGCGCCCGGTTTTTAACGTTCATGTTGCCCGGCAGGTAGTTTTCGGAGTAGACGATGAACAGGTCGGACACGGGGCGGAAGCGCCACTGGAAGCGGCCGTTCAGGTTTACGTTGTCGGCCTGTTCGTTGTACTGCAAAAAAGTGGTCAGAAACAGCTTGCGGCTGAAGGAGACGTCGAGCCGCGGCCCCACCAGCCAGAACTCGGTGCTCCGGAACGGCTCGGGCAGCGTAATGCGGCTGTACTCGGCCGTGACCCCGATGCTGCCGAACGGCTGGAAACGGTAGTTGAGTTGCGGACTGGCCGTAAACATGCGGCCGTTGTAGTAGCCGCCCGTCCAGCCCCCCACGAAGCCACTGAGCCGCTTGCGGGTATCCGATTGTAACTCCCACCACACGCCCCGCACGTTGTACCCCGTCCCTTCGGGCAGTTCCAGCCCGCCGGCGTTGGTGGGGTCGAAGGGAAACAGGAGGTAGTTGTAGTAATTGTACGTCCCGACCATCACGCTGCTCGTGTTGAGGAAGGTAAAGTTGTAGAAAACGTCCAGTTCCCGGTCGGTGAACCGGCCGTCCAGGTTCGCCACCGCGTTCATCTCGAAGCCCACCCCGTGCGACACCACCCGCTTCGAACCTTTGGGGTAAAACCGGTAGAAGGCCGCCGGCCTGAACCGCCAGTAGCCGTTGCGGGTGGTTTCGGGCACGTAGCCCACGTCGTTGACCTGGTAGTTGGCCCCCACGTACTCCTGGAGCCATTCCACGTCCAGCTTGCGGACCTGGTACTTGAGGTTGGACCCGAACGCATTGTTGCCGCCGATCCGGCCGGGCTGCACGGCGTGGTGGTAGAAAAACTTGCCCTGCCAGCGGTTGTCGTCCGTCTGGAGGTTGTAGTCGAGCCCCGCCAGGCGCGTGTACCCGCCCGCCGCGTCGCCTTCGGCCTGCTGCCGGTTGACGAGAATGGCGCCGAGGGTAGACCGCCCGAACACCTGCCGTTGCAGGGCCGCCACCGTGTAGTTCTGCCCGGCAATGCCGGCGTTCCGGTCGCGGGCCGTCTGCATGTTGAGCAGGCCGATCCGCCAGTCCTTGTTGATCTTGCCGCTCAGGCGGGCCCCGTACAGGATCGGGTTCTGCACGATCTGGCCGGTGGTGGTGTCGCGGCCGATGCCGATGCGCCGGGAGAAGAAGGGCCGCACGGTTTCGAAGCCGTAGCTGTTGAACAAATCGCTGTTTTCGAGGAAGAACTGCCGCCGCTCCGGAAAAAACAGTTCAAACCGTTCCAGGTTGGTGATCTGCTGGTCAACCTCCACCTGCGAAAAGTCGGGGTTTACCGTAAGGTCGAGGTTGAGGGAAGGCGTCACGGCCACCTTGGCGTCGAACCCGGCGTTGGCTTTCCATTCGGCGGCCGTGCCTTCCGCGAAGTTGCGGCCCGTGCGGCCCGTCACGTACGGAATCAGGGCCACGTTCACGCCGGGGTGCGGCAACGGTTGCTCGAAACGGACGTCGCCGGCAAAGGCCAGCGAGGCAATGTCGTAGGCAATGGGCACGGGCCCCCACGACGACCGCTGGTTGTTTTTCAAATCATGGCGGGCAAAGTTCATCTTCCAGGCGCCGTCCCGACCCCGGTAGCGGAGCGATTTGAACGGGATTGCCATTTCGCCCACCCACCGGTCTGCGTACACTTTCACGGCCGAAAGCCACTTGTTGTCCCACTCGGGGGCGATTTCCTCGCCGTTGTAGATCATTGCCTCGCGTTCCACGCCCAGAGGCGTCAGGTAAAACGCAAAGCCGTTGACGCCGTCCCCGAACGGGTTGAGGTAGACCGACAGGTTGTCGTTGAGGTCCCAATCGAAGTCGCGCCGCAGGGAACTGGCGACGAACGGCCTGGTCATGTCGTCGTAGCACACCGCGCCGATGTACAGGAACTGGTTGTCGTACGTAATGCGGATTTCGGTCTGGTTGCGGGCCTGGGCCGTGTCGTTGGGGTAGTTGAGCGTGAAGCGGTCGGCCACCTGGGCGCGTTGCCAGGCGGCTTCGGTCAGCGCCCCGTCCAGGCGCACGGCGGAGTCCGTTTGCTGCACCACCAGCCCGGGGCGGGGGCTTTTGGGCTGGGCCTGGCCGACCGGGCCGGCAAGCATTCCGCCCAGCAGGATCAGGAAAAGGATGGTTGACCGCATACGAGTGGGTGAAGAAAAAATGGAAGCGGGAATGCAACGAGGCGCGACCCGGCGCAACACGGGTGGAAATGCTTAAATTTATCGGTTCAAAACTAACTGCCGCGGGGGTACATTTCCAAAACGCCGCGGCTCACCTTCCGCAAATCCTGCGTGCGTTATTCAACAGAATCTCCGAAAATGCCCCGGTCGGGCGCAACAACTACGCGTGGACCGGCAAGGCTGCTCCGCCGCTTCCGCACCTGGCACCGCGCCGCGGGGCTGGCCCTCCTGCTCCTGCTGCTGGTCAGCAGCCTCACGGGCATGGCCCTGGCCTGGAAGAAGCACGTAGCCCCCCTGCAACCGCCCACCCAAAGAGGCACTTCCCCCGACTTGCGCACCTGGATTCCGGTGGGCGAAACCGCCGCCATTGCCGGGCAGGCCCTGCAACGGCACCTCGCCGCCGGCGGCCCGTACCCCATCGAACGCATTGAGGCCCGGCCCGACAAGGGCATCTGGAAGGTGATTTTCGACAAAGGCTACTGGGAGGTGCAGGTAGACGGCCAGACCGGGCGGGTGCTTTCGGTAGCCCGCCGGCACTCCGACTGGATCGAACACCTGCACGACGGCTCACTCTTCGGCGAGGCCGTCAAGCTGGTTTCGATGAACACGCTGGGGCTGGGACTGCTGCTTCTGCTCGGTACGGGTTTCTGGCTGTACTACGGCCCCCGGCGGCTGCGGGCCGCCAGGCGGTGAGCCGTGGATTGTTGCGTGGTGGCGCATTTTTTTGCCCGGGCCGGTACCCGAAATTTTCGGCAGGGATTTTGTAAATGCACCGGAAGTAACATTCACTTTTCACTTTTATTTACTCCACTACAACCATGCAAAAGACACTCTTCGCGCTGATGATGCTCCTGCTGGCCGGCTCGGCGTGGGCCCAGAAAAAGAACCCGGAAGTTTTTACCCTTGGTCCCAAGGCGGGCATCAACTACACGTCGCTCATCAAGGACGACCGCCGCATCAACTCCGACTACAAGCTGGGCTATCACCTGGGCGGCTTTCTCCGGTTCAGCCCCGGCAAGTTCTACATTCAGCCCGAGGTGCTGTTCACTTCCAAAAAGACCGATTTTCAGGTAAACCAGAACACGAGCGGCACGGTGCAATCGGGCAACTACCGGGTTGCTTTCACCAGCGTGGACGTGCCGGTGCTGCTGGGTACCAGACTGATCGGCAACCGTTCCAACTTCCGGGTGTTTGCCGGGCCGATGGCCTCCTTCAACATTTCCGGCCGGGGCCTGGAAGAATTCTTCCGGGAAAACGAGTCGGCGGATGACTACTACCAAAAGACGATCTGGGGTTTCCAGGCCGGCGCCGGCATTGACGTTGGGGCGCTTACCTTCGATGCCCGTTACGAACGGGGCTTCACCGCCGCCGCCAACCTCGACCGGGCCAACCTGGGCAAACCCGCCACCGGCCTGTTCCAGTTCTCGGTGGGCATCAAATTGCTCTAGGCAAGACGGGAGACAAACGCATGGGAATACTTCCTAATCACATCCATGCCCGGGCAAAACGCAGTATGGGCTCCGGGTTAGTCCTGGGTTGATAAACTCAGTCTACGCAGCCAAGTCCCGTAGGGACGCCATACGGGTAGAAAACGCGTCTTTATGAATAGTGGCGCCAGTCCCGTAGGGACGAGATATGGGTAGAACGCGCCTACCATAGTATGTGCACCAGTCCCGTAGGGACGAAACATCGGTAGCTGGTAGCACCGAAACGGGTTAGCAACTGTCTTTTGGGTGATTGTCTCACCAATATTTCGTCCCTACGGGACTGGTGCACTCACGTTTAAACGCGTGTTCTACCAATATTTCGTCCCTACGGGACTGGCGCCACTATTCATAAAGGCGCGTTTTCTACCCGTATGGCGTCCCTGCGTCACGTAGCTGTGACGACTGAACCTTTCCCCGCTGATCCATACGATTCCTTGGGTTCTTACTTACCAAAAATGCAGAGGCCGCAGACCATAAGTTTGCGGCCTCTGCATTTTCTCAATACTCAATACTCAATACTCAATACCTAATACTTACTACCCAATTCCCCTAATCCACATTGTCGTGCAGGAAGCGGTTGTTGCCCAGCAGCTGGTCGTCGTCGTCGAGGGTGTAGCGTGACACGTTGCGTTCGGAGGAGTGCGGCACGTCGCCCAGGCGCACGCCCTTGCGGCGGTAGGCCGGCACATTCATCTTCTGCTGGAACTCGTCCTGCGACAGGTTGCTGCTCATGTTTTTGAGCTGCTGGCGGCGCTTGTCGAGGTCGCGCTGGCGGCGGAAAGCATCGTCTTCCTGCGCCGGGTCTTCCTGGCCGTGGCCGTGGTTGCGGCCGCCGTCGCGGCCCTTGGGTTCGCTGCCTTCCAGGCTGAACACCACTTTGCTGGCCTCGCTGGGCACCGGCGGGTAATTGCCCCGCTCTTCGTACCGGTTGGACGGCGGCACCACGATGGGCTCGGGCTGAATCAGTTGCTTGACCGGCTTGCCGCTTTCGAGGTCCGTCACGCGGCGCTGGCGGGTGGCGCCGTCCTCGGGGTTGTCAATGAAGCCGGTGGCAATGATCGTCACCCGCAGGAACGGTCCGAGGTTTTCGTCAATCACGTCACCGGGGATCAGTTCGTCCACTTCGTCGCCGGTCCGTTCGTTGATGTAGTTGGTGATGATGGACTGTTCGCCCATCGTCATTTCGGCCTCGGAGCTGTAGAACATCGTGAGCAGGATGCGCTTGGCCCCGCGGATGTCGCGGTTGTTGAGCAGCGGTGAGTTGAGGGCTTCTTCGATGGCCTTGCGGGCCCGGTTTTCGCCCTGCGCCGTGGCGGAGCCCATCACGGCTTGCCCGGCGTTCTTCATCACTTTCTTAACATCTTCAAAGTCAACGTTCACGTAACCGGGAACGGTGATGATTTCGGCGATGGACTTGGCCGCGTTGGTGAGGATGTTGTCGGCCTCGGCAAATGCCTTGCGCTTGGGCAAATCCCCGTAGATGTCCTGCAATTTATCGTTGAGAATGAGCAGCACCGTGTCGCAGTACTGCCGCAGTTCTTCAATGCCGCGGAAAGCGTTTTCCTTTTTTACCCTTCCTTCAAAGCTGAACGGCGCCGTTACGATGGCCACGGTGAGCATGCCCCGCTCCTGGGCCAGCCGGGCGATCACCGGCGCGGCACCCGTACCCGTACCACCGCCCATCCCGGCCGTGATGAACACCATCTTGACGTTGGGCGAGAACAGTTCGCGGATGTCCTGTTCACTCTCGATGGCGGCGTCGCGGCCCCGTTCGGGGTTGGCGCCGGCCCCGAGTCCTTCGGTAAGCGTAACGCCCAGGCGTACCTTGTTGGGTACCGGGCTGGCGTCCAGCGCCTGGCGGTCGGTGTTGCACACCGCAAAATCTACTTCGCGGATGCCCTGGTTAAACATGTGATTGACGGCATTGCTGCCGCCCCCCCCCACGCCAACTATTTTGATGATGGATCGGTGCCGGTCGGGCAGTTCAAACTTAAAAAGAGATTCAGCCATAAAATGCAAGGTCTGGTTGAGGTAAGGGTCTTTGGTTTAGTACTCCATGCGGTCGTCCATGTCGTCGGACAGGAAGCGCCGGGTACGGTCGAGGATGGAGTTGAAGAACCGCCCCCCCCCCTGCTTGGCGTTGCCATCCTGCTCCCGCTCCTTGCGGGGTGGCTGCTGGGGTTGCTGGGCCGGGGCGGCGGCCATCACGGGCTTGGCCTTCAGGTAGTCGTTCTCCCGTTCGTCAATGGCCCGGAAGCCGGCCATCACCAGCCCCACGGCGGCCGCGTACATGGGCGCCTTCACGGCTTCGTTCTGCGAACGGCCCATGTGCTGATTGGGGTTGCCGATGCGGGTGTGCATCCCGGTGGTGAGTTCGAACAGTTCGCGCAGGTACTGCAACTGCGACCCGCCGCCCGTGAGCACGATGCCCCCGGTGAGCCGGTCGTAGCCGGCCCGCGAGAGTTCGGCGTAGATCATTTCCACGATTTCTTCCATCCGGGCCTCGATGATGTAGGCCAGGTTCTTGATGGAAATCTCCTTGGGCGGCCGGCCCGGCAGCACCGGGATGGACACCACTTCGTTCCAGCTGGCCGGCTCCGAAAGGGCCAGGCCGAAGCGGATCTTGAGCAGCTCGGCGTACTTGGCCTGGATCGTGCAGCCGTCCTCGATGTCACGCGTGACGATGTTGCCGCCGAACGGGATTACCGAGGTGTGGCGGATGATGTTCTTGTGGAAAATGGCAATGTCGGTGGTGTCGCCGCCGATGTCTACCATGGCCACGCCGGCTTCCTTCTCCTCGTCCATGAGCACGGCCATGCCGGCCGCAATGGGTTCGAGCACCCGTTCGCCGATCTTGAGCTGGCCGCGTTTGCCGAGCAGCCGGTCGGCCTTCTCGATGCACTTCTGGATGTTGGCAATGGCCGCGAAGGGCGCCGTGATCACGTGGAATTCACCTTCCAGCTTTACGCCGAGCATGCCCACCGGGTCGTAGATGCCGCTGGCGTAGTCCACGCTGTAGTCCTGCGGCACCACGTGCAGGATCTGGTTGCCCACCGGGGGCTGGATGCGGCGCATGTCCTCGTTGAGGCGCATGACGTCTTCCACGGTGATTTCTTTATCGGCCGACAGCCGGGTAAAGCCCGTGCGTTCCCGGATGCTCCGGATCTGCTGGCCGGAGATGCTTACGTTTACTTCGAGTATATTGACATTCGCCTGGGTTTCGGCTTCGTTGATTGCTTTCACAATAGCGTCTACGGTGCGGTCAATATTGGTAACCACGCCCCGCACCACGCCGCTGCAGGGAGCTTGCCCGAGGCCGAGTATTTCCAACCGCCCGTATTCGTTCATCTTCCCCACTACCGCGCATACCTTGGAGCTTCCAATATCCAGTCCGACTACTATTTTTTCTTCCATAGAGAGAGATTATTCGCAAATGATTTGATTCTTGTACGCTACGTTCACCCGGGTATACCGGTTCCACCCCTTTACGGGTAAAATCTGTTTGTAAAACAGTTTGAGCTTTTCAAACTTCCGCTCGAAATCCACCGCGTCGCCAAATTCAATGACCTGGCTGCCCACCTGCGGAAATAGCTTAATGTTGCCTGAGGGGCTTACGGACAGTTGGGCAACTTGGGCTTTCCAGAATTTGTTGCTGTCGATGAAATGCAACAGCGCAAAAAAATTCTTTCCTTCGTCGGACGTTTGCCAATCGGGCTGCCCGATGAGCTTGTCAATCCACTTGCCTTCCAGCAGGACTACGCGGGCAGTAAACCGTTCGGACATGGGCAGGACGGCGCCCTCTTCGCTGATGTACCGGTCCGGGGCAGCAGGATGGACCAGGCGGGCCAGGGGCCGTGCTTGCTCGATCTCTACGTTTAGGGCCCCCGTCAAATCGCTGTAAACCTGACACTCCCGGATAAATTTATTGCTTTTAATCCTTAATTCAAGCTTTCTAATGTCAATATTTTTGTAAGGGGCGCCGATTAGTTTTTCGGTGCTGTTGTGGGTCATCAGCGCCAGCACGTCGTTCTCGTTGATGAAATACGTATCGTAGGCGTCCTCAATGCGGATGTTTACGCCCGTACAGGTCCTGGCGGCCTGTTTTTTCTCCACGAAGCCGATCATTACGAGCAGCCCGGCGGCCGTCAGGGCTGCCTTGATGCTTCGCTTGAGCCGGAACGATGGAATACGGAACATGCTGTATGAGTCTAAGAATTGGTTCAATTACCTACTTCATTCTGCGCGCAAGAAATTCTACCTGCGGGCGGCCCGGATTAGCTTTTTTCGCGGGATGGTCCGGCCTCGGCCACCAGCCATTCCCGGATCGGGCTCACGTACTTGTCAATGTCGCCGGCACCGATGGTCACCAGCACGTCCAGGGGAACCCGTTGCAGCCGCCCGAGCAGTTCGCCTTTAGGGCATAACGCCTTATCGGCCAGATTGGTCTTTTCGAAAATAATTTCGGAGGTCACGCCGGGTATGGGCAGTTCACGGGCCGGGTAGATTTCCAGCAGCAACAGCCGGTCGGCCCGTTCGAGGCTGCGGGCAAACCCGTCGGCAAAGTCCCGCGTGCGGGAGTACAGGTGGGGCTGAAATACCGCCGTCACGTGCCGCTCCGGGTACAGGGCCCGCACCGACCGCAGGAAGGCTTCGATCTCGGTGGGGTGGTGCGCGTAGTCGTCAATGAACACGTGTTTGTCGTTGACCAGCACGTACTCGAACCGGCGCTTTACGCCGCGGAACGAGGCAATGGCTTTTTTGATCACGGCCGCTTCCAGGCCCAGGTGCAGGGCGACGGCGGTGGCGGCCGTGGCGTTCTCCACGTTGTGGAAGCCGGGCATTTGCAGGGTGAAGTCCGGCAGGTTCCCGTCGGGCGTGGCTACGTCGAACCGGAACGTGTGGCCCTCCTGGCGGACGTTGCGGGCCGCGTAACCGCCGGTCCCGTCGAGGGCAAAGTCGGTCGTTTCGACGGCCGCGGCCAGGGGCAGCCCTTCGCGCCGGAACAGCCGGCCGCCCGGCTTGATCTGGGCCACGAAGTCGCGGAAGGATTTCTTGAGTTCGTCGTGCGTGCCGTAAATGTCGAGGTGGTCGGCGTCCATCGAGGTGACCACGGCCACGTCGGGGTAAAGGGTGAGAAAGGAACGGTCGTACTCGTCGGCCTCGGCCACCATCACGGGTTCTCCCGCGGCGGCGTTGCCGAGCAGCAGGTTGGTGCCGTAGTTCTGGGTGATGCCGCCCAGGAACGCCGTGCAGTTGCGTCCCCCTTCGGTGAGCACGTGGGCGATCATGGACGAGGTGGTGGTTTTGCCGTGCGTGCCGGCCACGGCCACGGTGTACAGGTTCTGCGTGAGCATGCCCAGTACCTGCGACCGCTTCAGCACCGCAAAGCCGCCTTGGCGGAAGTAGTTCAGCTGCTGGCTGTCGGCCGGGACGGCCGGGGTGTAAACCACCAGCACGCGGTCGGATGGCGCGCGGAAGGCGTCGGGAATGTGGGAGACGGCGTCGTCGAAGTGGACGGCAATGCCTTCGGCGGCCAGCGCGTCGGTGAGGGAGGTAGGGGTGCGGTCGTAACCTGCCACAGTACACCCATAATGCCGGAACCAGCGGGCCAGGGCGCTCATCCCAATGCCTCCAATGCCAACAAAATAAATGTGCGTAAGCGTTTTCAGATTCACCAAGGGGGCTGTTTTACTCCGGGTGCGAATTTAAATAATCGGTTGTACGAAAAAAACGCCTCAAATCTTACAAAGTACTCTAAAATAGATACAAACGGGCAATCTCTAATTCTGCTTTGCCAGTAACCGGTTCTAAGAGAGAAGATTACAAAAAAGAAGCGCGAGTAGGTGCCCCGCGCTAAAATTTTAATTTTTTTAAGGATGATCCGACAGGCTGATGGAGTCGGTATCTTCCCGCTCGGAGGTGAGCCAGTGTTCGGCGGCGGCGCGGTCCTTGAAGTACCGGAGCGGCACCGAGTTGACGGAAAATGCTTCCATGCCGTGCACCAGCGTTTCGCAGGCGGGCCCTACCAGGTCGGCTACCTTCAGCAGGCCGTTGCGCAGCAGGGCGTCGCGGTTGGGAAAGGGCGGCGCCCACACGGTGCCTTCTTCGTCGGGGGTGATGTTGGTAAGGTCGTTGAGCAGGGTGCACTCCGGCCCGATGAGCGGGGCGACACGGGCCACCTGGTTGCCCAGTTCCGGCACTTCGCCCAGGCTGCCCCACGCTCTCTTGGCCCGGAAGTACAGGCGGTGGTGCAGGCGGTCGGCGCTGAAGTGGTAAAATTCGTTTTCGGCGACCAGGAACGGCGGCGGCGAGGTCAGAAACCGGTGCATGAAATCGTCTTCCGCGTGCGCATGCGGCGTATGCGATGCGGCAGGGGCAGCATCTGATATGATCACCGCGTGCCGGCGGGGCTGCGCGTCCATTCCCACACGGGCTTCTTCTTCGGGGTACTTGTGGTTACCGGTGGCCGGCGCGGCGTTGGGCTGCAAGCCTTTTTGCAGCAGCGCATCGTCCACCTGGTCGTTGCCCCGGCGGCCATTCACGCCGGTGATGCGGTCGAGGGGGATGCTGCCTTTTTCCAGCCGCACGAAATCCATTCCATTCTCGGCGTAGAGGTCGAGCACCGGGCTGATCACCAGCACCTCCTTGCCCTGCGGGTCAAGGTAGGTAATTTCGCAGGTTTGTTTCAGGGCGCCGGCCGCGGCCAGTTCGTCGTGGAAGTTACTGCTCAAGGAACGGTATCCTCCCGGGGAAGAAGATTCGTGTGCGTTGTTCATGGCTTGGCTTGGATTTCAACTTTGCAGATTGCAACGGAAAAGCGACGGCAAGAGTTTTAGAGGTGTTGCGGAGCAAAACCCCGCCACTACGCCTTCCCCGCCTTAACTCCCTGACGCTAAAGGTAGTAGAATGATTTAAAAAACTACTATTTCCCGCCGGAAAATTTATAATAATTAGAAATGCCTTTGCACTCCGCTCCTGGCCAGAACCATGCGGCATTCTCTCCACGGCTCCGTTTTTCCGTGCGTCTGTCATCCTCTACGAATTCTTGCAATGAATGTTGGTTTTCTTGCCGTTGCGTTCCGGAAAAAGTTAAACCATTTGATTTACGGCTGTTTACGCAGTTGATGCAGGGGCTAACAAATAATTTTTAGCTGCTAAATAAAAAACCCGCAAGGTTTTAGAAACCTTGCGGGTTTATGCGTACGACCCGGTTTCGTCAAGCAAACAAAATCTCCCCGCCGAGCACCTCCGAGGCAAGCCTTCCGCTTTCCCGGTGAAACTCGTGGAACTTCCCGCCGCTGTTTCGGTAACCCACCACTTGGAGGTCTTCGGGGTCCACGATAAAGTACTCTTGCACCCCGGATTTTTCGTACACCTGGAATTTCTTCTTCATGTCGTAATACCCCGTATACGGAGAAAGAATTTCAATCACCATGTCGGGCGGGCCGTGTACGCCGTCGGGTTGCAACCGGTCCGCGCGTTCATTGCGCACAAACAGAAGGTCCGGCTGGACAACATTCTCTTCGCTTAGAAAAACGTCCATCGGCAGGATGAGAACGGTTCCGTTTTGCTTCTCAAAAACGATGTTGCCGATCTGCCTCACCAGTGACACGGCTATGAGCTGGTGTTTTAACGTGTGACTTGGCATTTCAATGATTTCTCCGTCAATGAGCTGGTACTTGGCGCCCTCCGGCAACTTGCGGTAGTCGGCTACGGTAGCTTTGGCTTTGATGGGCATCGTAATCCGGGTTTGTCTTCCTAAAATACGCGAATCGCTCCTGGCGGAAACAAAAAAACCCGAAAGGTTTTGAAAACCTTTCGGGTTTGACTTCCCGCTTCTTATTGCATTACTCTACTTCCACTTTCGCCACGTTGAAGAAACGGATTGAGGCCGATTCGTCGTCCCAGAACATGCCCACCACGTCGTCCTTGCTGATCTTGCCGGCCAGGATTTCCTTGGACAGTTCGTTGAGGATGAGCTTTTGCATCACCCGCTTGAGAGGACGGGCCCCGAACTGCGGGTCGAAACCGCGTTCGCCCAGTTGCTTCAGCACCTCGCTGTCGGATTCCAGCGTGATGCCGCTCTCGGCGAGGCGCTGCTGAATCTGCCGGAACTGGATGTCCACGATCTTGCGGATCTCCTTGCGGGTGAGCGGCTGGAACATCACCAGTTCGTCAATCCGGTTGAGGAACTCGGGCCGGATGGTCTTCTTGAGCATCTCGAACACCTGCACTTTGGTATCCTCGATGATCTGTTCGCGGTTCCAGTCTTCCATCTTCTCGAAGTTCTCCTGGATCACGGCCGAGCCCATGTTGGACGTCATGATGATGATCGTGTTCTTGAAGTTCGCCACGCGGCCCTTGTTGTCGGTGAGGCGGCCGTCGTCGAGCACCTGCAAGAGGATGTTGAACACGTCGGGGTGCGCCTTTTCGATCTCGTCGAGCAGGATCACCGAGTACGGCTTGCGGCGCACGGCTTCGGTAAGCTGCCCGCCTTCGTCGTAGCCCACGTACCCGGGAGGCGCGCCGATGAGCCGGCTCACGGCGTGGCGTTCCTGGTACTCCGACATGTCAATCCGCACCAGGGCGTTGTCGTCGTTGAACAGGAATTCGGCCAGGGCCTTGGCGAGTTCGGTCTTACCGACCCCCGTGGTACCCAGGAAGATGAACGAACCGATGGGACGCTTGGGGTCCTGCAAGCCGGCCCGGCTGCGGCGCACGGCGTCGGCCACCACCTGGATGGCTTCCTGCTGGCCGGCCACGCGTTTGCCCAGCTCTTCCTCCAGGTGCAGGAGCTTTTCGCGTTCACTCTGCAACATCCGGGATACGGGGATGCCGGTCCACTTGGCGACCACCTCGGCAATGTCCTCGGAGGTGACTTCTTCCTTGAGCAGCGCGTTGTCGGTTTGGGCCACCTGCTTCTGCAACTCCTGGAGCTTGAGTTCGGCTTCGCGGATGCGGCCGTAGCGCAGTTCGGCCACGCGGCCGTAGTCACCGGCCCGTTCGGCCTGCTCGGCTTCCACCTTGTAGCGGTCAATGTTCTCCTTCTCCTTCTGGATGGCTTCGATCACGCCTTTCTCGTTTTCCCACTTGGCCTTGAGGTCGTTGCGCTGGGCTTCGAGGTCGGCCAGCTCGCGGGAAAGCAGGGCTTCCTTGTCGCGGTCATTCTCGCGGCGGATGGCTTCGCGTTCGATTTCGAGCTGCATGATGCGGCGCTGGATTTCGTCCAGTTCCTCGGGCAGCGAGTCAATTTCGATGCGCAGCTTGGCGGCGGCCTCGTCCATCAGGTCAATGGCCTTGTCGGGCAGGAAGCGGTCGGAGATGTAGCGGTTCGAGAGTTCGACGGCCGCGATCACGGCGTCGTCCTTGATGCGCACCCCGTGGTGCACCTCGTACTTTTCCTTGATGCCCCGCAGGATCGAAATGGCGTCGGGCACGTTGGGTTCGTCCACCAGCACCGACTGGAAGCGGCGTTCGAGGGCCTTGTCCTTTTCGATGTACTTCTGGTACTCTTTCAGCGTGGTGGCGCCGATGGCGTGCAACTCGCCGCGGGCCAGGGCCGGCTTGAGCAGGTTGGCCGCGTCCATGGCCCCTTCACCCCCGCCCCCGGCGCCGATCAGCGTGTGGATCTCGTCAATGAAGAGGATGATCTCGCCGTTGGAGTCGGTCACTTCCTTGATGACGGCTTTGAGGCGTTCTTCGAATTCGCCCTTGTACTTGGCGCCGGCCACGAGCAGGCCCATGTCCAGGGAAATCAGCGTTTTTTCTTTCAGGTTTTCGGGCACGTCGCCGGACACGATCCGCTGCGCCAGCCCTTCCACGATGGCCGTCTTGCCGACGCCGGGTTCGCCCAGCAAGATCGGGTTGTTTTTGGTGCGGCGCGACAGGATTTGCAGCACGCGGCGGATTTCTTCGTCGCGGCCGATCACGGGGTCAATCTTGCCCGCCTTGGCCCGGTCGGTCAGGTTGATGGAATACCTTTCGAGGGATTTATATTTTGCTTCTGCGTTCTGGTCGGTCACTTTCGCTCCTCCTCTCAGTTCGTTGATTGCTTTCTTGAGTCCTTTTTCGGTAAAGCCGGCGTCCTTCAGCAGTTGGGCCACTTTGTCGCGACCCGCCAGGATGCCGAGCAGGATGTGTTCCACGGCCACGTATTCGTCGCCGAATTCCTTGAGCAGGCTTTCGGCCTTTTGCAGGGCCGCCGCCGCCTCGTTGGACAGGTACGGGCTGCCGCCGCTCACCTTGGGGTAGGCGGTTACGGTTTCGTTCAGCCGCGGGTCGAGCTGGGCGCGGTTCACGTTCAGTTTCTTCAGCAAGAAGCCCATCATGTTCTCATCGGAAGTCAGGATGGCCTTCATCAGGTGGCCCGTCTCAACGGCTTGCTGGCCGTTGCCGGAAGCAATCTCAGATGCCTGCTGGATCACTTCCTGCGATTTGATGGTATACTTGTTAAAATTCATATCTCTAGTCTTTTCTTTTTCCTTCGGTAATGCTACTCCCTCCCTATCAAACGTAAAACCAAACCCATGTTTCCGGTTATTTTGTCCGGATGGAGCCCCGAATGGACGCCAAATACGACTTTTTGTCATTTTTGCCCAAACCGGGGCGGCTGTTCCCCTTTCCCGGACTGTGGCTGCGGGAC
Organism: uncultured Cytophagales bacterium; assembly: GCA_902805615.1. Classification (GTDB taxonomy): domain Bacteria; phylum Bacteroidota; class Bacteroidia; order Cytophagales; family 172606-1; genus CADCTQ01. Next base: position 44,938 of record CADCTQ010000405.1, read on the forward strand.
TTGGCTTTTCCCGGTGGCTTTTAACTTAGGACTTTCCTGAAAGTGGTCAGTGAGCATGCGATTAGCGGGTAGTATAGGATGCGTTATTGCGAGGAATGAGGGCTGGCCTTTAGGGTGGGCATGACGAAGCAAGCTCACCCGGAGAAGCGCCAAAGGCCAGAGACAGCTCCCTGCCCCAAGTGTCCCGCTGAAGAAACTGATCCCACCCGTAACGGGGTTTGGCGGGGATACGTGGGAGATTGCTTCGTCGCCCGGCCCGCCTGGCAATCCCCCTCCTCGCAATGACGCATCGCATACCACCCGCTAAGCACATACGCAGTGGGACACTGACCACGCCACGATACGGAACCACGCTTATCCACGCTTATCAAGGCACGCAAGCCGCCGTCAGTGAGACACCGACGGCTTTGAAATGCTTTCTGGGAAAGTCCTGCACCGAAAGGCAATGGGCAGGAGTAACGGCGGCGCCTCGTACGGCTGCCCGGCCCATGCACCGGCCGAACGAAGGAAAGTTTTACTTTTTACCGCATTAATCATATTTACCGCAGTTTTTTGCGCTTGCCCCAATAAACCGCTCCACTCCTCCCAAAAAATAAAATAATATAGATGTACGTATTGTGTCTATCCTTCTTTAAATTTGTAAATTGTTACTTTGAACAAATCAGGTTCGCCGGAAAAACAATAGTAGTTATGTCTAAACACGAATTAAACGTGAATCCCATATCCTCTTGGATTCCGTTTGACAAGAAGCCCCTCATCATCTCGGGCCCATGCAGTGCCGAAACCGAAGAGCAACTGGTGAATACCGGCCTGGCGCTCAAAAAGTTAGGTAAAGTAGACGCCATCCGCGCCGGCGTTTGGAAGCCGCGCACCCGTCCCAACAGCTTCGAAGGCAACGGCACCATCGCCCTGCCGTGGATCAAATCCGTGAAAGAAGCCACCGGCCTGCCTTTTGCGACCGAAGTAGCCACGCCCCAGCACATTGAGGAGGCCCTCAAGTACGGCACCGACATTCTCTGGATCGGCGCCCGCTCCACGGTGAACCCCTTTACCGTGCAGGAAATGGCCGACGCCCTCCGCGGGGTGGACGTGCCGGTGCTGATCAAAAACCCGATCAACCCGGAACTGCAACTGTGGATCGGCGCCATTGAGCGCATCTACAACGCGGGCATCCGCAACATTGCGGCCATCCACCGCGGCTTTTCGACGCACCAGAAAACCAAGTACCGCAACGCGCCGCTGTGGCAGATTCCCATCGAACTCAAGACGATCTTCCCGAACCTGCCCATCATCTGCGACCCGAGCCACATCACGGGCAAGCGGACGATGATTTACGAAACTTCGCAGCGGGCCCTCGACCTCAACTACGACGGCCTGATGATCGAAAGCCACCTGAACCCCGACCAGGCGTGGAGCGACGCTTCCCAGCAGGTTACCCCCGACGCCCTGGAGCAGATCATCTCGGCGCTGCGCATCCGCGAGGCTACTTCCGACGACGCCCTCTTCGTGAACCACCTGGAGGAGCTGCGCCACAAGATTGACGACGCCGACCGCGAACTGCTCGAAGTGGTCGCCACCCGGATGTCGCTGGTGGAGAAGCTGGGCGAATACAAGAAAGACCACAACGTAGCCATCTTCCAGGTGGAACGCTGGAACGAGGTCTTCAAGACCCGCCCCGAGTGGGCTGAACGCATGAACATCCACAAGGACTTCGTGGCCGAACTCTTCAAGCTCATCCACCTGGAATCCATCCGCAAGCAGACCGAAGTGGTGGAAAAGGAGAATGTCCAGTAATACCGGTCAGGTGTAACAAATACTTTTTTAAGAAACGGCTTGCGCACAGTGAGCCGTTTTTTTTTGTAATTTATTAGCCAGTCTTTTTCCTCCTCCGCATGACTTCCCGATTTCTACGCTCCTTCCCGTTCTCTTTGCTTGCATTCTTGTTTCTCACGGCGGCCCCCGTCCACCTGCTGGCCCAGTCGGCCCCCGTGCGGTGGGGCAAAGTAACGCCCGAAGAGATCAAGCTTACCCACTGCGCCTTCGACAGCACCGCCACGGCCGTGGTGCTGGCCGACTACGGACAAATCAAGCTGGGCTACGGCAACGTGCTCATCGAACGGCACCGCCGCATCAAAATCCTCGACCGCAAGGGATTGAACCTGGCCAACATTTCCATTCCCTACTACATCAAAAACGACCTGGAGAAAGTGACGTCGGTGCAGGCCCAGACGCTGAACGTGGACGCCAAGGGCAAGGTGACCGAGACGGAGGTGCCGGGCAAACAGATGTTCGACGTGGACGCGAGTGAAAACTGGCGCGAAAAACGCTTTACCTTCACCAACGTAGAGGCCGGCTCCATCCTGGAGTACCGGTACACGACCGTTTCCGAGAACTACTTTTTCCTGGACGCCTGGCTGTTCCAGAGTGAGATTCCGACGCTGCACAGCGAACTGCGGGCGTTCATCCCCGAAGGGCTTGATTACCGGGTGCTCATGCAGGGCCGCAAACTGATCGCCAAATACCCGCAAGCCTCCGTCAGCCAGTGGTCGCTCGACAACGTACCGGCCCTGCGCGAAGAGAGCCACGTAGCCAACCACTACGATTACGCCGAGAAGATCCGCTTTCAACTGGCCGGCTACAAAAGGGCCAGCAGCAGCCTCCCGGGGGCGGGCCTGGAGTACGTGACCACCATGACTTCCTGGGAAAAGCTGGCCAAGGAACTGCTCGACGACGAAAGGATCACCCGTTACCTCAACCGCCGCGGCATGGCCAAGGACGTGCTGGCTACCTTGTACGCCCCCGCCGACCCCGAACTGGTGCGGGTGCAGAAGATCTACAACCACGTGAGCCACAGTTTGCAGTGGGACGGCACGCACCACCTCCTGACCGAACAGAACCTCACGGCGCTGCTCGACAAGAAACAGGGCAACAGCGCCGAGATCAACCTCTACCTGACGCTGCTGCTGCGCGAAGCCGGCATCCAGGCCAACCCGGTGGTGCTCAGCACCCGCCAGCACGGCAAGGTGCACGTGACGTACCCGCTGCTCAGCCAGTTCAACCACCTGATCGCCTGCGCCCAGGTGGACGGCAAAGAACTGCTGCTCGACGCCACCGACCGGATGCGCCCCTACCAGCTGCTGGCCGACGAAGACCTGAACGAAAATGCCTTCCTGCTCGACAAGGACAAGCCGCGGTGGGTGCCGACCAAGACCAACTGCCCGACGCGCCAGACTACCTCCGTGGAAGTAGACCTCAACGACCCGGCCAAGCCGCTCTACCGGTTCTCGGTGCGCTACGAAGGCTACCTGGCCCTCGACAAGCGGCTGCAATTCGCCAAAAAGGGCAACAAGGCCCTCGCCAACGAGGTGATCAGCCACGAAAACCAGGACTTCAAGCTCATCAATGCCAAGGTGGAACACGCCGAAGACCCCGACGAGGCGCTGCTGGCGACGCTTTCGTACCAGCCCGAAGGGACCGGGCAGGCATCGCCGTCCATGGTTTATTTCAACCCGGTGCTGCTCAACGAGTTTACCGAAAACCCCTTCAAGCAGGAGCAGCGGTTTTTGCCGGTGGAACTGGATTACCCCCAGACCCGCACGTACATCCTCAACCTGAAGGTGCCGGCCGGCTACCAGGTGCAGGAAATGCCCAAGAGCGTACTCATGAAGTTCCCGGGCGAACTGGCTGAATTCCGCTACCAGGTAAACCGGCAGAATGACCTGATCCAACTGCTGACCACGGTGAACTTCAAGTCGTCGGTGATTCCCAGCGAATACTACGACCACCTGCGGGAGTTCTACGACCAGATCATCAGCAAGTACCGCGAGGCCATCGTGTTCAAAAAGCAGTAGAAAAAGGTTCACCACGGAGGCACGGAGGGCACGGAGTTTCACGGAGAAAAAGGGAGACCGGAGCTTAGGCGCTGCTCCGCGAAGGGATAAGGTTTAAACCCTATCCTACGGATATTGCTGCCGCTTTCACAATACGATGTCATTTCCTGTTCGCCTCATCCCTACCCCTTCGGATTTGGAAACGTGAGCCCACTATCCGTAGGATAGGGTTTAAACCTTATCCCTTCCGCAGAGCAGCTTATGTCAATTCCCGTTACCTCCCCGGCTCCGGCTTCCCTTTTCTCCAGTCTCCCTTTTCTCCGTGTCTCCGTGGTGAACCTTTTCCGGCTTACTATCTTCCGCTCACTATCTTTGTTGTTGACTACAAGTAAACAATACACGTGAGACAGTGGACGGATGCGGTACGGTCGCGGCTGGCACCGACGCCCAGCGGCTTTTTACACCTGGGCAACGCCTTTTCGTTTGCCCTGACCTGGCTGCTGACGCGGTACCACGGCGGCTCGCTGCTGCTCCGCATTGACGACATTGACAACGAACGGCGCCGCCCCGCCTACGTGGAAGACGTGTTCCACACCCTCGCGTGGCTGGAACTCGACTGGGACGCGGGCCCGAAGGACCCCACGGCCTTCGAAACCCACTTTTCGCAGTTACACGCCCTGGACCGGTACGCCCAACTGCTGGAAGGGCTCCGGCAGTCGGGCGTCGTGTACGCCTGCAACTGCTCCCGGTCGCAGGTGCTGGCCGCGTCCGTGAACGGCGGGTACCCCGGCACGTGCCGCCACCGCAACCTGCCGCTCAATACGCCCGACGCGGCCTGGCGGGTGTACGTACCGGAAAATACCGTGATCCACATTCCCGGGTACACCGGCGGGTCCCGGCAAGTGCAGTTGGACGCGGCAATGGGCGACTTCGTGGTGCGCCGCCGCAACGGCCTGCCGGCCTACCAGGTGGCCTCGCTGGCCGATGACCTGCACTACGGCATCAACCTCGTGGTGCGGGGCGTTGACCTGCTGCCGTCCACGGCGGCGCAGCTTTTCCTGGCCGGGCACCTGCCGCCCAACGCGTTTGCGAAAACCATTTTCTACCACCACCCCCTGCTCAAAGACGAAGGCGGTCAGAAGCTCTCCAAGTCGGCGGGGGCGGCGTCGCTCCTGGCCCTGCGGGGACAACTGCCCGGCCCGGCGCCGGTGTACCAGGCCCTGGCAAAGGCACTGGGGCTGCCCGCCGACGCGGTAGCCGGGCCGCGGGACCTGCTGCGCCGGTTTACGCCGGCCGCCCTGCCCGGGGCGCTTACAGGCCTTTCGTAATGGCGGGCAGATCGTCGAGGCTGTGGTAGTGGTACACCGTGGTAACCAGGGGCTGCTCCCATCCTTTGCGCTGGGCGTACAGCACCGTCTGCCGGATGCGGCCGGAAGGGTAATAGGACACCACTTCCCGGTACTTCAACTGCTTTTTGGCGCCGTAAATGAGCTTTTCCGCTACCAGCAGTTGCCCGTCGTACTTGAGCACCATCCGTTCGGTGATCCACGGGGAAGCGGGGTACGCCCTGGGTTGGGAAGTGATCTTAATCTCCGATACGTTTTCGTAGTCGTTGTACTTAAAGAGGCACGTGAGTTCGGGCATGCCGCGGAAGTAGTGGGTCCGCTGCTCGATGTTGCCCCGCGTATCGGCCAGGAAAGCCCACCGGTCGGTGGCGTTGAGCAGGTAGTCGAGGGCGTACCGCTGCACGTACCGGCGGTACAGGGTGTCGGAGCGGTAGTAGGGATGGGCCAACTCTTCGCCCATCGGGTTGAAGTGCGCCTGGTAGGCCAGCGAGGTGTCCCCGTCCGAACCGTGCACGAACACGTCTTTGCGCCTGATGTATTCGCTCACGTAGTAGAGGCTGTCGCGGTACTTGATGCCGATGGCGTGTACCGCGCCGTAGGGAATGGGCCCGAACTCACCCGGCTGGTACGCCTGGGTGGCGCCCAGGAGCAGCACGGCGTCGAGGCCCAGCCGCTGGCCCTGCGTTTTAAAGGCGTGCAGCTTGTCGTGGAAGGAACCGTAGGCGATGGGCACGTCGAGGGCCACCACCTTGTAGTAGTCCGGGTTCTCGGGCTTTTCCCCTTCCAGGTAAATCTTCACGTCGTGGCGGTGCGGCCGCAGCGGAACGTCCACGAGTTGCGGGGGGCGGGGCACGTAAGCGGTCATGCAGCCGGCCAGGCCGGTAAGCAGGGCCGGAATCAGGAGGAGTAGAAACAGTTTTCTCATACGGAAAGGGAAAAGGACTTACCGCTCCCGTATCAAATTCTGTGCAGGAAAAAAGAGAACCGCTCTGTCCGGGCCTTCTTTATTCCAAACTTTTGGCTATCCCGCTCCGGGACCAGTCGCGGTCGCTTTCTTTCCAGCGGCATGAATGCTACCGGGCGGAAAAATGGGATGCTGCCCGGAGGTGCAGGGGGCGCTTACAGACCTTTCGCCAGGGGCGGCAAGTCGCCGGGAGCGTAGTAGTAGTGAACCGTGGTAACGATGGGCACTTGACCGTCCCGGCGCACGGCGTAAAGCGTAGACTGCTGCACCCGGCCCGATGGGTCATACCGGATGGCCTCCCGGTACTTTAATCGCTTCTGCTTGTCAAAAATGAGTTTTTCCGTCACCTGCTGATACTCATTGTATTTAAGAACGATCTGCTCTTCCGTATTTGGCATGACCCGGGCGTTGGCGTAGGTGGTCAGCCCGATGGCAGCGACATTCCCGTATGGGTTGTATGCAAACCGGCACCTTATGGCCGGGCCGTCCTCCCGCTTCATGCGTTGGATGACCTTTCCCTGCGCATCCAACCGGTAAGACCAGCCCCAGATGGCGTGCATCAGGTAGTCAAATGCGTAGCGTTGCACGTAGCGGTGGTAGATGGTATCCTTGCGGTACTTCAGGTGAGCCCCTTCATCGCCCATGAAGTCAAAGTCGGCCTGGTAAACCAGGGGCGTACTCCCGTCCGGCAAGTAGGCATACACGTCTTTGCGCTTCAGGTACTCCTGCACGTAATCCAGGCGGTCGCGGTACTTGATGCCAATGGCATGCAGCAATCCGGACGAATCACCTTCGGAAGCGTAATCGGGAGAGGAGCCGGTGACCAGAATGGCATCTACCCCCATGCGTTGCCCTTGTACTTCTAAAGCCATCACCTTGTCGTATACGTTTCCGTAGGAAAGCGGGACGGCGAGATCCACTACCTTGTAGTAGTTCTGGTTCAAGGGCTTCTCCCCCTCCAGGTATACTCGCACGTCGTTGCGATGGGGTCGTAATGGTATGCTGACCAGTGGGCGGGGGTGAGGTGGATAACTGGTCATGCAACCGGACAGGCTGGCAACCAGCGCCGGCACGAAAAGGAGTAGCATTCGTTTTCTCATGCGAAAAAGGAAAAGGGTCTGCCCCTCCCGCATCAAATTCTGTGCAAGAAAAAAGCCCCGTCCAAACTGTCTTCAGACGGGGCGTTGGTGGGTGGGCCGTGAATGCCGGTCAGCGGACCGTGCCGCCGTTGGTGATCAGCTTCTCGGGGCGTACGAACGCCAGGCTGCCGTCGGCATCCTCGGCCATCAGGATCATGCCCTGCGACATAATGCCCTTGATTTCGCGGGGGGCCAGGTTTGCCAGCAGGCACACCTGCCGGCCGATGATCTCGCCGGGCTGGTAGTGTTCGGCAATGCCGCTCACCACGGTGCGCCGGTCAATGCCCGTATCCAGCGTGAGTTTGAGCAGCTTCTTGGTTTTGGGCACGGCTTCGGCGGCCAGGATGGTCGCCACCCGGATGTCCATTTTGGTGAAGTCGTCGAAGCTGACGGCGGGTTTGCCTTCGGGCACGGCCGCCGGTGCTTCGACCGGCGCATTGGCCCGGGCTTCCTGCTGGTTGACCTTTTTCGCGTCGAGCAGCTTCTGCACCTGCGCCTCAATGACGGCGTCTTCGATCTTCGTGAACAGCAACGACGACACGCCCAGCGCGTGCCCTTCCGAAAGCATATCAATGCTCCCGGCGTCTTTCCACCGGTGCGCCGGCAGGTTGAGCATTCCCAGCAGCTTGCGGGCCGAGAAGGGCAGGAACGGCTCCATCACAATGGCGAGGTTGGCCGCGATTTGCAGGCTCAGGTTCATGATGGTCTGCACCCGGCTTTCGTCGTCCTTGATGGCGTGCCACGGCGTGGTATCGGCCAGGTACTTGTTGCCCACGCGCGACAGCTCCATCACCAGGGCCAGGGCTTCGCGGAAACGGTACGCTTCGAGGGACGCGGTAATCTGCCCGGGAAGCCGCCGGATGCTTTCGATCACGTCCAGGTCAATGTCGAAGAGGTTGTTGCGGGGAGGCACTTTGTTGCCGAAGTGCTTCTGCGTCAGTACCATTGCCCGGTTCACGAAGTTGCCCAGGTTGCCGACCAGCTCGTTGTTGTTGCGGGCCTGGAAATCCTTCCAGCTAAAGTCGCTGTCCTTGTTTTCGGGGGAGTTGGCGCAGAGCACGTACCGCAGCACGTCCTGCTGGCCTTCGAAGTCACGCAGGTACTCGTGCAGCCACACGGCCCAGTTGCGGGACGTGGAAATCTTGTCGCCCTCCAGGTTCATGAACTCGTTGGCGGGTACGTTGTCGGCCAGCACGAACTGGCCGTGTTCCATGAGCATGGCCGGGAAAATGATGCAGTGGAACACGATGTTGTCCTTGCCGATGAAGTGTACCAGCTTGGTGTTGGCGTCCTTCCAGTAGGGTTCCCAGTCCTGGCCGCGGCCCTCGAAGAGTTCCTTGGTGAAGGTGATGTAGCCGATGGGGGCGTCGAACCACACGTACAGCACCTTGCCTTCGGTGTCGGGCAGGGGCACCTTTACGCCCCAGTCCAGGTCGCGGGTCATGGCCCGGGGGTGCAGGCCCGCGTTCAGCCACGACAGGCACTGGCCGGCCACGTTGGTCTTCCACTCGGGGTGGCTGTCCACGTACGCCCTGATCTTGGGCTGCAACTGGTCGAGCGGCAGGTACCAGTTCTTGGTGGGCCGTTTGATGGGCGGCTCGCCGGAAAGCGTGGAATGCGGGTTGATGAGTTCTTCGGGGCTCAGCGAGGTGCCGCACCGTTCGCACTGGTCGCCGTAGGCGTTGGGGTTGGCGCAGTTGGGACAGGTGCCCACGATGTAGCGGTCGGCCAGGAACTGGGCGGCCTTCTGGTCGTAGTACTGCTCGGTGACTTCTTCCTTGAAAATGCCTTTGTCGTAGAGGTTGGTGAAGAAATCCTGCGACACCTGGTGGTGGGCCGGTTTGCTGGTGCGGGAATAGATGTCGAAGGAGATGCCGAACTCGCCGAACGCGTCGCGGATCTGGGTGTAGTACTTGTCCACCACTTCCTGCGGCGTGGTGCCTTCCTTGCGGGCTTTGATGGTGATGGGCACGCCGTGTTCGTCGGTGCCGCTGATGAAGGCCACATCCCGCCCCTGCCCGCGCAGGTACCGCACGTAAATGTCGGCGGGCAGGTAGCAGCCGGCCAGGTGACCGATGTGGATGGGCCCGTTGGCGTAGATCAGGGCCGCCGTGACGGTGTAGCGTTGGGGATTCTGTATGGGCATAAGTGGGGTCGGATCAGGATTTTCGGGATAAAAGGATCAACAGGATTAGGTCATTGGCAGGATGCCGTGGTGCAAGCGTACTGCTGGCCATACGTACAAGTGTACGTACGAAAGGATGCAAAAGTAAGGGAATGGGAATAAAGAAGGATGCTCCGGCCGGGAAAACCCGGAATGCTCCCAGAGAAGGCAATTGGGGGGTGGTGAAAGCGTTACAAGCCGGTCATCCCCCAACCCCCCTTCCCTCACGCACAAGCAAGCCGCACAAGGGGGACCGGTGCCGGGCGGTGCCGCCGCAAGGGGGCTGTCAGTGTCTGATGGGCACGGACCGTTCCTTGCCAGGAAGCCGCCAACGACCGGTCCCCCTTGTGCGGCTTGCTTGTGCGTGAGGGAAGGGGGTTGGGGGATGACTTTCCGTTCGTGCTTTTACGACCACCCATTCAGCAGGCAACTGCGGCCAGTCAACGGCTGACTAAAAACTAAACCAGGGGGTGATGAGCAGGAGGGGCAGGAATAATATAATGAGAGCCAGTGCCGCCCAGTAAAAGTAGCCGGCAACCTGGCGATTCCTTTTCCGCACCCCGCACGCCATCAGTCCGTTGACCAGAATCAGTATTGGGTAGTAGAACAGCATAAGCAGAATGCTTTTGTCGTTGCCCGCGCCTACCATGTAGACCAGGTAGCCGACTGCCACCCCGTTCACCAGGAAGATCAAGGATTTTATTTTGTTTACGGTGAGTCCATTGTAAAGGAAACAAATGGGTATTTCGGGTTAGCTCCCTTTCGCTGTCATTCCCGGAGGGAATGTTGGTAGTTATCGTCGGATAATGCCTGTCATCAAGGAGATTCCCTCCGGGAATGACAGCGAGGGGAATATGTGCCGAAATGCCCGGTTATTTCCTTTATAAAGGAATGAGTAACATAAATAGGACTTTCCCAAAAAGCTCAGGACTTTCTCAGAAGTGGTCAGTGAGACACTGACCACGGCAGACACAGATCACGGCCCGGAACAACGCTTAGGAATATCCTCATGCCGCCTTCAGTAGGACACTGACGGCATTAAAAGACTTTTTGAGAAAGTCCTAAAGCTTATAGAAGCCGTCAGTGGGACATTGACGTCGGCAGACACTGACGGCGCCCAACCTATCGTGACGCGCCGTGGTCAGTGTCTGGGTGACCACTTCTGAGAAAATCCTGATAAAAAGATTCTGCTTCCCCGGCCACCGGTCGCCCGGCGTCAGAGAAGCAGAATCACGAAAAGAAATTAAAAAATACGCTCTTTATCCGAATCTGAACCGGAGACTATCTATTTGACTGATAGCTTTCCTCAACTTATCTTTTAATCATTCTATCAAGGTCCTTACTCCATTCTTTCGATCACGGCGCCCAGTTTGCGCAGGCGGGTGTCAATGTGCTGGTAGCCGCGGTCAATCTGCTCCACGTTGTCAATGATGCTGGTGCCTTTGGCCGACAGGGCGGCAATGAGCAGGGCCACGCCGGCGCGGATGTCGGGCGAAGTCATTTGGATGCCCCGCAGCGGCATGCGGCGGTCGAGGCCGATCACGGTGGCGCGGTGCGGGTCGCAAAGAATGATCTGGGCGCCCATGTCCATCAGTTTATCCACGAAGAACAGGCGGCTTTCGAACATTTTCTGGTGTACGAGCAGGGTGCCTTTGGCCTGGATGGCCGTTACCAGCACGATGCTCAGCAGGTCGGGCGTGAAGCCGGGCCAGGGGGCGTCGGCTACGGTCATGATGGAGCCGTCAATGAAGGTTTCGATCTCGTAGCGGTCCTGGGCGGGCACAAAAATGTCGTCGCCCTTGATCTGGAGCTGGATGCCCAGGCGGCGGAACACGTCGGGGATGAGGCCGAGCTGGTCCACGCGGGCATTCTTGATGGTCAGTTCGGACTGCGTCATGGCGGCCATGCCGATGAACGAGCCGATCTCGATCATGTCGGGCAGCATGGTGTGTTCGGTGCCGTTGAGCACTTCCACGCCTTCGATGGTGAGCAGGTTGGAGCCGACGCCGGTGACCTTGGCGCCCATCCGGTTGAGCATGGCGCACAACTGCTGGAGGTAGGGTTCGCAGGCGGCGTTATAGATGGTGGTCTTGCCCTTGGCCAGCACGGCGGCCATCAGCACGTTGGCCGTACCGGTCACCGACGCCTCGTCGAGCAGCATGTAGGTGCCCTGGAGGTTGCGGGCGTCAATGTGGTAGAAACCGTCGTTGGAATCGTAGTTGAATTTGGCACCCAGCTTTTCAAAACCCAGGAAGTGCGTATCCAGCCGGCGGCGGCCGATCTTATCGCCACCCGGCTTGGGGATGCGGCTCTTGCCGAAGCGGGCCAGCATGGGACCCAGTACCATGATGGAACCCCGGATGGAAGCCGCCTTTTTGCGGTAGCCGTCCGTTTCGAGGTATTTCACATCCACGTCATCGGCCTGGAAACGGTAGGTAGACTCGGAAAGTCTTTTGACCTTCACGCCCATGGCATCCAACAACTCGATTAGTTTGTTCACGTCCCGGATGTCGGGCACGTTATGAATGGTGACGGGTTGGTCGGTAAGCAGAACGGCGCAAAGGATCTGCAACGCCTCATTTTTAGCTCCCTGGGGAATGATTTCGCCCTTTAAGCGATGACCGCCCTCGATCTTGAAAGAAAGCATAGCTGGCTGTTGGTGTATTGATTACGTGATAAGATGGATAAACTGCTTGGGTATGCAAGAATAACGGAAATATCCTTGCCCGGAACGCGCGTAAAAAGGGGTGTTCTGGCACCTGATGTAATAAAAACGCCGCTTGCTGCGAAACAAGCGGCGATTCTTGATTTTACGGACAGGTTCTATAACTACTTGCGCTTCTTCTTGTTTTTCTTCTGGTTACCTCGGTTCTGGAGCTGCATGGTGTTCATGTTGTTCTCGTTGGGCCGGCCGCGGTCGGTACGGTCCTTGGCCATGGGGTCAAACAACCCTTCGGCTTTCACCTTTTCGAGGCTGATGGTGAGCTTGCCGCCCGACAGGATGCGCATGTCGTTCACGATCACGGCGTCTTCGATGTTTTCGCGGTTCCACTGGGTGTAGAAGTACTTCATCAGCCGGCCGATGTAGATGATGGCAGCCATCTGCTCTTCGGGGTCTTCGAGCACAATGGCTTTTTTGATCATCAGGTCCACGTTGTGGCCGTAGTGCTTGAACCGGAGTTCGTGGTTGTTGTAGCCCACCTTTTTGGGCTTCTTGCCCAGCAGGGTTTTTTCGGGCAGCGGAAACGGGCTGTCCACGTCGAGGTTGAACCCCGACACGATGTAGAGGTCGTCCCACAGCTTGTTGGTGTAGTCCTGCCCTTCCCGCATGTTGGGGTGAATCTGGCGCATGAGTTCTACCAGGAGCTGGGCGTACTTGTTGCGCTTTTCGCGGTCTTCGATGGTAATGATGTAGTTCGCCAGTTTCTGTACGTTCCGCCCGTATTCCTTCAAAATGACGGGCGACAACTGGGTATTGTAATCAAAGCCTTCCATAGGGGAATTGTAAATGCTGGATCTTTTTACGGTAAATAGGTTCTAATCTAATCAGAATTAGCGAATTATGGGTGCCTGTTGCGGAATTATCCCGCCCGGGCACGTAGCACAAACGCAGCGCCTTCCCAAATTGTTCGTTTTGTTCGTTCCGGCCGGCTAATTCGAACGGCTCCGCCCTTATGACTCCACGATCCGCAGCTTGGCGAAGCTGAGCAGCAGCGTCTTCTCGCCGGCCTTGTCGAAGAAGATGCGGGCCTTGCGGTCGTGGGCGCTGGCGTCAATCTCCTTCACGGTGCCGAAGCCGAACTTGGCGTGTTCCACCTTCATGCCCTCGGCGAGCCGCGAGGTGTCGCTGGGCGTAAAGTCCGACGACGGGGTGTGAATGGTGGCATTTATCTGCTCGGGTTTGCGCGGTGTAAGGTTTCGCACGAAGCTGTTCACGTAGGCTTCGCGGTTGCTCAGGCTGTGGTTGGTGCGCAGGTAATCGTTGTCAATTTCCTTCAGGAAGCGGCTCGGTTCGCAGTTTTTCAGCCGCCCGTACTGGTAACGCGTTTCGGCGTACGAGAGGGTCAGTTTTTTCTCGGCCCGCGTGATGGCGACGTAGAACAGGCGCCGCTCTTCCTCCAGGTCGGCGCGGCTGGTGAGCATCATCTGCGAGGGGAACAGGTCTTCTTCCAGGCCCACGATGTATACGTACTTGAATTCCAGTCCCTTGGCGGCGTGGATCGTCATCATGGTCACCTTGTCGCGGTCGGTGTCCTTGTCGTCTTCGGCGCTGGTGAGCAGCGACACGCTTTGCAGGAAGGCGCTCAGGCTCTTGTCCTCGTTCTGGGGGTTGTCCACGAATTCCTTGATGGCGTTGAGCAGCGCCTGCACGTTTTCGAAGCGGGCCAGGCCCTCCACGGTCTTGTCCTCGTGCAGTTCCTTGAGCAGGCCCGACGTCTTGGCAATGTGGGCGGCCGTTTCATAGGCGTCCTTCTGCTCGGCCGTATACCGGAAGCTCTTGATGAGCGTGGCAAACGTGTCAATGGGTCCGGCCAACCGGGCGCCCAGGAACGACACGGAGTTGCTCACCACGTCCCACAGGCCCAGGCCCGCCTCGCCGGCGGCCACGATGATCTTGGCAATGGTGCCTTCGCCGATGCCGCGCTTGGGCAGGTTGATGATGCGCTTGAGGGCTTCTTCGTCGTTCTGGTTGGTGGTGAAGCGCAGGTAGGCCACCAGGTCCTTGATCTCCTTGCGCTGGTAGAACGAGAGGCCGCCGATGATGCGGTACTTGATGTTCTTGCGGCGCAGCGCCTCTTCAAAGGCCCGCGACTGGGCGTTGGTGCGGTAGAGAATGGCAAAGTCGCTGTTGCGGAGCGAATGCTGCATTTTCTCCTCGAAAATGGAGTTGGCAATGAGCACGCCTTCTTCGTTGTCGGAGCCGGCCTTCACCAGGTCAATCAGCGAGCCGTCTTCGTTTTCGGTCCACACGGCCTTGCGGAGCTGGGCCTTGTTCTTGTTGATGACCGAGTTGGCCGCCTGCACGATGGTCTTGGTGGACCGGTAGTTCTGCTCCAGCTTGATGATCTTCAGGTCGGGATAGTCTTTCTCGAAGTTGAGGATGTTCTGGATGTTGGCGCCCCGGAAGGCGTAGATGCTCTGGGCGTCGTCGCCCACCACGCAGATGTTCTGGTGCACGGCCGCCAGTTTGCGGGTAATCACGTACTGCGACACGTTGGTATCCTGGAACTCGTCCACCATCACGTACCGGAACTTCTGCTGGTACTTGTTGAGCACGTCAATGTGGTCGCGGAAGAGCACGTTGGTGTTGAACAGCAGGTCGTCGAAGTCCATGGCGTTGGCCTTGAGCAGCCGGTCCTGGTAAGCCCGGTAGAGGCGCCCCATTTCGGGAATGCGGTTGCCTTCGTCCTCGGCCCGGAAGAGTTCGTTGCGCTGGTATTCGTTCACGGAGATGAGCCCGTTCTTGGCCGAGGAAATGCGGTGCAGCACCGTGCCCACGCGGTAGGTTTTGTCATCCAGGTTCATCTCCTTGAGGAGCGTCCGGATGAGCGACTTGGAGTCTTCGGTGTCGTAGATGGAAAAGTCGCGGGTGTAGCCGATGCGGTGCGCCTCGATGCGGAGGATGCGGGCAAAAATGGAGTGGAACGTGCCCATCCAGATGCTGCGGGCTTCGGAGCCCACCACCTTTTCGATGCGTTGGCGCATTTCGGCGGCGGCCTTGTTGGTAAACGTCAGCGCCAGGATGGCAAAGGGGTCAATGCCGTGGTTGATCAGGTGCGAAATGCGGTAGGTAAGCACGCGCGTCTTCCCGGAGCCGGCCCCGGCAATGATCATCAGGGGTCCTTCCGTCTGCAAAACAGCTTCGCGCTGTGGCTCATTCAGGCCTTCTAAATATTCCAGTTCCATAGCAACCAGCCAAGTTCAATGAAAGGGCAAGTTACGAGAAATTGGGGGGAAAACCGGGGAAAGCGTCAAGCGGGTTTCACGCCAGTTTCACGCAAAGGCGCAAAGAGAAGACGCAAAGGGCGCAAAGAGGTACGCGTACTCCTTGCGGTCTTGGCGTCTCCTTTGCGCCCCTTGCGGTTCAGTTTATTTTCTTTGCGTTCTTTGCGCTCCTCCTTTGCGCCTTTGCGTGAACCCGTGTCTCCGTGGTAAACCTTCCGGTCAAAAAAAAGCCCCGGCCGTAACGGGTACGGGCGGGGCATTCCGGAGACCGGACGTTGAAAGGATGCTTTATACGGAGAAGCTTTCGCCGCAGCCACAGGTGCGGGAGGCGTTGGGGTTGACGAACTGGAAGCCTTTGCCGTTCAGGCCGTCGGAGAAGTCCAACTGGGTGCCCAGCAGGTACAACAAGCTCTTTTTGTCCACCAGGATTTTGATGCCTTTGTCCTCGAACACCTCGTCGCCGGGCTTGGAGGCGCTGTCGAAAGCCAGGTCGTACATGAGGCCGGAGCAGCCCCCGCCCCGTACGGCCACGCGGATGTTGTGATCGTCAGCCAGTTGATCCTTCTGACGGAGTTCCATGATTTTGTCTTTGGCTTTGTCGGTGACGCTTATCATAACGATATTGCGGTTAGTCATTTGTATAATCACGAAGGTAAGCCCAA
>CADCTQ010000406.1 GCA_902805615.1 uncultured Cytophagales bacterium
CTCGTCGGTGGAGAACTTGTCGGCCATCATCGTAGAATTCAACGCGGGCATTGAAACCGCCGTGGCCAAGCAGCGGGTGGAAGACGCCGTGGACCGGGCCCGCACCGACCTCCCCAACGTGCTCGACCAGGAACCGCAGATTCAGGAAATCGAGTTTTCGGAGTTCCCCATCATGCAGGTGAACGTGGCCGGCGACTACCCGCTCGACAAGCTCAAGCAGTACGCCGAAGACCTGGAAGACGCCATCGAGGAGATGCCCGAAATCCGCCGGGTGGACCTGGTGGGCGCCCTCGAACGGGAAATCCAGATCAACGTGGACATGTTCAAGATGCAGGCCGCCGGCATTTCCTTCAACGACATCACCCAGGCCGTCGCCAGCGAGAACGTCAACGCGTCGGGCGGCGAACTGAACGTGAACGGCATCCGCCGCACCCTGCGCGTGGCCGGTGAATTCAAGAATACCCAGCAGATCGAAAACGTGATCGTGCGGTCGGCGCGGGGTACCACCAAGTTCATCAAGGAAATTGCCGAGGTCAAAGACAGTTTCAAGGAAAAGCAGGACTACGCCCGCCTCGACGGCAAGTCGGTGATTTCGCTTTCGGTCATCAAGCGGGGCGGCGAGAACCTGATCACGGCGTCGGAAAACATCGAACACCTCATCGAGGAGTACAAGCGGACCCGCTTCCCCAAGGGGCTGAGCATCACCATCACCGGCGACCAGTCCGAAAGCACCCGCACCACCCTCAATGACCTGATCGCCACGGTAATCCTCGGGTTCATCTTCGTGACGTTCGTGCTCATGTTCTTCATGGGCACCACCAACGCCTTTTTCGTGGGCCTGTCGGTGCCGCTCTCTTCGCTGCTGGCCTTCGTGCTCATCAACGGTTTGTCGTTTTTCTTGCCCGAGCTCAACATGACGCTCAACACCATCGTGATGTTTGCGTTCCTGCTGGCCCTGGGCATCGTGGTGGACGACGCCATCGTGGTGATCGAAAACACGCACCGGATCTTCCACGAAGAGGGCATTTCGGTGAAAGAGGCGACCAAAAAAGCCTCCGGCGAAGTGTTCGTGCCCGTGCTCAGCGGTACGATGGTGAACGTGGCCCCGTTCGTGCCGCTGCTCTTCTGGCCCGGCATCGTGGGCGAATTCATGAAGTACCTGCCCATCACCCTCATTGCCACGCTGCTGGCTTCGCTCATCGTGGCCTTCGTGATGAACCCCGTGTTCGCGGTGGATTTCATGAAGCGGGACGACGAACACGCCGACCGCAGTTTCCGCACGCTGGTGAAGCCGCTGGTGATCATGGCCGTGCTGGCGCTGATCGGGTACGCCATCGGGGTGGCCTTTGGCAACTTCATGGTGTTCATCATCCTGCTCTACCTGCTCAACCACTACGTGTTCACGCCGCTCATCGCGCGGTTCCAGTCGCGGACGCTGCCGGCCCTCAAAAACAGCTACCGCCGCCTGATGACCTACGCCCTGGTGGGCAAGCGTTCCTGGGGCTTCATTGCGGTGTCGCTGGTGATGCTGGTGATTTCGTTCGTGGTAGCGGGCATCATGCAGCCCAAGGTGATCTTCTTCCCCAGCGGCGAGCCCGACTTCGTGTACCTGTACGCCAAGCTGCCCGTCGGCTCCGACGCGGCCGTGACCGACTCGGTGACCAGGATCATTGAAAAGCGGGTGGCCCAGGTGCTCACCATGCCGGACGGCAAGCGCAACCCCATCGTGCGTTCGGTGATTACCAACGTGGGCAAGGAGACGGCCAGCGCCTCGGGTTCGCCCGCCGACCGCCAGCCGGCCTCCTACAAGAGCAAGCTCACGGTGGCCTTCGTGCCCCTCGACGAACGCCTCGGCATCTCCACCAGCGACATCCTCGAAAAGATCCGCGAGCGGACGTCCGACATTCCGGGCACGGAAGTTTCGGTGGAACGCGAGCAGAACGGCCCGCCCACGGGCCAGCCGGTGAGCCTGGAGATTGCCGGCGAAGACTTTGCCACGCTGCTCAAGCTGGAGAAGGACGTGCGCGAGGGCATCCGCCGGGCCGGCATTCAGGGCATCGAAGCCCTCAAGTCGGACCTGGTGCTCAACAAGCCCGAGATCATCGTCAACATTGACAACGAAAAAGCTTCCCGGGAAGGCATCTCGACGGGGGTGGTGGCCGGCTTTATCCGCACGGCCCTCTACGGCCAGGAAGCTTCCAAATTCCGCGACAACGAAGACGAATACGAGATCAACGTGCGGGTGGCCGAAGACCAGCGCCAGAAGGTGGAACAACTGCTCAGTTCCAACATCAGCTACCTCGACATGAGTACGGGCCAGTTCCGGCAGGTGCCCGTGAATGCCGTGGCCGACATCCGCTACGGCACCACGTTCAGCGCCATCAACCGCAAGAACCAGGAACGGCTCATTACGCTGGGCTCCAACGTGCTGACGGGCTACAACGCCAACGAGATCGTGGCCCGCATCAACAACGAAGTGCTGCCGGAAATCAACGTGCCGGAGGGTTACACCGTCCGCACGGCCGGGGAGCAGGAAGACCAGCAGGAAACGATGAACTTCCTCGGGCTGGCGGCCGTCTCGGCGATCCTGCTCATGTTCATGATCATGGTGTTCCAGTTCAACTCGGTATCCAAGCCGCTCATCATCTTCACCACCATCGTGTTCAGCCTCATCGGCGTGCTGCTGGGCTTCTCGCTGACGGGCATGACGATCTCCATCGTGATGACGGGCGTCGGCTTCATCGCCCTGATGGGCATCGTGGTGAAAAACGGCATCATCCTCATGGAATTCATCGAGGAGTTGCGCCACCAGCGGGGCGAAGACCTCAAGACGGCCATCATTGACGGCGGCACGACGCGTCTCACGCCGGTGTTGCTGACGGCTTCGGCGGCCATTCTGGGCCTGATTCCGCTGGCCATCGGCATGAACATTGACTTCGGCGGCCTGTTCGCGCGGCTCGACCCGCACTTCTTCATCGGCGGGGAGAGTTCGATCTTCTGGGGCCCGCTGGCCTGGACGATCATTTTCGGCCTGCTGGTGACCACGTTCCTCACGCTGGTGATCGTGCCCTGCATGTACTACAACGTGGAACGCCTCAAAATGCGCTACGGCAGGAAGGAGAAGGTAGCGGCGTAGGATGGTTGTTGGTTGTTCGTTGCTCGTTGTTCGGGGAACGCTTGACTTACGCACCCTTGCGAACAACGAGCAACCAACAACCATAAAAAGGGAAAGCCTTCCGGAATCATCCGGAAGGCTTTCCCTTTTTATGGTTTCCCCAATCGGGGCGCAAATTGCTCACCTGGGGCGGCTCCGTCAGTAGGAGGGCGCCGAAAGCCGGACGAGACGGTCCAAGGGGTAGGTAAAAGCGATGGAAAAAGGCGGGTAGCCGTAATCCCGCACGTTGCGGGTGGCATCCACTACGGTAAAAGACTTCTCCAACAGGCAGGTCGCCACGACGGCGCCGGTATTCGTTCTTTCCAACTCTTTTACTACGCCCAGTCCGTCCGGTGTAATCACTCTGTCGTTTTGCCGGATCATAAAGGTTACGTTTGTTCTCGTACCCGGGCACCAAAATCGTGCCCGGCACGAAATATTCTTTTATTTATAACCAGAACACTTGCATGATAGCTGCTGGTTCTCAAAATTGGCCATTTTTTAGATAATACTTTTTTCAATAAATGTACTTTTTGGGGGCAAACCCGCCCCGGAGATTGCCCGTACCCGGCGCGGAGCGGCACAAAAAAAGCCTCCCGGGGGGAGGCTTCGGCAAAGGCAGGTGTACCTTTTCAGGCAATTACATCCGGTTTTTCTGCCTCGTGCCGGGTTACCACATCCTGTTGCAGCTTCAGAATGCCGCCCAGGCTCTTGAAATACATCCGCCGCAACCGGTTCAGCACGGTGCCCGTCTCGTTGATCAGCGCGTTGACCTGGTCGCCGTCCACCGAATCCTGGTACACCTCCGTGACCGGCTCGGCCAGCAGGTACTGTCCCAGCGACTGCCCGGCCACCGTGTTGCTGAAAGCCGGCGGGGGCAGTTCATCAGCCCGGGCCAGCACACCGGCCAGTTTAAGGCGGGCCTCGTAAAATGCCCAGGCAAACCCCGCCTGGTGCTCTTCCGTCAGGCCCACCGAGACCAGCCGGTTGACCGTACTCTGGATGTCTTCCTGAACCTGCTGCCCCTGCTCGAGCAGCGACTGTAGTTCCAGGTGGAAGGCGTAGCGGTGCCTGAACTCGTCGGTCAGTTCGGGCACACCGCGCACGAGCAACGCGTGGACCACGAACATCTTTTCGTCGAATACGGCGTTCCACGCCTCGTCGGCCTCAAATGAGGCAACCAGCCGTTCGTAAACCGCCTTTGCTTCCTGGGCCGGGTACGTGCCGTCGGAAAGCGTGAATTCTTTGCGCTTGTCCACTTTTTGCAGCACCAGCCCCACCTTTTGCAGGTCCTTGCGCCGCCGGTTCACGTCGGCCATGTGCGCTTGCAGGCTTTCTCCGAGCAGTTCTTTGAGGACTTCGGCAGCCTTGCCGGCCGTGATGCCGTGCTTTTCGGCCAGGGCGTCGGCCTCGTCGAGGGGCAGCGGCGACAGGAAGCGGTTGTCGTACACGCCGTGGTAGCGGGCGTCGTAGGTCGTTTCGCGCAGTTCGGCTTCGATGAACGCCTGCACGGCTTCGGATTCCGTGAATTCCGTCCCGTGGGGCAACTGCAAATTGACGGTGAGCATATTGCGGGTCACTTTTTCGGCCAGGGCCTCCGGGTTGTCAAACAGCAGCCACGGCGACCGGCCGTCTTCGGGGCCTTCCACGAAGGTAGCCTTGGCGTTCTGTTCCCGCTTGTAGTTGGACGGGTGGCTGGCGTACATTTCGGGCAGATGTTCTTCCTCGTTGTTGAACACGAAGTGCTTTTCCCCCGGCTCCCGGCTCCCGGCGCCGTGCCCCAGCAGCGACTGGCCGAACTGCGGGTTGTGCTTCCGGAGGTGTTCCATGCCGCGGGTGTGGTGGTAGAACAGGTTCCGGGTGTAGAGCTTGTGGTCCACGGCCGTACCAACCTGTTCGTTGGAAAAGGCAAACGCTTCGCTCGACGTGCCGATCTTGTGGAGGGCGTTCACAATGGCGTTGCTCCCCGCCACGCTGACGGCCACCAGGTCGGCGTTGAACTCCATCTGCCGCGACAGCGACGCGTGAATGAGGTTGATTGCCCCGTAGATGAGGGCCATGCCCTTGCGGAGCGTCCAGACGATGGGGGTGAGCAGCCAGGCGAAGATGGAAAGCCGGAAGTCGGCGCCCCGCCACTGGTCAAACCACTCGTCCCACTGGTTGCGCCCGAACACCATTTCGTGGATGATGCGGTTGGCGACGTAGATGTAGCTGCCCAGCTTCATGCTTTTCTGCGAAAAGTGGCCGAACTCGTGGGCCAGCACCGCCTTGAACTCGGTCAGGTTCACCGAGTTAACGAACCCGAGCCCGATGAGCAGGTTTTTCTTGACGGGCAGGAACAGGCTGAGAATGGTGCTGTTGTAGAATACGGCCGCGTTGATTTCGTGGCTCACGAAAATTTTGTGGGGGAAGGGCGCCTGGGTTTCCTGGCAGAGCTGCCGCACGAACGCAAACAGCCGCGGGTGTTCGGCTTCGGTGATTTCGGTATGCAGCGGGTTGTCGTCGGTGTCGCGCCGGGAGAAGAGGAACTTGAGCAGGAACGCAAACAGCATCAGCGACGCGGCAATGCTGCCGCACTTGAGCAGGAGGGTAAACTTGTTGATGTGCTCCATCGGGTAGCTGAAAGCGCCGTACACCACGTAGCCCGCCGCCACGATCATGGCGGCGTAGAGACACAGGAACAGGATAATGGCCACCATCACGTACAGCACTTGCCTTTTGTAAGCGCCGCTCAACTGGGTAAGCCCGGCCGGCGCCGTGCGCGGACTTTCAGGGTAGAGATTCTGGTTCATAACATGGAGGTATGGAATGGAAGAATCCTTAATACCCGCACCGGGGAGAAGGTAAACTCCCCAAAACTGCCCAACTTTGCCGCACGTCATGCTCCGCACCCTCCAAACACTGCCGCTGCTCGTCCGCAACATGGGCTGGCGGGCCTTCCGCTTCCGGGCCGGCTACGAACTGCGCAAACGCACCGGCCTCCTGCGGCGGCAGTTCCCCGTAGCAACCACCGGTACGCCCTCCCTGCCCCTGGCGGACTGGCAGCGGACCGGCGGCACCTTCTTCTTCGGCTCCAAAAAGGACCTTTCTCCCCCGTTTCCCCTCCCCGCCGACGCCCTGCGGGAACTGCGCACCCAAGTGGAACGGATCAAAAGCGGGCAACTGCTGTTTTTCAACACCTTCTACCTGTCCCTCGGGCCGGCCTACGACTGGCAGACCAACCCCGATTCGGGCTTCCGCTACGACGCCGGGCGGCACTGGACGGGCATCCGGGACCTCGACCCGGCCAGCGGCGACATCAAGTACGTGTGGGAAAAGTCGCGTTTTACGTTTCTCTACCCCCTCCTGCGCTACGACCTTTTGGGCGGTGAAGACCAGTCGGAATTCGTATTCGCGCAGATCACCGACTGGATCAGAAACAACCCGCTCAACTGCGGGCCCAACTACGTGTGCAGCCAGGAGATTTCGCTGCGGCTGCTCAACTGGACGTTTGCCCTGTACTACTACCGCGATGCACCGGCCCTCACGGAAACGGTGTTCGCCACGATCATCGGATCGCTGTACTGGCAGGCCCGGCACGTGGCGGCCAACATTCAGTTTTCGCGGCTTACCGTGCGCAACAACCACGCCATCACCGAATGCCTGTGCCTGTACGTGGTCGGGCTGCTGTACCCGTCGTTCCCCGAAAGCCCGGCGTGGCGGGCGTCGGGCAAACGGTGGGTGGAGGAAGAAGGACTCTACCAGGTGTACCCCGACGGGTCGTACCTGCAATTCTCCACCAACTACCACCGCGTGGTGGTGCAACTCTTTACCTGGGCCTTCCGGCTGGCCGAGGTGAACGGCGACCGTTTCCCCGAACCCCTCTACGACCGGCTGCGGCTGTCGCTGGACCTGCTCTACCAGCTACAGGACTTACCCACCGGCCACCTGCCCAACTACGGCGCCAACGACGGGGCCCTGTTTTTCCGCCTCAACGGCTGCGCCTACCGCGACTTCCGGCCGCAACTGGATGCCCTGCACGCCGTGCTGCACGGCCGTCCGCTCTACGGGCCGGGGCCGTGGCAGGAAGACCGGTTCTGGCTGGGGCTGGGTGGAGAGACAGCAGCGACGGAAACGCCAGTAGCGGCAACGCCGGCCGCGCCGCAGGCTTCGAAAAGCTACGGCCACGGGGGCTTTTACGTGCTCCGCGACCCGGCAAAGTTCGCGTTCATCCGTTGCGGCAACCACCCCGACCGTCCTTCGCAGGCCGACAACCTGCACCTCGACCTCTGGCTGAACGGCCTCAACCTGCTGCGCGACGCGGGTTCGTACAAGTACAACACCACGCCCGACCTGTTGCAGTTCTTCATGGGCACGGCTTCGCACAACACCGTGCAGCTGGGCGACCACGACCAGATGCAGAAGGGCGGCCGATTCATCTGGTACCACTGGAGCCGCGCCGTGGAGGCAACCGTTGCCGAGGACGACGAGTGGATCACGTTCCGGGGGAAGGCCCACGTGTACCGGCACCTGCACCCGGCGATCTTCCACACCCGGCAGGTACGGCAGCACAAGGCGCAGTTCCGCTGGGAAATTGAAGACTGGCTCGATGGGGCCAACACCCCGGCCCTGGCGGCGCTGCCCCGCAAGCAACTCTGGCACCCGCACCCGCAGTTTGCGGCGTTGGGCTTTCGCCTGGAAGCCCGCGACGCGGCGGGAAACGCCCTGCCGGTGCAAACCCGGGAAGGCTGGTATTCGCCCGGCTACGGCGTCAAGGAGCCCACCGAACAGTGGTGGTTTGCGCAGCCGGGAAATTATTTTCGCACCGTGATCTGGCGGAAAGATGCATAGGGCGTCGTACATTGCGATCCTTGCGGTTCCTTTCCAACGCTCAAACTCCCCTTTCTCCGAAAAGACGCGATAAATCGCGTCTCTACACCAGGCCCTCCGTGTCTCCGTGGTAAATCTTCCCAAAGACGCCATACATGGCGTCTCTACCGCAATACAATGAACCGCTGATGTCCCCGTATTTACCCATGCCCCGTTCCCGGTACCTGCCCGTACTCCTGTTGCTGCTGGTTACGCTGCTCCCCGCCGCGGCGCAGGAAGGCCCGAAAATCCAATCCGAAAAGCGGCAAGCCCAACAAGGCCCTCCCCGGGCGGCCTTCTCCCGGGCCGACAGCCTGCGGGGCGCCCTCACGCCGCTCCGCACCTGCTACGACGTGGGCTTCTACGACCTGCGGGTGCGGGTGAACGTGGCCGACCGGCGCATCGAAGGGTCCACCCAAATCGTGTACACGGCCACCACCGACTTCCAAGAAATGCAGGTAGACCTGTTCGAGAACCTACAAATCTCCCGCATCACCCACCGGGGCACGCCGCTCGCCTTCCGGCGCGAGGCGGGCGCCGTGTTCGTGGCTTTCCCCGAGGCGCAGCGGCGCGGCGCGGTGGATTCGATCACGGTGTACTACGGCGGCCGGCCGGTAATCGCCAAAAACGCCCCCTGGGACGGCGGGTTCGTGTGGACGCAGGACAAGCAGGGCAACCCCTGGGTGGCCGTGGCCTGCGAAGGCATCGGGGCCAGCGCGTGGTGGCCCAACAAAGACCACCCTTCCGACGAACCCGACAGCCTGTACCTGAGTTGCGAGGTGCCCCGGCCGCTGGTGTGCGTCGCCAACGGCAACCCGCGCGGCACCTCCCCCGCCCCCGGCGATTACACCCGCTACGATTGGAAGGTGACCTATCCCATCAACAACTACAACGTGACGCTCAACATCGGGGCGTACACGCATTTTGCCGACACTTACACCTCCCCCGACGGCGACACGCTGGCGCTGGACTACTACGTGATGCCCTACAACGAGAAAAAGGCCCGGCGGCAGTTTGCGCAGGTGAAGCCCATGCTGGCCTGCTTCGAACAGTACTTCGGCAAGTACCCCTTTCCCCGCGACGGCTACGCCCTGGTGGAAACGCCCTACCTGGGCATGGAACACCAAAGCGCCATTGCCTACGGCAACGATTACCAGCCGGGTTACATGGGCCGCGACCTGTCGGGCGTGGGGCTGGACTTCGACTACCTCATCATCCACGAAAGTGCGCACGAGTACTGGGGCAACAGCGTGACGGCCGCCGACCACGCCGAAATGTGGATTCAGGAGTCGTTTACCACCTACGCGGAAGCCCTGTACGTGGAATGCACGCGGGGCTACGAGACGGCCGTCCGCTACCTGCAAGGCGAAGCGCAGCTCATCCAGAATGCCGAACCCATCCTCGGCCCGCTGCAAGTGGGGTATTCGCGCTGGCTCACCTCCGACCACTACTTCAAGGGGGCCCTCATGCTGCACACGCTGCGCAACGTGATCGCCGACGACAAGCTGTGGTTCGACATCCTCCGCGGCCTGAGCAGCCGGTTCCGGCACCAGAGCATCCACACGGCCGACGTGGTGGGGTTCATCAACGCCAAAACCGGCAAGGACTTTACGTACTTCTTCGACCAGTACCTGAGGCACCCGTCGCCGCCCGTGTTGCAGTACCAGATCAAACCGGAGGCCGGGGGCGTCGAACTCGCGTACCGCTGGCAGGCCGACGTGCCGGGGTTCGCCATGCCCGTCGGGGTGGGCTTCCGCAAGGGCAGCTACACGACCCTCTTCCCGACCACCGACTGGCAGACCGTCCAGTTGCCGGGCAGCGCGGCCGCGTTCCGGGTGGCGACCGAACGGTTCTACGTGCAGACGGAGCGGCTGCCGGGCGGGGCGGCCCCGAAAAGTAAATAGGTATTGAGGTGGTGGTAAATGGGGCAGGAATGCAATGCGCAAAGCGGCCAGGTGCCCCTTTAAGCCACAAAGGCACCAAGTAGTTGTTGATTAACCAGTGTCCGATGTCCGATGAATATCGCATTTTTAATCTTATGCGCCAGCCCTTTGCATTGTTGAAGCAGCGGCACCAGGCGCTGCTGTGGGTGTTGCTCACCGGCTTTTTCGTGCTGTTCGTGTGCAGCTTCTACCACCGCTGGGTGCACATGGACGACGCCTGGTTTGCCGACGAAGCCCTGATGATGGCCCGCACCGGCCAGATCCGCTCGGAGGTGTTTGCCGGCTTTCTGCATTACGAAGACAAGGTGCTCAATGCCCACAAGCTGCACGTGATGCTCGGCGCCCTGTACATCCACGCGTTTGGCTTTTCGCCGTGGGTGCTCAAAGCCGTTCCCCTGCCCTTCCTGGCGCTGCTGGGCCTGCTGCTGTTGCACTACCAGCGCCGCTTCACCCCCTACCACGGGGCCGGCGTGCTCCTGCTGACCCTGCTGCTGTTGCTGGCCCATGCCTCCGTATTCGAATATTCCTACTCCTACCGCCCCGAAATGGCCCACGCCTGCCTGGGGTTCGGCTCTTTCCTGTTGTTGCAGCGCGGGGTGCAGGGCAACCGCCTGGCGCCGGTGGCGGCGGCCGGGGTGCTGGCGGGGCTGGCCGCGTTCATTCACCTCAACGGCCTGACGTTCATCGCCGCGGGCGGCGGGGTGTTGTTCTTCCGCGGGGAATTCAAGAAAATGTTCCTGTTCGGGGGCATTGCCGCCGCCGTGACCGCCCTGTACTTTTTTGACATCCGCACGCCGGAAGACGTGCAACTCTTCCTCTTCCAGTTCCGCAACGACCCTGCCCTCAAAGCGACCAACTTTTCCCCCTGGCACTACTTTACCAAGATTTTCGGGGAGCACATGCGCTTGTTCCGCGACTGGCCGCAGGCTTCCCTGACGGGGTTGCTGCTGCTGGTGCTGCTGCTGACCTTCCCGCACCTGCGGCGGCACAACGCCTTTCTGCTGGCCTACACGCTGCTGCTGGTGCTGGCCGTTGCCGTCATCACCCGCGACACCAACATCAAGTACTACATCCTGAACATTCCCTTCTTCGTCGTCATCATTGTCCAGGGCGTGGCGCACCACTTTGCGCAGCCCCGCCCGGCGCCGCGGTACGTGCTTGCCGCCGCCCTCACGTTCTACCTGGCGGTTCACGCCGTGCTCGACCTGCGCCTGGTCCGGCGCCGCGAGGACCTGGTTGCCATCCACGAACGCGTCGCTGCCGTGATCCCGGCCGGCAGTGCCATCGTTGCCCCCATTACGTTCGTGTTCAACCAGATTGACCGTTACGACATGCGGACGCTCGAAGTGTACCGCTACCAACGCGAAAAGGGCACCCTCACCGTGCCGTTCTGGGCGTATTGCCGGGGTGCGGGACGGCAATACGCCGTGTTGAAGGACGATGCGCTGGCCGAGCTGCACCTGTCGCGGGAAGCCGTCCGGGCCGGGGGACCGCACTTCGAACTGATTGCCGTACTGCCGGACAACTACCTGGTGTGCCGGATCAAGTAGAGAGGCGTTGCCGGGAGAAAAAATATGACAAACGTTGCCGGGCTCCGGAGGGAATTGCTTATATTTGCGCCCTATTTCCGTTGAAAAGCTTTATAATTCTACTATACAATGAGAAAAG
Organism: uncultured Cytophagales bacterium; assembly: GCA_902805615.1. Taxonomy (GTDB): domain Bacteria; phylum Bacteroidota; class Bacteroidia; order Cytophagales; family 172606-1; genus CADCTQ01. The sequence goes on from CADCTQ010000406.1 coordinate 11,614, forward strand.
ACATCCATCCTGAGTACCGTGACGTGGTTTTCTGGGACTTATCCAGTGATGAAAAATTCCTTACCCGTTCTACGGCCAAGACCAGCGACACTGTTGAATTCAACGGCAAGACGTACCCGGCCATCAAGGTAGAAGTAAGTTCTGCTTCGCACCCCTTCTACACCGGCAAGAACGTAATGCTCGACACGGCCGGCCGCGTGGAGAAATTCAACAAGCGTTACGGCAAGAAATAAGGCGGATCGCATCCGGCCCCAACGCAAAAGCCCCGGCAGGTCCGGGGCTTTTTTGTGTGCGGTTGACACCTTTCGGGTTTTGAAAACCCGTATGTGATTAGCGCATTTGGGGATTAGAGGCGGATGGGGCTGAGACGGATCGGGTGAGTGATGGGTCGGTGGTGAGGGGATGGTGACTGGTTGATGCTGCGTAAGTGGAGTTTGTTCTTTTTGGCATTGCCCCAAAAAGAACCAAAAAGGTCTAGGCCCAATGATGCTTCCCCCCGCTAATCAACCCACCCCTCGCCATTGGGCCGGGCCTGCCCGCCGCGACACCACCGGTTCCGGGGAAACGATACCGCCACGTAAGGAACGGTGCCTCAATGCGTAGCTCCCATATCCGGTATCTGTTTATGCGTTCAGTAATTGACGGTGTAGGATTCTGAGCGGGCAGACGGGGCCGCTGCACAAACCCGAACGGCAAGTAAGGCGGTTCACCAGTGTTACATAGGCTTCACCGACTTCCCTCCATTCGGCCGTCATCCTGAAAGGATGACGGCGGGAGTGTATTCTGCCGTGGATATCTGTCTAAAGCCAAATCGGGATTCGCTGTATGCGTTTCTTTCCCGCGACTGAACAACCAAGTAACTCCTCTCAACAACTCCCCTCCCCTACTCCATCTCAAACTGCAACTTGAGCAAGTGCTGGTACAGGCCGTTTTCCAGGTCGGCAAGCTGCTCGTGGGTGCCCGATTCGAGGATGCGCCCCTCGCTGATGACGTAGATGTAATCCACCTTGCGGATGGTTGCCAGCCGGTGGGCAATGATGATCGTGGTGCGGCCCTTCATGAGTTCGTCCAGGGCCTCCTGCACCAGCTTCTCCGAGTCGGCGTCCAGCGAACTGGTGGCCTCATCGAGGATGAGGATGGCGGGGTCTTTGAGGATGGCCCGGGCAATGGCAATGCGCTGGCGCTGGCCGCCGGAGAGCTTCACGCCCCGTTCGCCCACCACCGTATCGAGGCTTTCGGGAAACGTGTCAATGAACTCCAGGGCGTTGGCCTTGCGGGCCGCCTCCCGGATTTCGGCGTCGGTGGCGCCGGGCTTGCCGTAGGCGATGTTCTCGCGGATGCTGCCGCCGAAGAGCACCACTTCCTGCGGCACCACCCCGATGTTGCGGCGCAGTTGCCGGACCTCGTAGGCCTGCACGTCCTGGCCGTCCACCATCACCCGGCCCGAAGTGGCGGTGTGGTAGCGCATGAGCAGTTGCACGATGGTGGATTTGCCCGCCCCGCTGTGGCCGACCAGGGCAATCTTCTGCCCGGCTTCCATGCGGAAGTCAATGCCCTTGAGCACGGGCACGTCGGGCCGGCCCGGGTAGGTGAACGATACGTTTTCGAAGGCGACGTCGCCGTAGATGCGGACGGGCTTTACTTCCTCGGCCAGGTGTACTTCCGAGGGTTCTTCGAGGATGTCGCGGACCCGTTCGGAGGCGCCGATGGTTTTCTGCAACTGCGCGTAGAGGTCGCCCATGCCGCCCATCGCCCCGCCGATGAAGACCGTGTAGAGGATGAATTCAAACAACTCGCCTTCCTTGATGGCGCCGGCGGCCAGCAGGGTGGTGCCGTACCAGAGGATGCCGAAAATGCCGCCGAACAGCGCCACGATGATGAACGAAGTAAACCCGCCGCGCAGGCGGGCCGCTTTCAGGGCCGTGCCCATCACCTGCCCCAGCGCGTTGTCGTACCGGTTCACCTCGTAGGTTTCGTTGGTGAAAGCCTTCACCACGTTCGACGCCTGGAGGGTTTCTTCCACGATCACGTTGGTCTTGGCGAGTTGGTCCTGCGTGGCTTTGGAGAGTTTGCGGATGTAGCGGCCAAACACCATGGCTGCCCCCATGATGATCGGAAACGTACCCAGCATGAACAACGTCAGTTGGGGCGAACGCACGATGACGATGCCGATGCCCACCAGCAGCGTGATGGTCTGCCGCAGGAATTCGGCCAGCGAAAACGAAATCACGTCCTGCAACTGGTTCACGTCGGCCGTGAGCCGGCTGATGAGTTCGCCCACCCGCTTGCTTTCCAGGTAGCGGGTCGGCAGGGTAATGATCTTGCCGTACAGGGTGCTGCGGATGTCGCGCAGGGTGTTCTCACTGACGCGGGCGAACAACTCCACGCGGAAGAACGAAAACAGGGCCTGCAACACCAGGCTGACCATGAGCCCCAGCCCGACCTGGTTGATGGTAAACCGCGACTTGCCCACGGCGGCGTTGATGAGTTCGCCGGCCAGCACGGGGAAGGCCAGCGAGGTGAGCGCCGAAAGGGCCAGGAACACCATGCCGGTAATGAAGTATGCCTTGTAGGGAACCACAAAGCGGAATATCTTGAGCGACTCCCGGAAGCTGCGGCCGGTGATCTTGCGTTTCTTATCCTCTTCGGGAATGTCATCCCTGCGTCCTCTTGCCATGAATTATACTTTTTGGAGACTTAACTAACTCTTTCATAACCAAAAACGGGGCGGTTTAGTTGGCGGCGGGGCGGGATTTCCCGCGGTAAAAACCGGGCCGCGCCGCCTCAGTACCGCGTTTTTGCCCCTTCGCCGGCCAGGTGCCGGGCCAGGTCACGGGCGGCCTCAATGGCCTTGTCCATGTTGTAATACTCCCATTCGGCAAACCGGCCGAGCAGGTAGCACCGGTACGGTTGCAGGCGTTCTTTGAGGGCATTTATTGTACGGCGCGTCTCTTTTTCCTGGATCACGTAGGAGTTGGGCTCGTAATTGTCGGCCAGCGGCGTGAGGTTGCCGGGCAGTTTCCGGACTTCGGCCTCCATCACGTCCCGTCCGACGCGGCCCGCAAACTCCACCACGCACGTGCGGCGCGCCGAGCCGTGGTTGTTGGCCGCGCTGAAGTTGCCCGTGTAAATGATGCGGTGGGCCCGCACCGACGGCTCGGGCAGGTACAGCCACGAAATGTCGTTGGCGTCGCATTCGCAGAAGAGGTTGGACGTGGATTCGGCGCGCAGGTTCCGCACGGCTTCCAGGGCTTGCTGCAAGTCCGGGTCGTCGGTGCGGAGCAGGTCGGGCAGCCGGCGCACGTCGCCGGTGTACACCACTGCGTCTGTCTCCCGCTCCCCGTCGAGCACCAGTCGTCCGCCCCGGGCGGCAATGCTGCGCACGGCGTACCCCGTCTGCACGCGCAGCCCCCGGGCCAGGCGGTCGGCAATGAACTGGGAGCCGCCGGTTTTGGGGTAGTAGAAGGTAGCGTGCACCATCGCCGACTCCTCTTCCCGCAGCACGTTGCTGAGCAGGATTTCGCGCAGGTTGGGCATGGGCAGCTTGCCGTGCAGCCACTCCAGCGGAATGCGCGACAGGTCGGTATTCCAGATTTTACGGTTGTAGGGCTCGAAGTACAGCCGGTACAGCGTGGTGCCGAAGTTGCCTTCGAGGAAATCCCGGAAATTGTCGTAGGGCTCCGGCCCCTGGCCGACCCGTTCGCGGAGGGCCAGCAGGTCGTCCATCACCCGGGTTACCGTCGCTTTGCCGAGTTGGTAGAGGTAGTTTTCCAGCGGGTAGCCCACCAGCTTGCCGTCCATGAGGATTTTGGCGTTGCGCCGCACCCGGTAGAACTCCGCCTCCACGTCGAAGTGCGCCCAGAACCAGTCGGCAATGTCCTGGTTTTTGGCGTTGAACACGTGGCCGCCCACTTTGTGGAACAGGTTGCCGTCCACGTAATCGCACTGCACCAGTCCACCCACGCGTTCGGCTTTTTCGAGCACCTCCACCGGCCCCGTTTCGGCCAGGAAGCGGGCCGCGGCAAGCCCGGAAATGCCCGCGCCAATGACTGTAATGGTAGGTTTCATCAAATGGATCGGTTGGCTGGTTGGCAGTACGCGTACGGGTACCGGCGGTAAAGCTACCCGCTAATTGCCTAATGCGAAAAAGCTACAGGTAGCATTTTTCGCCCAGCAGCCGCCTCTTGAAGTAGTAGAGCAGGGTTTGCCGGGCGTTGCGGATGGCTTTGGGCGACACGCTGGCCGATGGCGCCCGGTAGTGAATGGGCACTTCCATGTACCGCTTTTTGCGCAGCAGGTACCGCAGTTCAGTCTGGTAAAAGTGCGCCGTGGACTTGAGCGGGTAATCGAGGAACTGCCCCACCACGTGCCGGTGAAAGCCCTGGTAGCCCGAGGTCATGTCCTTCATGCGGGTACCCAATAGCCAGTTGGACAGCAGCGTGCCGAACTTGGAGAGGAACCAGCGGCTCCATTCCGAGTCGGCGGTGCTGCCCCCGTTGATGAAGCGGCTGCCGAAGGCGCATTCGTTCCCCTCGTTGAGCACCCGCAGGAACATGGGCAGGGCCCGGGGGTCGTGCGAAAGGCCGGCGTCCATTTCGATGATGAGGGCGTGGCCGCCGTCGTAGGCCGCCCGGTAACCGGCCAGGTAGGCGTCCACCACGTTGCGGGTCTGGGGCGCCCACACGGTCACGAACCGGGGGTTTTGCGCCGAAAGCGCCTGGCAGAGCCCCAACGTGTTGTCCTTGGACACCTTGTCTACGACGAAATAGACGTGGCCGCTGTCGAGTTTTTCGAGCACTTGCCCCAGCAGCGTGGCAAACGGCGCAAAGTCGGCTTCTTCATTGGCCATCGGTACGACCAAAGCCCAGTCATTGTTAAAATACACGAGCCCTAAATGTAACTGTTAAACAATGGTCTGATGGTCTGAACCTTGATGGACTTGATGAAATGATAAGCCTGATCCTCGTCGCCGCAAGCCCGGCCATCACTTCATCAAATGAATCCAGGTCCGGACAACCAATCCCGTTCCATCCCGGCCATCTTTTCATCACGTACATCAAGGTTCAGACCATCAAGTAAATCAAGGTCCTACTTGCCCTTGTACCGCGACTCTTCGAAGATGCGCTGGATGCGGGCGTCGGCCATCAATTCGGGCAGCGACACGTCGGGGTGTTCGCGGCGGTATTTCTTCACGATCTCCCAGCCCAGCCAGCGGCCGATGGCGCCGGGGCACTTGGCGCCGATCTCGGCCGTGTAGGGCCGCTCCCCGATGTACTTGATCTTCTTGAAGTGGCTGGTTTCGTACAGCAGCTTTTCCTTCACGAAATGCGCCCACACCACCTCGCGGTTGGCTTCGGTCTCGCGGAGTTGCTCCCCCGAAAAGATGACCGTCGCCAGGCTGTCGGGCAGGTCGGGCTGCACGTCCCTGGCAAACTCGAACGCCTTGCCGTAGTACACCATCTCGGTGAGCAGCGACTGGTCGGCGGGAGGGGTGCGGTTGTAACGCTGCGAGAGCAGGAGCACCACGGAGGGCACGATGAATTCTTTGCGGTAGCGGCGCTGCACGTACGCCGGCACGTCGGGCACGAAGGAGGCTTTGGGGCCGATGTAAAAATCGAGGCTGACCACGATCAGGCTGTCGGTCACCAGCAGGTCCTGGCCCTTGGAGAGGGTGCCCAGGCCCGAGATGGTCGTCTGGATCTTGGGGATTTTGAAGTCGGGGTAGTAGTATTTGACGTGCCGGAAGGCGTCGGCGAAGTCGGCCTTCACGTCGGCGAAGTCGCCGAAGGCCGCGCGGGTTTCGTTGTAGAGGTTCCGGATGGCCGCGTTGGTGACCAGCTGGTACACCTGGCCGACCAGGGCGTCGGTCCCCACCGAGTCGGCGCCCAGGAACGACTGGCGGAAACCGGGGTGGCGGGCCAGGAATGCCCGCACGTCGGCCTCCGACTTGCACGCCATCATCTCGTCTTCCAGCCGCACCACCGGCACGTTGACTGAAATACCGGACACGTCCGGCGCCCTCCGGCCGTCAGGAGTGCAAGAAAATAACACACAAAAAACCAGAAAAATATAAACCAATCGTTGCATTTTCGCCGTTAAAACTAATTTAGCAGTCAAAACTTCACAAAGTTATGAAAAAAAGCGCAGTACTCTTTTTGGCGATGTTCCTGTCCTTCACCGGTTTTGCCCAGGTAAAGCTGGGTCTTCGGCTGGCACCCGGCCTGGCGGTAAACAGCGTGGTTGGCGACGATACGTTTGACGCGGCCGAAACCAACGGGGCTTCCGTCCGATTCAGCGCCGGGCCCATCGCTGACTTTTTCTTTGCCGACAACTACGCCATCAGCACCGGGTTGTGGTACACCGTCAAGCGGGGTTCGTTCCGGGTGCCCGGCGGACTTACCGATGCAACAACCAACGCCCCCCTCGGCACCCAAACGATCTACAACCTCCAGATGATCCAGATTCCCGTCACCGTCAAGTTATACACCAACGAAGTAGCCCCCGACATTCGCGTGTACTTCCAGCTCGGGGGCACGTTCGACGCCAAGCTGGCCGAAAAAGCCAAGGAAGAAGACGACAACATCCTGGCCCAACTCTCGGAGGCGCAGGACGAAAGAGCCGCCTACAAGCCCATTGACATCGGCCTCTACCTGGGTGCCGGGGCCGAAATGGTGCTGGGCGAAAACACGGCCCTGTTCGGCGGCCTCAACTACAACCGCGGCCTGGTCAATGCCCTCGGCCGCCTCGACTACAACGGCAGCCGCATCAACGACGACCTGAAAATCCGCAACCAACTCATCTCGCTGGAAGTAGGAATTAAGTTTTAAAACAGTGGTAAGCGATTAACAGTGGTAAGCGATTAGTGGTTAGTGGTAAGTGGGTGTGCGTAAGGCAATACGGGTTACCCAAGTGGTTAGCCGAGGATCATGCCCTGCGCGTACCCACTAACCACTAACCACTAACCACTAATCGCCTACCACTTCATCAGTTCCTCGTACACCCGGTGCACCGGCAGGCCCATCACGTTGAAGTAGGAGCCGACCATTTTCTCGATGCCGACCATGCCGATCCACTCCTGCACGCCGTAGGCGCCGGCCTTGTCGTAGGGCCGGTACTGGCGGACGTAGTGGGTGATTTCCGCGTCGGTCAGCGGCCGGAAGTACACCTCCGTCAGGTCCGCCAAGGTAACCACCTTTTCCCGCGACAAGAGGCACACCCCCGTAATAACCTGGTGCATTCTGCCCGAAAGCCGGCGCAGCATGGCAAAAGCCTCGGCTTCGTCGGCGGGCTTGTTGAGAATGTCGCCGTCCACCACCACCACCGTATCGGCCGCCAGCACCACCTCGCCGGCCAGTTCTTCGCGCAGGGCTTCGGCTTTGCGCCGGGCCAGCATCACGGGCACCTCCGCGGGCGGCAGGCCGGGCGCAAAATCTTCCGGTACCGACTTCATTTTCAGCGAGAAAGCAAAACCGGCCTCGGCCAGCAGTTGCCGGCGCCGGGGCGACCCCGAAGCCAGCAGGAGCGGATGTTTGAAGTGCATGGGGGCAAAGATACGTATTGAGTAGTGGGTATTGAGTAATGAGTACAGCGCTGCCGCGTAAACGCGATCATGTTCAAGTACGTGGTACTCAATACCCAATACTCAATTCTCAATACTCATCTTCCAAACTTTCCCGCGCCAACTTCTGTTCTCCGTGCGTTATGGGTGTTTTTTCCCGGGTGTAAGGAAACGGTATGGTTTGTGTTACTTCCGGGGTGTTACCCTAAAGATTTTTAAGCCAAATTTGGTGCTAAATCACATAGTCCGATGAAAAAAGCAATTCTAATCATACTTGGCGTGCTGGTTGTGCTGCTGGGCGCCGCGTTCATTCTGCCCATCATCTACAAAGATGAGATCCGGGCGAAGGTGGAGCAGGAAATTGCCAAGAAGGTGGACGCCCAGGTGTACTTCAAAGACTTTGGGGTGAGCCTGTTCAGCCATTTTCCCAACCTGACGGCCTCGCTGGACAACTTCGGCGTGGTCGGCAAGGGCGTGTTCCGGGGCGATACCCTGGCCGCCGCCGAGTCGTTCCAGGTCAGCGTGAACCTGATGAGCGTCATCCGGGGCGAGAAGATCAAGGTAAAAGCCCTCGACCTGGAGAGCCCCCGCATCCTGGTGAAGGTGCTCAAGAACGGCAAGGCCAACTACGACATCTACATTCCCGACACCACCGCCACGGCCTCGGAGGCCGATACGGCCCAGTCGCAGTTTGCCCTGCAAGTGGACCGGTGGTCCATCCGCAACGGCTACGTGGTGTACGACGACCGCAGCAGCCCCATGTACGCCCGGCTCGTGAACCTCAACCACTCCGGCACCGGCGACTTCACGCAGGACATTTTCGACCTGGCTACGCAAACCTCCATTGACGCCCTCACTTTCCGTTACGACGGCGTGGAGTACCTGCACAAGAAAAAGGTGGGCGCCGACGTGACCCTCAACATGAACCTGCCCGAATCGAAGTATACGTTCAAAAATAACAACTTCACCGTCAATGATTTCTCGATGGGCATTGACGGCTGGGTGGCCCTGCCCGACACCACCAACACCAACATGGACCTGACCTTCAAGGCCAAGGAAAATACCTTCAAGAGCCTGCTTTCGCTGGTGCCCGGCGTGTACACCACGCAGTTCGACGACCTGAAAGCCGACGGCAACGTGGCCTTCGACGGCTTTGCCAAGGGCACCTACAACACCAGGCAAATGCCCGGCTTCGGCCTCAACGTGCAGGTGAAAGACGGCACCATCAAGTATACCGACCTGCCTACCACGGTGAAAAACGTGAACCTCGACGTGAACGTGACCAACCCCGCCGGCAAGGATATGGAGAACATCCTGGTGAACCTCAAGCGGTTCCACGCCGACTTCGGCAACAACCCGGTGGATGCCCGCATCGTGTCGAAGGGCCTCACCAACTACGACGTGGACGCCGACGTGAAGGCTAAACTCAACCTGGGCGAACTCACGCAGATGTTCCCGCTCGAAGGGCTGACCCTGCGCGGCCTCTACAACCTGGACCTGAAGGCCAAGGGCTTGTACAGCGACGCCCAGAAGAAGATGCCCGCAATCAACGCCACCATGAGCCTCGCCAACGGGTACGTCAAATCCAAGGACTTCCCGGCGCCCATTGAGGGATTGAACTTCAACGCTACGGTCAACAACGCCACCGGGCAGATGGCCGACGCCAAGATCAACGTGCCCGACTTCCGCATGGTGCTGGAAGGCGAACCGCTGGCGGCCAAGGCGTACATCGAAAACCTCGACAATTACACCTGGGACGCCTCCGTGAAGGGCGGCCTGAACCTGACCAAGCTGACCAAAATTTACCCGCTGGAAGACATGACCGTGACCGGCCACCTGGTGATGGACATTGACACCAAGGGCAAAATGTCGGACGTGGAAGCCGAACGGTACGAGGCCCTCACTACCAGCGGCACCATGCGCGTGGAAGACCTCACCTACACCAGCACCGACCTGCCGCAGGGCATGAAGATCGCCAAGGCGAACATGAACTTCACGCCGCGCGAAATCAACATCACCTCGTTTACCGGCACGCTGGGCAAAAGCGACATTTCGGTGACGGGTTCGCTGTCCAACTACATGGCTTACCTCTTCCGCGAGAACCAGACGATCCGCGGCAACATGGCCTTCAACTCCCGCAAGTTTGACGTGAACGAGTGGATGGTGGACGATCCCAACGCGGCCCAGACCCCCGAGGAGCCGATGACGGTGGTGGAAGTGCCCAAGAACATTGACTTTACGCTGGTGTCCACGATTGACAGGGTGCTCTACGACAACATGACCCTCGACAACATGAAGGGCACGATCATCGTGCGGGACGGCGCGGTGCGCATGGACCAGGTGGCCTTCAACAGCATGGGCGGCAGCTTCGTCACCAACGGCACCTACGACGCAAAGAACATCGCCAAGCCCCTCTTCGACTTCGACCTCGACATGACCAACGTGTCGGTGCAGGAAGTGTACAAGTCTTTCAACACGGTGAAGGCCCTCATGCCGATGGCCCAGTACATCCAGGGCAACGTATCCACCGACTTCAAGATCGGCGGCCAGCTGGCCCAGGACATGATGCCGGTGTACTCCACCCTCACGGGCGGCGGCGTGATCAAGATTTTACAGGCCGTGCTCGAAAACGCCCCGGTGCTCAACGCCGTGGAGAAAGTGACGCGCCTCAACAACCTTTCGCCGGCGCAACTGCGCGACATCGTGATGCAGGCCGAAATCAAGGACGGCCGCATTCACTTCCAGCCGTTCGACGTGAAGCTGGGCAACTACGCCATGAACGTGGGCGGCAGCAACGGCATTGACGGCACGCTGGACTACAAGGTGAAGATGGACATTCCGGCCGGGGCCGTGGGGGCGCAGGTGAACAATGCCCTGGCGCAGCTTACGGGCAAGCCGGTAGCCAATGCCGAAACCATTACGCTGAACCTGAACGTGGGCGGTACGGGCAAGCAGCCCAAGATCGGCCTGGCCGGCAGCAGCGCCGCGGGCGGCACGGTGCAGGAAACGGTGAAAGAAGCCGTGAAGGAAAAGGTGACGGCCGAAGTGGACAAGGCCAAGGGAGAAGCGGAGGCCAAAGCCCGCGCCGAAGGCGACCGCCTCAAAGCGGAAGCCGAAGCCAAAGCAAAGGCCGAACAGGACCGCCTGAAGGCCGAAGCCGAAAAGCAACAGCAGGAACTGGAACAGAAGGCCCGCGAGGCCGAAACCCGCGCCAAAGATGAGGCCCGCAAAAAGCTGGAGTCCGAAAAGAACAAGCTCCGCGACCGGTTCCTCAAGCCCAAGCCTTCCGCCCAGCCCCAGGACACCACGCAGAAGTAATTGCGCATTACTACGCATTACATTGTAAACAAAATAAATGGTTATTTCGAGTTAGCTCCCTTTAGCTGTCATTGCCGAGCATGTGCTTAGCGTTGGTGAGGCGAAGGGTAGCGTGCTGGCGCGAAGCTCTGCTTTGTGCCGACTATTCTTCCGCCTCTGGCGGAACGAAGGTTGGTTCCTTGCGGCATTCGTGTACAGGCATTCGTATGGTGACTGTTAACCCTGCGGTTTTCCATCCATTGCTGCTTTCATGTGCCAGTGAGATAACTTTGAGCGCACTACTCTTTGACTTTGGTTCCGCCAGAGGCGGAAGCAATAGTCGGCACGAAGCACAGCTTCGCGCCAGCACGTCGTCATTTACTGCTTTTCACCAAAAAGATTCCCTCCGGGAATGACAGCGAGGGGAGGATGTGCCGTAATACCTAACCTACCTAATTCCTCTAGAATGTTCGAATGAGGTTACGGCGTTTGGTGGTGCTCCGGGTGGAGTTGATTACAGGAGCAGATTTTAACGCAGCATAAAAAAAACAAAAAAACCCTCCTTTACGAGGGCTTTTTTTATTAAGGTCAGTATTCCAAGTGTAGAGATTATATCCTCCGCCAACCTGCTTCCGGAGAATCATCAATGTTCGTAATTCGTAATTAATTATCGCACGATGGTGGAGAGAACCGACTGCTCAATGATGCCCGGGTGGATTTTGAAGTTGTCCATTTCACCCTGGTAGAAGTCTTTGGGCTGATCGCCGGGGTGCTGGTGATAGCCCAGGATGAGGGTAGCGTTCTCGGGCCGGGTGAGGGTTACGTTCGTCACCGTTTTCACCAGTTGGTCGTTGAGGTACAGGCTCATTTCGTTGCGTTCGAAGTCAATCGTGGCGACTACCTTGTGCCATTTCTTGAGGTCCGGTGAAGTAGGCGTCATGATTTTTGATACTTCCTTGTCCAGCGACTGGTTCCAGTTGGAAAAATGCAGGCGGCTGTTCTGGATGTAGATTTCGACGGCGTTGCCCTTCTCGTCGTTCATCTGGAGCAGGCGGGGCTGCTTGGTCGCGTCGTTGTATACGGCCTTGAAGAACAGCGAGAACGAAAGTTGGTCGGGCACGGCAAACGTACCTTCGGCGGGAATCCGCATGAAGGAACTCGTGCCGTTGAAGATCGCCGTCTTGGCGCTGAAGGTCACGTCGTTGGTGACAATGCCCAGCTTGCCGGTCGAATCACTGGCGCTGCCGTCCATATTGAAGTAGCCCGCAATGGCTTTGGATTTGGGGTCTTCCGGTACGACTTCATCCTTCTTTTTGCACGAGAAAATAATCGTTGCAGCCACTAAAGTGAGAAATACTTTTTTCATTTTTTTGACATCTTTTTGGGTTGGAGAATAAACTGGGTAAAGCCGATCGGTTGCTTTAAAAACAAGTTTTGGCATCAGCTTCAGCAGAATCTGCCGCGTGTACCTTTTCTTTGTTTTCGCTATTGATTTCCCTCGCGGGGAAATGGTAACCGCTTTTTTTTCGCAATACTTTCCCCCGACCGTAAAAGATATGGCAAGGCATATCTGACTAATAATCAAGAAGGCAAAGCCGGAAGTGGATATTTCGCTGCGCAAACGGGCACTCCCGCCGTAAAAAAAATGCCCGGCCTGCGGGCCGGGCAACGGGTAGAAGGAAAGGTAAGGAGGTGTAATGTACGGTCAGACCTTGTGCATTGGCTCCTCTTGCTTAGCGGACAATCCGGGGGAACTGCGCCGGCGTAATCACCGACCCGTAGAACCGCAGGTTGTCGAGTTCGCCGTTGTAATAGTCCATCGGCTGCATGCCCATGTGCTCGTGCCGCCCCAGGATGATCCGGGTCTTGCCCGGCTTGAGGAGGGCGCCGGTCCGCACCGCTTTCGCCGGCTTGTCGTCCACGTACAGGTTCATTTCGTTGGTGGCAAAGTTCATGGTCGCCACTACCTTGTGCCACAGGGCCATGTCGGGCGATTCGGGCGTGATCAACTCGGCGATGTTTCGCCGCTGCGTCTCGTCCCAGTTGGTGATGAGCACGCGGCTGTTGTCAATGTACACGTCAACGCCGTTGCCCCGTTCGTCAGTGAGCTGCAACAGGCGGGGTTTCAGCAGGCTATTCGTATAATTGGCTTTGAAGAAAAAAGAGAAGGAAAACTGGTCGGGGATGGTGATGGTGCCAGTGGCCGGAATCAACCCGTAGGAACTGGTCCCGTTGAAGGCGGCCGTTTTGGGACTGAACGTTACGTCGGTTGCGGCACCCGTGAGCGTACCGGTCGAATCGGTCAGGTCGCCGTCCATCTTGAAGTAGGCGTTCAGTTCGGTGGAAGCCGGCGGTTCTTCCGGTTTGACTTCTTCCTTCTTTTTGCAGGAGCAAAGGAGGGCGGCGGCAATCAGCGTCAGGAGGACTTTTTTCATGGTTTAGGCATCTTTTTAAGGTAGTGAACAGATTGGTAAAGCAGCACCGGTTCGTTGGCAGACAAGCAGCGGGCAGTACAGCCGGCAGCTGCCCCGGTCCGTCTTTGCAGGATCAGCTTTGACTGTACGGGAAATGAGCAGGTAGCCGCTTTTCGTCACGCAGTGCATCCCGCGGCCGGAATGCGGGGCGGGAACCCCGGATGTTCTCCAATTAACGGTGCAGCCCGGCAAATTTATATGACGCCGCGCAAATTCTCCGCGCGGCGGGCAAAAAAATACGGGAGGCCGCCGGTGCCTCCCGTTTCGTTGCTGTAAAAAAGGCACGTACCGTTCCACCGCCGGCCCTACACGGCGTCCGACAGGCTGGTGAACGTAAAGTCGCGGATTTTCATGGGCGGCACCAGGTAGTTGATGTCCGATTCGGTGCTCAGGACCCGTTCGGGCTTGCCCAGCGCCTCCAGGTTGTTGAGCATGATGACCGGGCTTTCGTTGAAGCGGAAGTTTTTGACCGGGTGCTTGATTTTGCCGTTTTCGATGAAAAACGTGCCGTCGCGGGTGAGGCCCGTGAGCAGCAGCGTCTGCGGGTCCACCGAGCGGATGTACCACAGTTTGGTCACCAGGATGCCGCGTTCGGTGCCCTTGATCATGTCTTCGACGGAAGCCGTGCCGCCCGCCATAATCATGTTGTTGGGCTGCGGAATGGCTTTGACGCCCTTTTTCTGCGCCCAGTACCGCGAGTAGGACATGTTTTTGACCACGCCCTTGTCGAACCAGTCAATCTTTTCCTGCGCCCGGCCGTCGCCCGACCACGGGGAAGCGGGCAGTTCGGGGTGCGTGGGATCGGAGTAGAAAGTCACCCGTTCGTCCACCAGCTTTTCGTTCAGCCGGGTTTTGCCCCCGGGCTTGCTCAGGAAGGAGCGGCCTTCGTCGGCGCTGCGGGCGTCCATGTTGAAGAAGATGTTTTCGAGCAGCACCGCGGCGGCCGTCGGCTCCAGGATCACGGTGTACTTGCCGGGCTCGATGGCCTTGGCGCCCACCGAGCCGGCCGCCTTCCCGATGGCTACCTTGGTGGCCGCCACCGTGTCGAGCTTGTTGAAGTCGCTGTAGCCCTTGGCCACGTACCCCGAGCCGGTGCCGTCTTCGGTGCGCACGGTGAGGGAGAAGTTGACGTTGGTGCTGGGGTAGTAGGCAAAGAGGCCCTTCGAGTTCATCATGGCCGCGTAGCCCCGGCGGTCGTCGAGGAAGCCGGCCGCGGTCAGCTTCTGCTCGCGCGACAGTTGCAGGCTTTTGCCCACGGCATCGGCCCGCGTGGCCGGCGTGACGCCCGCCGTGGACGCGAAGAACCCGTTGGCCTTCACGTACTGCTGCGGTCCGAGCACGCCTACGTGTTCGGGGTTTTCGGGGGCCAGCCGGGCCAGTTCCTCGGAGCGGCGCACCACCTTTTCGAGGGAAGCGTCGTCGAATTCGTCAATGGTGGCTACGCCGGACTTTTTCCCGAAGGAAGACTGCACGACCAGGTTTTTGTTGATGAGGGCGCCGCTGGTGGACACGGCGTTGCGGGCGTAGCGGATGTTGCCCCGCTCCTCCCCGCTGAGGTTGGCTTCGCATTCATCGGCCTTCGAAAAGCGCAGCACCTTCTCCAGCAACGTTTTTGCTTCGGATTCGGATAGTATGACTGACATGGGGTTGTTCGTTGGGGTTATGGCGATGTTCGATGCCCGATGTTCGATGCTCGGAGTGCGAACATCGGGCATCGAACATCGAACATCGTTGTTTTAAATTTTCCGGGCGGTGTTGATCACGTTTACGCCGTTGAAGCGGGTGGTGGCACTGCCGTGGGAGACGGCGCTGGACTGGGAAGGCTGGCCCTTGCCGTCGAAGAACGAGCCGCCGAGGCGGTAGTCCTTCTCGTCGCACACCTTCACGCACGAGTTCCAGAACTCCTGGGTGTTGGACTGGTAGGCCACGTCTTTGAGCATCCCGGCAATCTGCCCGTCTTTGATCTCGTAGAACACCTGTCCCCCGAACTGGAAGTTATACCGCTGCTGGTCAATGGAAAACGAGCCGTCACCGATGATGTAGATGCCTTTTTTCACGTCTTTGATCATGTCGTTGACCGACAGGGGCGCTTTGCCGGCGGCCAGCGACACGTTGGGCATCCGCTGGAACTGCACGTTGCTCCAGCTGTCGGCGTAGCAGCAGCCGTGCGACTCGGGTTCGCCAATGATGTGGGCCTGGTCGCGGATGGCCTGGTAGTTGACCAGCGTGCCGTCCTTCACCAGGTCCCAGCGTTTGGTTTTCACCCCTTCATCGTCCCAGCCCACGGCGCCCAGGGAGCCTTCCTGCAATTTGTCGGCAAACAGCGTCACCTGCGGGCTGCCGTACTTGAAGTTCTTGGCCTGCCACTTGTCGAGGGTGGCAAACGAGGTGCCGGCGAAGTTGGCTTCGTAGCCCAGCACGCGGTCCAGCTCCAGCGGGTGGCCTACCGACTCGTGGATGGTGAGCCACAGGTGCGACGGGTCGAGCACCAGGTCGTACTTGCCGGCATCCACCGACTTGCAGGTGAGCTTTTCCTTGGCCTGCCTGGCGCCGGCAATGGCGTCTTCCACCATGTCGTAGCCCTTGTTGTAGCGGGTGGTCACGCCGGTCACCTTGTCTTTGGGGTTGGCCTGCAAATATTCGTAGCCCAGGCCCATCGGCGAGGAGAGCGACTGCCGGGTTTCGAACTTGCCCGATTTGGCGTCAATGGCCGTGATCTGGAACACGGGCCAGATGCGGTGCACGTCCTGGTCAATGTAGGAGCCGTCGGTGGAGGCGAAGTACTTCTGTTCGTTCACCAGGAAGAGGAACGAGTTGACGTAGTTGGCGCCGTTCTTCATGGCTTCGGCGTTCACCGAGAGCAGCAGGTCCACCTTGTCCTTGATGGGCACTTGGAAGGCGTTCTTTTGGATGGGCGCCTTCCAGCTCACTTCGCCGTAGCCCTTCTGCGGGGCCAGCCGCACGGGTTCCTGGAGCAGTTTGGCGTTGGCTTTGGCAATGGCGACGGCCTGTTCGGCGGCCTTGGCGGTGGCGGCCTCGTCTTTGGCGTCCACCACGGCGGCAAAGCCCCAGCAGCCGTCGGCAATCACGCGTACGCCCACGCCGTACGACTCAGTGTTGACGATGTTCTGCACTTTGTCTTCGCGGGTGATGACGAACTGGTTGAGGTAGCGGCCAATGCGGATGTCGGCGTACGAGGCGCCCTTCGACTTGGCGGCATTGAGGGCCGCGTCGGCGAGGCGTTTGTTGACGACTGCATCAAAGGTGCGGTCCATCAGGGCTTCGGGGGCCACCGGGCGGCCCATGACGGGGATGTTGGGAAACAGGAATGCACCCGCACCCAGGCCGGTCAGCTGGATAAAATCTCTGCGGTTCAAGGTTGGCTCCTTCGTTTAAGAATGGGGAATCGGTTAAGGCATCGGCGGGCAAAGTACGCAGGAAAGCCACGCGGTGCTTCCCCCGTTTTGCAGTACTTTGGCCGGACTTTTCAAATTACGCAGGAGCCGCCGCCGCCGCAAGGGATGCCCGTCCTTAATTATTTGGAAGGCAGGCGCGGCGGATGGATGGGGGGTGGGGATTAGGGGATTGGGGTGCTAAGGGATTGGGGTATCAGGAAATGAGGGTATTGGGTACGCGTTGCCTTCCACTCCCGTGAAAGTTCAAGTACGCGGTACCCAATACCCTAATCCCCAATACGCAATACCTGTTACTCGGGCATTACGAACGTGATCTTGTGCGGCTTGCCGTCAATCTTTTCGGTGTAGCCGGCATCCACCTGGATTTTGATGCGCTGGCCGGCTTTGTTGACCACTTCCCAGTTGCGGAGGATTTCGTACTTGTCCTGGATGAATTTGTCGTGCAGTTTCTTGAGTTCTTCCACGTTGGCGCCGGGCACCACGATGGAGAAGTGCTTGCCCACCAGTTCGTAGCGGCTGTAACCGTACACGCGGCAGTAGTTGTCGTTGACGGCCACGAAGTAACCCTTGGCGTCGGTGATGCAGATGCACAGGTCGGTGTTCTCGATGATGGACTTGAAGTCGAGGGGCTTTTCTTCAATTGCTTTTTTCAACCGCTTGGTTTCGAACAGGTCAATCGTCTTCTTGGTCTTTACTTCGGACATAACAATAGAGTTGTTTGGATAGGAGAAAATGCGTTTCGGGGCCGGGTGCATGCTGGAATGCGGGGCGGCTGCCTGTGGCCGTTGAAGGTGCAAAAATCGCGGGGCGGCCCCGGGAACAAAAATGCAATCTGTCCCCAATCCTTGCATGGCCACGAAAAAGGGGATTTTTCGCGGTTACTTTTCTGCCGCACGTTTCGGGCGTACATTCACCGGTGTACCATGCGGGCGGTTTTTGCACCGTTTTTCCGTTGCCCGGCCCTGAAGCCGCCGGCGGGATGCGCGCAACGGGGCACCGGGCCGGGCAACCCCTGCGGCTTCCCGGCGGATCAGGAGGGGTTTTGGCCGGGACGGGCAGGTACGCGGGGCGCAACCGGGCGGTTTCAAAAATGTTTGCAGGCCTACGTGGGAAAACGGGAAAAGTGCGGCAAAAAACGGCCGGAATGCGACTAAATCACCCGGCTGCTTCTCCCTTCAGAGAGAAAAACACAACGGGAAAATTTTCCGAAAAAGGCATTTTCCGGGCCGGATTGGTGAAAATGGTCTTTTTTAAAACTTCGTTTCGGGCTGGGTTTGAAAAGAATAGGGTAGGGTTTGGGAGGGATAGGGGTTGGATAAGGATAGGGTTGCAGGAAGGATAGGGTTTAAACCCTATCCTACGGATAGTAGTACCTGGCTGATTCGGTACGGGAATAATGAGAAGCGGTACAGAATGGTCAAAGCGGCAGCAATATCCATAGGATATGGTTTAAACCCTATCCCTCTAAGTTCATACACCTGGCTGGCCTGGGTGAGGCTAATTGGAAAGCTGCACTGTAAGGAAAAACCGGCAGCAATATCCATAGGATAGGGTTTAAACCCTATCCTTCCTGCAACCCTATCCCCCAACCCCTATCCTTCCCAAACCCCATCCTGCTCACCCCCTATCCTCCCTCTGATACTGCGCCACGCTGCCCACGAAGGCTTCCGCTTTGGCCCGGATGGCGGCAAAATCACCGGCGGCCAGCGCCTTTTTGTCCACCAGGGCACTGCCCACACCCAGGGCGCAGGCCCCGGCCCGCAGCCAGTCGGCGGCATTGCCGGCCGTAACGCCGCCCGTGGGCATGAGCCGCAACTGGGGCATGGGGGCCAGCACGGCCTTCAGGTACGGAATGCCCAGCACCTCCGCCGGGAACACCTTGACCACATCGGCGCCCTGCTCAAACGCCGTCAGGATTTCGCCCGGGGTAAAAGCGCCGGAAAACACGGGGACGTCGTACCGGTGCGCGGTCTCGGTGATTTCCCGTTTGGTCACCGGCGTGACGATGAATTTCGCCCCCGCGTACAGGGCCATCCGCGCCGTTTCGGCATCGAGCACCGACCCCACGCCGATGAGTACGTCGGGGCGACCCGTGGCAATGTGCTCAATGTGGCGCAGCACGCCGGGCGTCCCCATCGTGATTTCGATGGCGTGGACGCCCCCCGCCGCCAGGGCTTCCACCAGCGGCATTACCTGCTTTTCGTCGTCCAACCGCAGGATGGCTACGATGCCTTCCCGGAGGACCTGGTTGAGTATTGCGATTCGGGTCAAGGGAGTTGGGGAGTTTGAGAATGAAGGAGTTTAAGCGTTACCGGCCCACTTACGACTGGCAACTTACGACTGACTGAGACGCGACGCATCGCGTCGCTACCGCTTCACTTTCCCCGTGACGTTGCCGGCGGCGACTTCGCGGATTTCGGCTTCGGTGAGCAGGTTGAGGTCGCCGGGAATGGTGTGCTTGAGGGCGGAGGCGGCCGTGGCGAATTCTACCGTTTGGGAATGCGCCCAGCCCTGGCAGAGGCCGTGCAGCACGCCGGCCGTAAAGGCGTCGCCGCCGCCCAGCCGCTCGACCACTTCGAAGCGGTACGGGCGGCTCCCGTAGAACTGCGAACCGTCGTAGAGGAGCCCGGCGTAGTCGTTTTGCGAGGCCGAAGGGTGGTCGCGGACGGTCAGGGCCAGCAGGTCGAAGGGGGCCAGTCTGGCCAGGGCAACGGCGGCTTCGCGGGCGGCTTGCAGGTGGCCGTCCCAGGTGTCGGGGTTGCCGGTCTGGATGTCGAACACGTCGGCGGCGGCCCCGGCGTTGGCAAAGAGTACGTTTACGAAGGGCAGCAGGCCGGTGAGTACGCGCCGGGCCTCCTCGCGGGACCAGAGGGTGC
>CADCTQ010000407.1 GCA_902805615.1 uncultured Cytophagales bacterium
GTCAGCGGAACCGGGTTTCGGGTCAGCGATACCATTTCAAAGGGGAGCGGTTACAAGGACATTGTGTATGACGTGAGAAGTTTTCAGAAAGGCGTGCTCAGCATCAGTAATTACCAAGCCGAAGTGTACCTGGCCCCTGCTGATACGCTGTTCATCATTGCGGATTTAAGCGGGAGTGGAGGCTGGCGCGTAAAAGAATGGAAGGGCAAGTACGCCTTTGCCAGTCAGTATTACGCCGCCCGGGACAAGCAGTTGGGCGGCTTGCCGTCACAACGGGGGGGAGCGGCCAATGCTTCGCCCAATCTGAAAAGCTACGGGCAGCAGATGGACGCACTGCTGGCCCTGGAAACGGCCTTTTTCGAAAAATACTGCTCGAACCACCGCTTGCCTTCGTGGTTTGCGGAAGCCGAACGGAATGAAATACGCTACGCGGATGCCTGGCTTAGGGTGAATACGGTGAAGTACCGGGATTATATGGGGATGAATAAACAGGAAGAAACACCGGCCGAATACTACAAATTCATCACCCCGCAACTCGTCAACAACCCGAAGGCCAGCCATCTGTTTACCTATCAAATGTTTCTGATGGAGTACTTCTCCATTCTGCTCGCGCAGCAGCACGGCAAAGACAAAGCGGACATGGTGCTTTCACCCCAACTGGCGCAGCAACACCTGACCGGCAAAGCAAAGGATATGTACCTGATCTGTCACATCAACGACTTCTGGTCTCGTGACCCTGCTGACGGAGAAGAATCACTTAACAAGTATTACAATCAAATCTCCGACAAAGCTTTGATCAACAGGATCAAGGCGTATTACGAGCAGGCATATACTTTGAAAGCGGGTGCGCCGGCTCCCACCTTCTACCTGAAAGACCCGGCCGATTCCCTGGTTTCGCTGAAAAACTACGAAGGCAACGTGGTGTACCTGGGTTTCTGGTTCGTGGGATGCGCCCCCTGCGTGAAGGAGATTCCGCACGAGAATGCCCTGGTGGAGAAATTCAAGGGCAAGCCGGTGAAGATCGTCAGCGTCTGCGTCCGGAGCAGCCCCGAAAACTGGGCGAAGATGAGCCGCCGGTACGGCCTGAAGACGATCAATTTGTTTGCAAACCCGAACTGGGAAAAAAGCCTCGTTGAAAAGTATAACGTAAAAAGTTACCCGCATTACGTGCTCATTGACCAGCATGGCAAAGTAGTGGAGAACAACAGCAGTCGTCCGAGCGAAGATGCTGCCGTCAAAATAGAGAGGCTGCTCTAGAACCAACTGAAATATGGGTGGACGGATAAGGAGAAAAGCCGCCTTCCGTGTCATCCCAAAGCGATACCCCGTGCACAGCCTTTCAAAACCTGTCGCCTAACTCCAAAACGCTCAAACCCCCAAACGCTCAAACCCCTCAACTCCATTGATTCAAATCAACTACAACCTGAAGCCCACCGACCTGTCGGGCAAGCTGGAACGCTTCTGGGGACTGTCCGGCGAGAAAATCTTCCGCATTGACCGGCACTACGACGCCGCCAAGGGCTCTCCCGTGTTCACCGAAGCCGGCCGCTACACCACCCGCGGCTGGACCGAGTGGACGCAGGGCTTCCAGTTCGGCGCGGCCCTCCTGCAGTTCGACGCCACCGGCGGGACCGAATTCCTCGACTACGGCCGCCGGAAGACGCTGGAAGTGATGGCGCCCCACATCAGCCACGTCGGCGTGCACGACCACGGCTTCAACAACGTGAGCACCTACGGCAACCTGCTGCGCCTGATGAAGGAAGGAAAAACGGGCTACAACGAATGGGAAAGGCACTTTTACGAACTGGCCCTCAAAATCTCCGGGGCCGTGCAGGCGAGCCGCTGGACGCCCACCCGGCACGGCGGCTTCATCCACTCCTTCAACGGCCCCCATTCGCTCTTCGTGGACACCATCCGTTCGTGCCGGTCGCTGCTGGTGAGCCACCTGCTGGGCCACGTGTTCCAGGCCGAAAACGACGTGAAGGTAGACCTGCTGGAACGGGCATTGCTGCACATGAAGGCCACCGCCGACTACTCGGTGTACTACGGCGAGGGCCGCGACGGCTACGACCTGCGGGGCCGCACCGCCCACGAAAGCCTGTTCAACACCAAAGACGGCAACTTCCGCGCTCCCAATTCGCAGCAGGGCTACTCGGGCTTCACCACCTGGACCCGCGGCCTGGCCTGGGCCATGTGCGGTTTTCCCGAAGAACTCGAATGCCTCGCCGTGGTGGACGACGCCCAACTGGAACCTTTCGGCGGCCGGGCTACGGTGGAAGCCTGGCTGCTGGAAGCCGCCCGGGCCACCTGCGACTTCTACATCGAACACACGCCCACCGACGGCATTCCGTACTGGGACACCGGCGCCCCCAATCTGCACCGCCTCGGCGACTACCTGGGCCGCCCCGCCGACCCGTACAACGCCTTCGAACCGGTGGACAGCTCGGCCGCGGCCATCGGGGCGCAGGGGCTGCTCCGGCTGGGCCACTACCTGGCCGAAAAGGGCGACGCCAAGGCCGGCACCCGCTACACCCAGGCCGGGCTGACCGTACTCCATACGTTGCTCGACGAACCCTACCTGAGCACCCGTCCCGACCACGAGGGGCTGATCCTGCATTCGATCTACCACCGGCCCAACGGCTGGGACTACGTGCCCGCCGGGAGCAAGATTCCCAACGGCGAGTCGAGCATGTGGGGCGACTACCACGCCCGGGAGGCGGCCCTGTACGTGGGGCGCCTGGCCGCCAACGAACCGTATTACACCTTTTTCCGGGCCGTCCAATGAGCGCCGCAGCCCTCACCGACCTCTCGCGGCTCTGCGTACACACCATCACCACCAAGCCCTGGCCGGTGGAAGAAGCCGCGCGGCGGTTTTCAGCGGCCGGCATCGGCGGCATCACCGTGTGGCGCGACGCCCTGGCCGGCCGCGACATCCGGGCCACGGGCCGGCTGTTGCGCGAACTGAACCTCCGGGTCGTTTCGCTCTGCCGGGGCGGCTTTTTCCCGCACGCGGAGGCGGCCGGCCGGCAACTGGCCCTCGACGACAACCGCCGCGCCGTAGACGAAGCCGCCGCATTGGGGGCGCCGCACGTGGTGCTGGTCTGCGGTGCCGTGCCCGGACAGCCCCTGGCCGAGTCGCGGAAGCAAATCCGGGACGGCATTGCGGCGGTGCTGCCCCACGCCGAGGCGGCCGGGGTAAAGCTTGCCATTGAGCCCCTGCACCCGATGTACGCCGACAGCCGTTCGGCCGTGAACACGCTGGCCCAGGCCAACGACCTGGCGGAAGACCTGGCTTCGCCGTGGGTGGGCGTGGCCGTGGACGTGTACCACCTCTGGTGGGACCCGTCCCTGGAAACCGAAATTGACCGCTGCGGCCGGAACGGCAACCTGCTGGCTTTTCACATCTGCGACTGGAAAACGCCCACCACCGACCTGCTCAACGACCGGGGCCTGATGGGGGAGGGCTGCATTGCCCTGCGCCAGATCCGGGGCTGGGTGGAACAGGCGGGCTTCGCGGGCTTCCACGAAGTGGAGATTTTCTCCAACCGGTACTGGGCCGGCGACCAGGCGGCCTTCCTGGAAAAGATCGTCGGCGCGTATTACCAACATTCTTAAAAAACATTGTAAATCTCTCCATGAAAGAACACAAGATCGGCATTATCATGAACGGCGTAACGGGCCGGATGGGCACCAACCAGCACCTGATGCGCTCCATCGTGGAAATCATCAAGCAAGGGGGCGTAAAGGTCGGCGCCGGCGAAACCATCATGCCCGACCCCATCCTGGTGGGCCGCGACATGAACAAGCTCTCAACGCTCGGCAAACTTTCGGGCGTGACCAGGATGACCACGCAACTGGAAGAAGCCCTGGCCGACCCGCACAACCTCATCTACTTCGACGCCCAGACCACCGGCCGCCGGGCCGAGGGCGTGCGACAGGCCGTAAAAGCCGGCAAGCACGTGTACTGCGAAAAGCCCACGGCCGTGGACACCGGAACGGCCCTCGAACTCTACCGGCTCTGCCAGGAGGCGGGCCTCAAAAACGGCGTGGTGCAGGACAAGCTCTGGCTGCCGGGCCTGCTCAAGCTCAAACGGCTCATCCAAAACGACTTTTTCGGCCGCATCCTCTCGGTGCGCGGCGAGTTCGGCTACTGGGTGTTCGAAGGACACTCCATCCCGGCGCAGCGGCCCTCGTGGAACTACCGCAAGGAAGACGACGGCGGCATCATCGTGGACATGCTCTGCCACTGGCGGTACGTGCTCGACAACCTGTTCGGCAAGGTGAAGTCGGTGTCGTGCCTCGGCGCCACGCACATTCCCGAACGCATTGACGAGGCCGGCAAGCCCTACCGCTGCACCGCCGACGACGCGGCCTACGCCACCTTCGAACTGGAGGGCGGCGTGGTGGCCCATTTCAACTCCTCCTGGACCGTGCGGGTGCGCCGCGACGACCTGCTCACGCTGCAAGTGGACGGCACGAAGGGTTCGGCCGTGGCCGGCCTGCGGGAATGCTACATCCAGCACTACGGCAACACGCCCAAGCCCGTCTGGAACCCCGACATTCCGCAGCCCATTCCCTTTTACGAAGGGTGGGCCAAGGTGCCCGAGCAGGAACCCTTCGACAATGCCTTCAAAGCCCAGTGGGAGCTTTTCCTGCGCCACGTGGTCAAGGACGAGCCGTTCCCCTGGACGCTCTACGAAGGCGCCAAGGGCGTGCAACTGGCCGAAAAGGGCCTCGAAAGCTGGGCTAAACGCTGCTGGGTGGATGTAGAAAATATAAGACCATGAAAAGAGTAGCATTGATCACCGGCGGCAGCCGCGGCATCGGCCTCGGCATCGCCCGGCACCTGGCCCGCCACGGCTTCGACCTCGCCATCAACGGCGTACGGCCGGCGGAAGCCGTGGGTGAACCCCTCGGGCAACTGCGGGAACTCGGGGCCGACGTGCTCTACTGCCGCGGCGACATTGCCTCCCGCGAGGACCGCATCAACGTGCTGGCGGCCATCACCAACCACTTCGGGCGGCTGCACGTGCTGGTCAACAACGCCGGCGTGGCCCCCAAGGAACGGCGCGACATCCTCGACGCCACCGAGGAGAGCTTCGAATACGTGCTTTCCACCAACCTCCAGGGGCCGTACTTCCTCACCCAGAAGGTCGCCCACTGGATGATTGACCAAGGCCGCAAGCGAAACGACTTTACGGGTTGCATCATCAACATTTCGTCCATCTCGGCCACGGTGGCTTCGGTCAACCGCGGGGAGTACTGCATTGCCAAGGCCGGCGTGAGCATGGCCACGCAACTGTTTGCGGCCCGCCTCGGCGAGTACGGCATTCCCGTGTACGAGGTGCGGCCGGGCATCATCAAAACCGACATGACGGCCGGCGTCACCGAAAAGTACGACCGGCTCATTGACGGCGGCCTCACCGTGCAGCCGCGCTGGGGCTACCCCGACGACGTGGGCAAAGCCGTAGCCGCCCTGGCCCGCGGCGACTTCCCGTACTCCACCGGCCAGGTCATCCTGGTAGATGGCGGGCTTACGCTCTCCAGATTGTAATGGTACACTGATCTGTTATGATGCTTATGATCTGTTATGATTGGTAGTAGATACACCTTGTAAGTCACTTATATACCCGGTTGCATTTGGATTTTATCATAAGTAATCATAATCATCATAACCCATCAGTGTACCATTCCCCATGACCAACCCTCCAACCACCCAATCCACTGCATCCGCCAAACTCCTGACGGTGCCCGTGCTGGTCGCCGCCCTGGGGTACCTGGTGGACATGTACGACCTGTTCCTGTTCAGCATCGTGCGGGTGCCCAGCCTCCGGTCGCTGGGCCTGGACGGCGACGAACTCCTGCGGGAAGGCATCTTCCTGCTCGACATGCAGATGGCGGGCCTGCTCCTGGGGGGCCTCTTCTGGGGCGTGCTCGGCGACAAACGGGGGCGGCTCTCGGTGCTGTTCGGCTCCATTCTCATCTACTCGCTGGCAAACATCGGCAACGGCTTCGTGACCACGCTGGGGCAGTACGCCGTGCTGCGGTTCATCGCGGGCATCGGGCTGGCCGGGGAACTGGGCGCCGGCATTACGCTGGTGGCCGAGGTGCTGCCCAAGGAAATCCGGGGCTACGGCACTACGCTGGTGGCGACGATGGGCGTGATGGGGGCCATCCTGGCGTACTTCGTCTCCGACCTGTTCGAATGGCGCATCTCGTACTTCATCGGCGGCGGGCTGGGCCTGTTGCTTTTGCTCATGCGGGTACGGGTGTTCGAGTCGGGCATCTTCAAGCACGTCAAGGAGCAGGGCGTGCAGCGCGGCAACTTCGGAATGATTCTCGGCAACCGGGCCCGGCTCGCCAAGTACTGCCAGTGCATCCTGGTGGGGCTGCCGATCTGGTTCGTGGTGGGCATCCTGATCACGTTTTCGCCCGAGTTCGGCAAGGCCCTTGGGCTGAGCGAACCGGTGCAGGCGGGCAAGGCGGTGATGCTGTCTTTTGCCGGGCAGGTGGCCGGCGACATTGCCAGCGGCTTCCTCAGCCAGCGGTTCAGGAGCCGCAAAAAGATCATTCTCCTGTTCATCCTGCTCTCGACAGTGTGCGTGGGGGTGTACCTGCTGGCTCCCGTCCGCGACGTCACCGCCTTCTACGCCGTGTGCGTCTGCCTGGGCTTTGCCAACGGGTACTGGACGCTGTTCGTGACCATCGGCGCGGAACTGTTCGGCACCAACCTGCGGGCCACCGTGGCGACTACCGTACCCAACTTCGTGCGGGGGGCGGTCATTCCGCTCACGGCGCTGTTCTTGTGGGCAAAAACCCACCTGGGCGTCATCCACGGGGCGTTGGCCGTGGGCCTGCTTACGATCACGGTGGCGCTGGTGGCCCTGCGCTACCTCGAAGAAACCTTCCGCAAGGACCTGGATTACGTGGAAAAGGGGTGATTGTACACTGATCTGTTATGATGATTATGATCTGTTATGATCTTTTCTCCAAATTCTTTTTCAATCAGTCTTAATCATAATCATCATAACCAATCAGTGTACAATCACCCATGAAAAAGTCCAGGAGGAAGTTTTTGCGCGAGTCAGTAGCCGCTACGGCCGGCATTACGTCGGGGTTGGCTGCCACGGGGGCACCGGCCCTGTCCCGGGTGCAGTTCGGCGCACCGGACCGGGCAGCCGCCGGGGAGAAGGGGGCCGCCAAAGTGTGCATCTTTTCCAAGCACCTGCACTGGCTCGACTACCCGCAATTGGCCGCCACGGCCGCCGAACTGGGCTTCGACGGGGTAGACCTCACCGTGCGTCCCGACGGCCACGTGCTGCCCGAACGGGTGGCGGCCGACCTGCCCAAAGCCGTAGCCGCCGTGCGGGAGGCCGGCCTGGAGGTGTACATGCTGACCACGGCGCTGAGCGACGCCACGCAGCCGCACGCGGAAACGGTCCTCAAAACGGCCGCCGGGCTGGGCATCCGCAGCTACCGCACCGGCTGGCTCGACTACCGGCCCGACCTCGACGTACCCGCCAACCTGGAGGGGTTTCGCCGGAAGCTGGCCGGGCTGGCGGCGCTGGGCAAAAAGTACGGCATCCGGGGGGAATACCAGAACCACGCGGGTACGCACCTGGGCGCTCCCTTGTGGGACTTGTGGCTGGTGCTCAAGGACCTGGACCCGCAGTGGATCGGCTGCCAGTACGACATCCGCCACGCGACCGTGGAAGGCGCCAATTCGTGGCCGCTCGGGCTGCAACTGCTGCGCCCCTACATCCGCACCCTCGACGTCAAGGACTTCCGCTGGACCGACAAAAGCGGCAAATCAGCCGTGGAGAACGTACCGCTGGGCGCCGGCATGGTAGACTTTGCGAAGTACCTGGGGCTCGTGAAAACCTACGGGCTGCCCGGCCCTTTCTCGCTGCACCTGGAGTACCCGCTGGGCGGCGCCGAAAACGGGGCCAAGACCCTGAGCATTCCACCGGAAGGAGTCATTGCCGCCATGCGCCGGGACCTGCGTACACTGCGGGGTTGGCTCACGGAGGCGGGACTGGGGTAGTTGGTCTGAACCATGATTTACTTGATGAAAAGATGAACATGATGGTCTGAACCCTGATTGACCTGATGAAAGGACGGGCTTAATGGAACGACGACCGGGATTACAAGCGTCAAGTCAGGTTCGTTCTTTCATCTTTTCAATCAAGGGCAGCCCATCATGTGCATCATTCCATCAAGCCAATCAAGGTTCAGACCATCAAGCCAATCAAGGTTCAGACGAGATAATACTGCAAGTTTTCCTTCGTAACGATGTCGAGGGGGAGGTGGTAGAGGGGGGCGACGGGCTGGCGGAACACGAGGTGGTCGGCCAGGCGTACGATGCCCCAGTAGCCCTGGCCCTGCGGGTTCTGGTTGATGAGGAAGTCAATGGCCCCGTCGCGGAGGTAGCGTTGGTTTTCGGGCAGCAGGTCGTAGCCCACCAGCCGGATGCGGCGGGGCAGGAGGGGAGCCAGCACGTAGGCTTTCGACGTGGTGACGAAGATGCCGCCAATGCCCGGGTGCTGCCACAGCAGGGCATCGAGCTGCCGTTGCACGGTGTCTACGGCCAGGTCGGCGTGGATGACGGTGTACTGCCCGGTGGGGTCATGCTGCTCGAAGTAGCTCAGGAACCCCTGTTCCTTGCGGATGAGGTGAGCCGAGTTGGTAAAGTCTTCGGCAATGTGGGCCACCAGGAACGTAGCCGGGCCCGGCTGCCCGTAGTGCAGGAGTTTGCCCGCCAGGAAACCGCTCCCGTAGGAGTCCTGGCCGATGTAGCTCAGGGGCTGGCTTTCGGGAATCTGCGTGTTGAAGGCCACGAACGGGATGGCCTGCCGCTGCCACGCCTCGAACAGCGGCAGCGATTCGCGGTAGAACAGCGGGGCCACCAGGATGCCGTCCGGCGGATTTTCGGCCAGCGCCGCGGCCTGTTCGAGGAAAGAGCCGACCTCGTACTGGTTGAACACGAAGGGCTCCACCCGCACGCCGTACCGCCGCAGTTCCTTTTCGGCCTTCTCCATGCCGATGCGGGGCTGCTGCCAGTAGGGGTCCCGCCCCGGGTCGGGCACCAGCGCCGCCACCCGGTAGGCGCGGTTGGAGCCCAGCGTGCGGGCAATGAGGTTGGGTTCGTACTGCAACTCCTCGGCGATTTGCAGCACCCGCTGCCGCACGTCCTCGGCCACCCGGCCCCGGTTGTGCAGCACCCGGTCCACGGTCCCCACCGATACGTTGGCCTTCAGGGCAATGTCTTTGATCCGAACCATTTTTTATCAGTTTCACTGGTGTTTATTCGATGTTCGATGCCCGATGTTCGGGTGGCGATGCTTCCGTCCGCACCAAAGTTACCGGGAAATCCCCGCCGCGAAATCCGCGCGATCCAAGCCACAACAACCACTAAAGATCATGCGCGCAAAACCGGCCCGCCCAAAATCCGCGCAATCCAACGCTACGGACCCTCCTGAAGATCATTCGCGCAAATACGCATCGGGCACCATCTGCGGGATCGAATCCTTCCGCACTTGCAATGCCACCCGCCAAACTCCCCTCCAATCAAAAGATCTGCGTTCATCTGCGCCCTTATCCGCGCAAATCTGCGAGAAACTCTTTTTTCTCCTTCAACATTGAGGTCAGCGAGAACCCCTTCTTTCCTGCGTCATCCGCGAGAAATCCTTCCATCATTCATTCTTGGAAATATCATATTAACCAAGCCGTTCCCATCTCACCCGCCACCCTGAAGAAGAAAAGGAACAACGCAGCCCGTGTGCCCGCCAACGCGATGTTACACATTTTTGCGTGTGCGCACACACT
This sequence comes from uncultured Cytophagales bacterium, assembly GCA_902805615.1. GTDB lineage: Bacteria > Bacteroidota > Bacteroidia > Cytophagales > 172606-1 > CADCTQ01. Next base: position 9,826 of record CADCTQ010000407.1, read on the forward strand.
TTTTCTAGAAATTGTTTGTAATTGAGAAAGACTATGAATATGTTTGGAGCACCGGAAAGGCCATTGCGCCCCAAAGTACAATTTCAACCCGCCACTTCACCCGCATGGAACAGGTAGTTATCGGCATTGACCTGGGAGGCACCACCACCACGCTGGGGGCCGTCACCCGGGCCGGCGAAGTACGCTGGCGGCAAACCTTCGACACCCGCGCCGCCGCCGGCTTCCCCGCCTACATGGAACAACTGCGCGGGGAGATTGCGCAGGTACGCGACCAGGCCGGCGCTGACCTGGCGGGCATTGGCGTAGGCGCCCCGGCGGGCAACCACCGCTACGGCACCGTGCAGGCAGCCAACCTCAACTGGGGCGGGGTCGTCGGCTTCACCGAAGCCCTGGCCCGGCACTTCGACCTGCCCATTTCCCTCGACAACGACGCCAACGCCACGGCCCTCGGCGAAATGCTCTTCGGGGCGGCCCAGCCCTACCGGCACTTCATCCTGGTGACCCTGGGCACCGGCCTGGGCAGCGGCATCGTGAGCAACGGGCAGGTGGTGTACGGCTACGACGGGCTGGCCGGCGAACTGGGCCACATCTGCGTGGACATGGACGGCCGCGACTGCGCCTGCGGCCGCAAGGGCTGCCTGGAAACGTACGTGTCGGCCAACGGCCTCAAACGCACGGCCTTCGAACTGATGGCCCGCCGCGTGACGCCCAGCGCCCTGCGGGACTACGGCTACCACGCCCTCACGGCCCAACGCATTGCCGAGGCCGCCGCGGCCGGCGACCCGCTGGCCCGCGAAGCGTTTGAATACACCGGCAGGTTGCTGGGGCTCAAGCTGGCCGACGCTGTGGCGCACAC
>CADCTQ010000408.1 GCA_902805615.1 uncultured Cytophagales bacterium
TTTGGTGAGCACCATGCCAGCCAGCGCCAGCAGGCGCGTACTCTTCTCGACCGTGGTCCATAAATACGCCACGTCTTCCACGATGAAGCGGATGCCGACCGGGTCGAGCAGCGTGCCCAGGCCCCGTTTGAAAAGCAGGAAGGAGGCCACGAAGAAGCCCATGAAGACAAGGAGAAAACTGCCGAAGTTGGCGGCCATGGGCCGGCCGCTCCGCGCCGCCAGCGCGAACTGGATCGCCGTGGCGGCGAAAGCGTTCGGCAGCGCGATGTAGCCGTAGGCGGTGAGAAAGGCCGCCGGCCGGAACGGGCCGATCACGTCGGGATGCACGCCCGGCAGGTAGACGCCCAGCAGGATGCCCGCCGGCACGGCAAGCAGGATCAGCGCGTTGAGCGCGAGGGCGGCCAGGAACCGTCCGCCGAGGTACGCGCCCTTGCCTACCGGGGTGGTGTAGGTGAGCGGATGCATGCCCGTCGCCACGTCCCGCGCCGCCGCATCGCCGGCCACGGCCGCGGCCATCACCAGCCAGACGAGGCTGCCGAACACCGTGGTTTTGGCGACGGCGAACGGCCCGTTGAGCAGGAAGTCGGCGTACAGCACCCCGGAGAGCGAGCCGTCCCGCGTCATCAGGAAGTCGAGGGCGAGCAGGACGACGAAGAAGAGCCAGGGCCAGGGCCGGCGCACCTGGTAGGCGAACTCGAAGCGGAAAATCATCCAAAATTTCATGCCACCCCCTCCTCCTGCCGGGTGCCTCCGTAGTGACCGGCCATCGTGCTGAAGTACACGTCTTCCAGGTCCGGCTCCACCGGCTCAAAACCGGCGCCGGGCCCTTCGGGGCTGTACACGTGGACCAACGTGCGCCCGCCCAGGAGCTTGGTCGAAATGACCCGGTGCTCCCGCTCCAGTTGGGGCAAGGCACGCTTCTCGATCAGCTTGCGCCAGATCCGGCCCTTCAAGGCCGCTACCGCCGCCAGGGGTTCGGCTTCCAGGAGGATTTGGCCCCGGTTGATGATCGCCATGCGGGTGCACAGCTCCGATACGTCTTCCACGATGTGCGTGGACAGGATCACCACGCTGTGCTCCCCCAACTCACTGAGCAGGTTGAGGAACCGCACCCGCTCCGCCGGGTCGAGGCCGGCCGTCGGTTCGTCCACGATCAGCAGCCGGGGGTTGCCCAGCAGCGCCACGGCCACGCCGAAACGCTGCCGCATGCCGCCCGAGAAACCGCCCAGCTTCTGCTGGCGTACCTCCCACAGGTTGGTCTGCCGCAGGAGCGCCTCCACCACCTCCCGGCGGGCCCGCCGGTCGGCAATGCCCTTGAGGACGGCGAAGTAATCGAGCAGTTCTTCGGCCCGCGCCTTCGGGTAGACGCCAAACTCCTGCGGCAGGTAGCCCAGCGTCCGGCGCACGGCATCCTTCTGGCTCAGCACGTCGGTGTCGCCCAGGCGGACGCTGCCGCTGTCGGGCTCCTGCAGCGTCGCCAGGATGCGCATGAGCGTGGATTTGCCGGCGCCGTTGGGGCCGAGCAGGCCGTACATGCCATTGGGAATGGTGAGGGTCACCGATTTGAGGGCCTGCACCCCGTTGGGATAGGTTTTGGAGAGATTGGTGATTTGTAGGGTCATTTGCCTGGGTTGTTTAGCATGCCACGGGTGGGTTGTATTTTGCTGCGTTCGATCTTAAAGTACTTTGCCATTCAAAGTTTTAGGAAAAAAAAAATAGTCCGGCCGCCGTACCCGGCACGGCCCCGGTGAAGGGGTATTGAAAGCCGGTCAAAAGGAGTAAATACATATTCATGAATTTGAAAGTACTTTGTGTTTCAAAGCTAAAGCAGAAAATACAGTTATGCAAGGGCACTGACCGGAAAGGTTTGGGGATAAAAAGGGTTTCACGCAAAGGCCGCAAAGAAGGCACTTCACCGGTGCTGCTGCATATGGTAGCCCCGCGGAAAGGGTCGCATCGCGGCTCCCCTCCTCGGAGCTAATCTTGTAGGGAAAAATGGAACAGAAGAAAAGGGTTGATGTGTTTAAGCAAGCAGAAACATAATTTGGCAAAAACAGGGTAAACAGATGTGGGCAGCAAGTGAATTCGCGCAAGGATTAG
>CADCTQ010000409.1 GCA_902805615.1 uncultured Cytophagales bacterium
CTTGAAATCAATGTTTTCCTGCTGGGCGTAGGTCTTGATCTCCGCCTGGTGCCTGGTGAACGCCTCCAGCACGGATTTCCGGTTCAGCCGGATGCCGGCCAGCGACCCGTCGGGCCGCAGCAGGTAATACTGGGTGTCGTCAACCAGTTCATCGTAGGGGCGGCCCGCATTGTACCCCCCTTTGTAGTCGGCCTTCACAATGGCCTTGCTCCGGCTCACCACCAGCGAAGTGCTGCCTTCCTGGATCACTTGCAGGAACCGGTCCTTCAGCCGGGCCTGGTCTGCCGGGGACAGGGAGAACCTTTTGAACAAGTACGATTTGCCGGTGAGGATGTCCTGCATGGTAAAATGGCTGACCGGCGCCGCGTTGAGGATTACTGAATCGCCCTGGGGCCTTTTGAAGACGATCTGGTTCTGGTACACGTCGTACTTGAGCGGTACTTCTGAGAAGCGTCGGCCATCCTTAAAAATGACTTCGGTGCTGCACCAGTAGGGCAGCAAAAAGGGCGTTCCGCGGATGCCGTCGTAGCGGGTATCGAACGTGCGGACCAAGTTGCTGCCGGCTCCGCCCAAGGCATTGAGGTTCTGCTGGGCATCTGCGCCCTCCCGCTGCGCAGCGGCCAGGGTTACGTGCAGCAGCCAGGTGGCGGTGGCAAATACGGCAAAAGATAATTTCATAAGTAAGCAGGAAGGGCTTAAATTTAATAGTAATCAGATTTTTTATCAATTACCGAAGAAGGCGGCAAAAAAATATTTAGTATCCACTTCAACCACCCTTTCCCATGCCCCAAACCATTGGTTTCATCGGGTTGGGCCGCCTTGGCCTGCCCATTGCCCGCAACCTCCTGGCCGCCGGCCACGTCCTCAAATTGTACAACCGCACCGCCGAAAAGGCCCGGCCCCTCACCGACGAGGGGGCCCTGCTCGTAGCCGACCCGGCCGAAGTTGCCGAGCCCGGCGGCATCGTGTTCACGGTACTCGCCGACGACGCGGCCCTGGAAACCGTCACGCTGCACAACGCCGCTTTTGCCGGGCGGCTGGCACCGGGCGGCATCCACGTTTCGGTCAGCACGATTTCGCCCGACACCGCCCGGCGCATTGCCGCGGAACACGCCCGGCACGGGGTACACTACGTCGCGGCCCCGGTGTTTGCCCGTCCCGAAGCCGCCGCGGCCCGCAAGGGCACCATCTGCCTCTCCGGTCCGGCCGAAGCCAAGGCCCGGGTGCGGCCCTTGCTGGCGCAGGCGGTGGGGGAAAACCTCTTTGACTTCGGCGACGACCCCGGCGCGGCCAACGTGGTCAAGCTGGCCGGCAACTTCATGATCGGCGCCGCCCTGGAGAGCATGGCCGAAGCCTGCACCCTGGCCGAGAAAAACGGCGTTTCCCGTGACAGCATCATGCAACTCTTTTCCCAAACGATCTTCGCCTGCCCCATTTACCAGAACTACGGCAAAATGATCGCCGCCGGGGTGTACGACCAGTCGGTGGGCTTTAAAATGCCGCTGGCCCTCAAAGACATGGGCCTGGTGCTGCAAACCGCCACTACCAGCCGCGTGCCCATGCCCCTGGCGCAGCTCCTCCACGGACGGCTGCTGTCGGGCCTCGCCAAGGGCCGCCACGAATGGGACTGGATCGGCCTGGCCGCCGGCGCTTCCGACGATGCCGGGTTGTGAAAGGGGAAGACGGATCAGGATTTACAGGATTAAGGGATGACCGAGATTAGGATGAGGAGACGGATCAGGATTTATAGGATTAGCAGGTTGCGGCGCAAAGAACGCCAGGAGAACGCGTGTTTCTGCGCGCCCCTCCATCCATCTCCGTGCCCTCTGCGGTTCCAATTCTCCCCTTTGCGGTCTTATCTTTTCTTTGCGGTCTTTGGGCTTCTTTGCGCCTTTGCCTGAAACCCTTCTTTGCCCGAAAGGTTGAAAGTTCTTGTGCTTATTCTAGGTTTATTTGTATTTTGGAAAGCAATTACCCCTACTCAAGCCCATGCATCCAGACGATACGACGCTTCCGGAAGCTTCGCTTCCCACCCCTGCCCGCCGGGCCTTCCTGCAACGCGGGGCACTGGCCGCCGCCGGCATCATGATCGTGCCCCGCCACGTGCTGGGCGGACCCGGCTTCGTGGCCCCCAGCGACCAACTCAACATTGCTGCCGTCGGGGCCGGGGGCAAGGGCATGGTCAACCTGACCCAGTCGTGGAACAACGGCTCCGACCGCATTGCCGTACTTTGCGACGTGGACGACCGGCAGGCCAAGGCCGCCCGCGAAAAATGGCCCCAGGCCCGTTATTACACCGACTACCGGCAAATGCTGGAGAAGGAGGCCAAAAAAATTGACGCCGTCCTCGTGAGTACGCCCGACCACATGCACGCCCCGATTGCCCTGGCGGCCATGCAACTGGGCAAGCACGTGTACGTGGAAAAGCCGCTGACGCACAGCATCGCCGAAGCCCGCCAACTCACCGAGGCCGCCAAACGCTACAAGGTCGTTACCCAGATGGGCAACCAGGGCAGCAGCGGCGACGATACGCGCAACATCGAAACCTGGATTGGGGGCGGGCTGATCGGAGACGTACACACGGTGCATTGCTGGACGAACCGGCCCGTGTGGCCGCAGGGCGTGCCCACGCCGCCCGAAAAACCGGCCGTGCCCGAAGGCGTGAACTGGGACCTGTGGCTGGGCGTGGCTCCCGTCCGGGCCTACCACGAAGCGTACATGCCGTTCCGGTGGCGGGGCTGGTGGGACTTCGGGACCGGGGCCCTGGGCGACATGGCCTGCCACATCATGGACGTGCCCTTCCGGGCCCTCCAACTGGGCTACCCGGAGGCGGTCGAATGCAGCGTGAGCACGGTGTACGCCGACTTTTTCAAGGAAGCCAGCCTGCAGGACAGTTGCCCGCCTTCCTCCATCATTCACCTCAAATTCCCGGCCCGGGAGAAAATGCCCGCCCTCAATTTCACGTGGTACGACGGGGGACTGTTGCCCAAACGTCCCGGCGAACTGAAGCCCGACGAGCCGATGGGCGACCGCGACGGCGGCATGATCTTCGAAGGTACCAAGGGGAAACTGCTGGCCGGCATGTGGGGCAAGCAACCTACCTTACTGCCCACCTCGTCCATGCAAACCACGACGTTGCCCCCGGCCAGGTTGCCCTTCGTGGAGGGCGGACCGGCCGGTCACCAGCAGCAGTGGGTAAAAGCCTGCAAGAAGGGCCACGGCGCCTACACCAGTTCGCCCTTCAGCATTGCCGGTCCGCTCACCGAAACCGTGCTGATGGGCAACCTGGCCGTGCGCAGCTACAACTACCGCGAACCCAAAGCCGACGGCCAGGGCTTTTCGTACCCCGGCCGCAAGCAGTTGCAGTGGGACGGCAAAGCCATGCGCATCACCAACCTCGACCTCGCCAACCAATTCGTCAAACGCGACTACCGCACGTTTTAAAAGGGAGACCGGAGAGAGGGATAGGGTTTAAACCCTATCCTTCCTCAGCATGATTTCGCGGATGAGCTGGATGGGGGGCATCCCGTGGTTGAGCAGGGTGTCGTGGAATTTTTTGAGGGAATAATTATTGCCCTCCTGCTTTTTGTAGGCTTCCCGCAGGTCCAGGATTTGCAGTTTGCCCAGCGTGTACGACAGGTAGCCCGGGTCGTAGGTGCCGCGCATGGCCTCCTGGTAGGCAGGTTTGTATTCGTAGTAACAGTTGTCCTGGAAAAACCTGGTGGCCGCCGGCAGCTTCATGCCTTGCGTGTGCATCTGGATGGAGACCGCCAGGCGGCACAGGCGGAGCAGCGATTCGGCCAGTTGCGCCATTTTGTACTTGGCCAGCGTCACCGAGTCCTTGCCGTTGCCGAAGCCTTCTTCGAGCATCATCTGCTCGGTGTAGTGGGCCCAGCCCTCAATGAACGCGTAGCTGCCGAACAGTTTCCCAATCCGGTTGGCCGGCGAGGCGTTGAGCTTGAGGAACTGCACGTAGTGGCCCGGGTACGCCTCGTGGATCGAAATGATGTCGGTGGTGTAGTAGTTGAACACCGAAAGCCATTCTTCCTGCTGCTTGGCCGACCAGGTGGGCTCTACGGGCGTCACGTAGTAGAAGGCCTGCGTGGCTTTTTTCTCGAACGGGCCGGGCGTGTCCATCGAGGCCGTGCTGGTGGCCCGGGCGAACGGCGGGGTTTCCTCCACCCGCACCCGCACTTCCGACGGAATGGTAATGATCTGGTGGTCAACCAGGTACTGGCGGATGCTTTCGAGGTTCTTGCGGGTGTCGGGAATCAGGTTGGCCGCCTTCGGGTGGTCACGCTGGATGGAGGCGTACACCTGCGCCGGGCTCTTTCTGGGGTCAATCACGCGGGCGGCGGCGGCAAACTGGGCCTGTTCCTCCTTCATTTTCTTCATTCCCATTGCCAGGATGGCTTCCGGCGTGGTGGTGAGCATTTCGTTGTAGAGGAGCATTTTCCGGTAGTTCTCGCCCCCGATGGCGTACCCTTCGTCTGCCTTGGGCAGCTTTTCCTTTTCCAGGAAGTCGGCGTAGCCGCGCAGTTCCTTCACCGCCCCGGCGCTGGCCGTCCGGAAGGCCGCCTGGAGGGAGTCGTCCTGCACGCCCTTCAGGGCTTTGGCGAGGTCTTTCCCCAGGAAGTCGGCCGACCCCCGCGCAATCTGGATGGCCGTTTCCACGTGCGGCTTTGCCAGCGTGTCGCGCAGGTTCTGCCGGGCGGCCGCCATCACCTGCGGCGCCTTTTGCAGGATGGCAATGATGGAATGCATCCGGTCGGGGAGGGGGGCAAAGTCACGCTGCGCGTAAATGTTCACGTCGAACACGCCGGCGTACGTCATCGGCTGCGTGGTGTAGGTGCCCAGGTCTTCGAACCGGAAGATTTCCTGGTCCACCGCCGCGCGGAGGAGGCGGTAGTCGTAGGTGTCCTGGCCGTTGAGCGAAGCCGTATCGAGTCCCGCCAGCCGGCCCCGGTAGTCTTTGAGGCGGGCCAGTTCGGCGTCCAGCGAGGCGCGGCTGTAGTCGGTCACCTTGCCGTCGTATTCGTGCAGCCCCACGTACGTGCCCGTCTGGGGCCGCCAGGCCAGGTAATCGGCAATGAACGCTTCGGCCAGTGTGCCGAAAGCCGTATTGCCGGCCGTCGTGGTATCGGTGGCCGCGGCGGCCTGGTCGGTTTTTTGCTTCGGTCCGCAGCCGGCAAGCACGGCAACCACGGTTCCCGTCAGGAAAAGCAGTTTGAAGGATCGTTTCATAAGGCGAAGAGGGCAGGGGTAGTGGGAGAAAGCCTCTGACGCCTAGGTTACACATATTATCGCATTAAAACAACGGACGCCAGCCGCGGCGGCAGGAGACCTTCCCGCTACCGGGAAAAGCAACTCCTGCCTCCGTAGTGGGCCCAGGCGTACGGTCATCAATCACCGAGGGCAAACTTGATCGGCAGCACGTATTTTACCGGCACCGGTTGGCCTTTTTCCTGGCCGGGCACCCACTTGGGCATCGTCTGCACCACCCGTACCGCCTCAGCCCCCAAGCTGGCATCGGGGCCGCGCAGCACTTTTGCGCCCTCAACGGAGCCATCGGCCCGCACGATGAATCCCACGAACACCGTACCCGTCACCTTGTTGTGGCGGGCCTCGGCCGGGTACTTCAGGTTTTCGGAGAGATAGTTCACCAGGGCGGGGAAGCCTCCTGCGAAGTCGGGCATTTGCTCCACCTCCGTATAAACTCCGTCGGCGTCCGGGCCAGAGTTAGCGTCCGGGTCGTTTTCGCGGTCGGCCAGCGCCACGGTGGCCTTGCCTTCGGGGGAAAAGAAGAATAAGAGCGAAGCAGTCGTTCTGACGTCCTGGGGCTTGCCTCCATGCATGCCGGGTTGCCAGGCTTGCTCTACGGCCTCAAAGGCCCGCACGGCTTCCTGGTCAAGGTCGTCCCGGACGCCCTTCACTACTTTCACGTCCGTAATTCGGCCCGTCCCGGTGACGGTAAAACCAAGGGTCACTTTTCCTTCCGCCCGGTCGGTGCGGGCGGATTGGGGATATCTGACTGTTTGCATGAGCTGCTTGCCGAAGGCGTCGGTGAGCTGGGGCATCTGGGCAACCCGTTCGAACACAAGGCTGCTGTCGGGCGTAATGGTTTCGGAAGTGCGACAGGCATTCAGCCCGGCGCACAGCATCGTGCAGAGGGCGGCGGCAACGCCCCGGCGGAGCATGATGCCGAAAGGAGAAAATGGGTTGGTCATGGGTATAAGCGTTTTGGTGAGACAAAAGGAATCCCGTTCCCGCTGCCGGCGGGGCCGGAAACGGGACTGATCGCATCAGCGGATTGAAAAGGTGCGGTATTAATTCAGTACGAAGCGGATGGGCAGGCTGAACCGCACGGCTACGGCCCGGCCGCTCTGCCGGCCCGGCTGCCAGGGCGGCATGGCGGCAACCACCCGGCGGGCCTCTTCGTCGAGGCCGCCCCCTACGCCTTTGAGCACAGTCACGTCGGTAACGGCTCCGTCGGCCTGCACCACGAAGCCCACGAACACGGTGCCCCCCAGGTTCTTTTTCCGGGCTTCGCCGGGGTACTCCAGGTTGTCCGACAGGTACTCGCGCAATCCGTCCATGCGGCCGGGAAATTCGGGCATGTGTTCTACGACCGTAAACACCGGGCCGGTATACTGCGGGGCCGGCCGGGCAGGAGGGGGCGCCTCGCAGGCGTACAGCACCGAGAGCAGCCCCACCGCCAGCAGGCACACCGTTGCTTTCCAGGCGGCCGGCCGCCGCATCCCCGCCGACCGGATCATCCGGATGCGGCTTTGGAAGCCGGGGGCGTGAAAGGGCTGGATGAGGGGAATGCGCATGACGTGCAGCGCCTGGCCCGCCACCAGTCGGAGGTACGCGTGGCGGTCACCCGTCCGCAGCGCCTCGCGGTCGGCCAGGTACTCGTGCACGGCCCGGGCCTCCTTGCCCAGCAGGTACACGAAGGGGTTGAACCACAAAAGGATGCCGGCGATTTCCAGCGCCAGCACGTCCACCGAGTGGCGCTGCCGGATGTGGGCTTCTTCGTGCCGCAGCACCTGGTTTTTTTCGGTTTCGGAGAGGGCTTCGGTCTCGTTCCAGAAGAGCCACCCGAGGAAGGAAAACGTGGGCACGCGGCCTCCCGTGTACAGCAACCGGTACCCTTCGCGGGGTTCGCCGGGCAGTTGCCGGGCCAGCTTCCGCAGCTGGTAGAGGCGGTACAGGAACCGGCCCGCCAGCAGGACTACCCCGGTTGCGTACAGTTTCCCCAGCAGCCCCGGCCAGTCCACGTGCCGGGCGTTGCCCGGGTCCCGCAACGGGGCAATGGCATCGAGCTGGATGACCGGCATGGTGTACAGCGACACCGGGGCCGCGAACTGGACCAGCGGCAGCACGGCGGCCAGGATCACGCTGCCCAGCAGGTACCAGCGGTTGAAGCCGAAGAACGTCTCGCGGTGCAGCAGCAGGCGGTAGAGCAGGTAGAGTACGGCCAGGCACGCGCTGGCCTGGAGCAGGTAGCCGAGAACTTGCAGGGTCATGGGAAGCGGGTTTAGGGGGGTGTAGACGAATTGCTAATGGGCGAACCGGATGGGCAGTGAAAGGCGTACGGCCACGGCCTGCCCGCTCTGCTTGCCGGCTTGCCAGTTGGGCATGTGTTGCACCACCCGCAGGGCTTCTTCGTTGCACCCGCCACCAATGCCTTTGACCACCTGCGCGCCGGATACCGACCCGTCGGCATTCACGATAAAGCTCACGAACACCGTGCCGGTGACTTTGTTGGCCAGGGCATCCTTCGGGTACACAATGTTGTCGCCCAGGTACTTGCCCAGGCTTTCGAACCCACCGGCAAATTCGGGCATTTCTTCCACCACTTCGTACACGGTGCCTCCCTGCGTGGACGGCCCGGCGGAGGCGGTTTTTTCCGCCGCTGCACCCTCCGCCGGCGTAAGCTGCACGTCCAGGGCAAGCACCCCTTTGCGGCCCTGGCCGGCCGGACCCACGGTAAACTCCCTGGTCCCCAGCCCATCCGACGAAAAGACCAGCGTACTGCCCGGCGGCACGTGTTCGAGGCGGTAGGTGCCGGTCTGGTCGGTGATCGTACCGGTGTTGGTGCCTTTGATGACGACGCGGGTGCCGGCCAGGGCGCCCCGGTTTTCGTCCTGGGAGCGGTACACGCTGCCGATGACGGTCAGGTCTTGGGCGGCGGCGCTTTCGGGTTCCACCGCTTCGGTGCTGCGGCAGGCGGGTAACAGGGGCAATGATGCAACTATGATTGCGGCGAAAGCGGTTTTCCACCGGGTGGGCTGGGCAGATGGTGAGGGGCGTAGCATAACAACGCGGTTTTAGAGGTTGAAAGGGATGTACAGGGTAGGGGAGGTACGCCGGCGGGCAGAAGCGGGAACGTTACCCGGCGTCGGGTTGGTCTTTTTTGAGTTCTTTCAAGAGGTCTTCCAGTTCGTCCAGACTCATGTTCTCCTCCCGGGCGAAGAAGGAAACCAGGCCGGCAAACGAGCCGCCGAAGTAACCCTTCAGGAAGTTGCGGAAGTAGAAGCGGGTGTAGTCGGGCTTGGCAACCAGCGGGTGGTACTCGTGGGTTTTGCCGTAGGCCGTGTGCCCCACGAACCCTTTGGCCTCCAGGATGCGCACAATCGTGGACACGGTGTTGTAGGCGGGCTTGGGCTCGGGCAACTGCTCGAGAATGTCTTTGACGAATCCTTTCCTGATCTTCCAGAGGATTTGCATGATCTTTTCTTCGGCTTCGGTCAGTGCTTGCATGGGGAGTGGGTGCTTGGTAACGGGTTGTACGCTAAGGTATGACTAAGGTTTTAGTTTGTCAACTAATTTCTTAGTTTTTTCTCAATGCATTGTCACCGAGTCCATTATTCTTTCAGGGTAGCTTCCTCTCGCGGTCATTGGCGAAGCCAATCTTCGTAGTGACACGCATTGTCTGATGATCATTAAAAAGATTGGCTTCGCCAATGACCGCGAGGGGAGAAGGTGCCGCAATACCTATTGACTCTCTTTACAACGTACTCCATATGGCCTTTTCCAAAAAGGTACACGGCCCTTGGAACGGGGTGTGGGCTTACGGAGCAGTGAGACGGGTGGGGAGGCCGGCCGGTGGGCAATCCTCGGGAATACCTTACGCTGCGGCTTACCTTGGCGCGGGGGGCTTCCATTAAGGGGTGTTATTTCACTTTCACTAAACATTCACCGCTATGCGATTACTAGCGAAATTGGGTCTGGCGGCCCTGGCTTCCGTAGCCCTGCTGCCCCTCACCAGTTCGGCTCCGGCCAACAATCACCGGAACCACAAGATCACGATCTGTCACATTCCCCCCGGCAACCCGGCCAATGCCCACAGCATCACGGTTTCGATCAACGCCCTCGACGCCCACCTGGCGCACGGCGACTTTGTGGGGTCCTGCAACGGCACTCCGCCTCCGCCCCCTCCTCCTCCTCCCCCCACTGACCCCGGCGACGGCGGTGAATGGGCCCCGATGTAGAACATAACTACCCAATAACATAAAGACAGGCTGCCGGTGCAAACCAGCAGCCTGTCGCTTTTTCATTTCCCGCAAAGAATTTCCTGCAAAGCGTTTTCCGCAAAGGCGCAAGGGAGGAGCGCAAAGGGCGCAAAGAAAATTTCCCTTCTCCTTTTTCCATTTCCCCCTCAACCCGTATTGGAAAATCGCCCAAGCTTCCTTCCCGATCCTCCTCCCGTCTCCGGTTTCCTTTTCTCCCGTCTCCTTTTCTCCCGTCTCCTTTTATTCGACCATTCCTACCGCAATTTTGGCCGAAAGCAGGCTGAGGGGGATGCCGCCGCCGGGGTGCACGCTGCCGCCCACGAAGTAGAGTCCTTTCAGCCGGTTCGATTTGTTGGAATGCCGCAGAAACGCCGCGTACCGGTTGTTGGAAGCGTTGCCGTACAGCGCCCCCTGCGCCGAGGAGGTGCGGCTTTCGATGGTCCGCGGGTCGAGGATGGCCTCGCAGGCGACGAGCGGGGCAATGTCGGTGCCGAGCAGGCGGCTTAGTTTGGCGAGAATGTTCCGGCGGGCCGCTTCGATGAGGGCATCCCAGTCCTGGCCGGAGTTGTTGGGCGCATTGACCATCACGAACCAGTTTTCACCGCCCGCCGGGGCGTCGCCGGGCTTGTACTTGCTGGTGATGTTGAGGTACACGGTCGGGTCGCCGGTGAGGGTTTTGCGGTTGAACAGGCAGTCGAACTCCGCCCGGTAGTCGCCGCTGAAGAAGATATTGTGCAGGTCCAGCTCCGGGAATTGCTTGCGAATGCCCCAGTAAAAGATGAGGGCCGACGAAGATTTGGGCTGGTTGAGCAGGAAGTCGGGTTGCCGCTGCCGGGGCAACAGCCGCCGGTACGTGTTGACCACGTCCATGTTGCTCACCACCAGGTCGGCTTCTATTGTTTCGGGCAGACCCGCCGCCGCCGCTTGCCCGGCGTCGAGGCGGATGCCCGTGGTCCGGCCGTCCTGCGCCACGATCTCCCGCACGGGCTGGTTGTAGTGGAAAGTGACGCCGAGTGATTCGGCCAGGGCCACCAGACTCCGCGTGATGCCGTACATGCCCTGCTTGGGGAAAAAGGCGCCGATGTTGTACTCCAGGTGCGGAATGATGTTGAGCGTGGCCGGCGC
>CADCTQ010000410.1 GCA_902805615.1 uncultured Cytophagales bacterium
AGAGGGCCCACGGCCATGCGCAGCCCGTACTTGTTGCGCAGGGTGGCAATGCTTTGCGGGGCGCCCAGCGTGCCGTCGGGCAGCAGGGGAAACCGCTTGAGGGTGCCGTCGAAGCGCAGGGCGTACAGCTTGCGGTCGGGGCCAATCGCCAGGGAGGTGTACTGTTCGCCCCCGGTGCCCGCCAGGCGCACTTTTTCGAACGACACCGGCAGGGTAGGGCCGGCCTGGTAACTGCCCGTGGTAAAGGTGGATTCCTTGGGCAAGAACGGCAGGCCCGCCGCCGACCGCACGCCAGCCGTGATGACGAGCCGGTAGGTGGTGTTGGGCAACAGGCTGCTCTGGGGCGTGAGAATGATGGCGTCGCCGCCGCCCGTGCCGTTTACCTTCGCCGCCACTTCCACCGGCGACGCCGTGCCGCTCACCTGGTACAGCTTCACGTGGGCGGGGGTAATGGTGCGGTTGTCAATGCCGCCGTTGGTGGGCACGGACACGTAGGCGGTGACGGCCGTGCAGGGGCTCACCCCCACGGCATTGCCATCGGGACTGACCATCACCACGCGGGGGCGGTTCTCGTCCTGTTTGACCAGGTGGGCCGAAGCGAAGAAGAGGCTGAAAAGGCCGAGGAATAGAAATGGTTTCATGGGCGGATGGCATAAAAGGTTGCTTGCCGCAAAGCGCCACGTGCCCACTCCCTCCCCCCCGTTGCGGTCAGCGTACTACAATGTTTACTGTGAAATAGCGCATTCCCGCGTGAGCAGGATCAGCCGGGAGGATTGGTCACGAGGAGTAACAAGGCGATGTCTTTGCGCAGTGACGCTCCCGGACCCCACTACCCACTTGAGCATGCGATTCAATTAATTCAGTCAGCTGGAAGGGAGCAGCAAACGGCAGCCGCCGCTCCGGTGCAAGGCCCAAAATGAAGGCCGTACGCATCAGACGGCCCCGCCTTGCGCTCTTTCACCACGGGAAAGAGCTGTGATACGGGTAATGTAAGGGATATATTCCGCAAAAGCCAGCCCGGGCGGCACAATTCGGGTACGAAAACGGCCTTTTCGCGGAGATAGAGGCGTTTCTTGGCGTTTCCACGTAAAAATACGTAGCCCGGTTAGGAGGCTGTTGGGGCGGCGCAACTATTTTTTTACGCCGAAATGGTGCAGCACGTTCCGCACCAGCGTCCCGAACGCGGGGTCGGTGTACAGCGCCCAGCCCGCCCGGATGGCCCCGGCGTTGAACACCCTACCCCCCGCCGGCCGCTCCCAGTAGATCATTTCGGCGCCCTGCTCGTGCGCCCCGTCGAGCCTGCGCATGAAAAAGTCGAACGACTCGCCGCTGTACACCTGTTCCTTGCCCGGTATTTTCCACGGAATGCGGCCGGTCGCCAGGGTGGTGATGCCGGCAGGTTCGTCGGGCACCGGCACGGGGGCGGGTTTTTCCTCCAGCTTGCGGAGCGTCGAAAGCCGGACGTCAATTTCGTGCCCGTTGGCGCCGGGCAGCCTGCCGCCCGCCGACAGCCCGAAGGCGTCGCCGTTCCGGAGGCCGACCGGCTGCGGCACGTTGAACAGGAAGTGGCCGGCCTGGTTCACGACGTAGGGCCCGTACTGCTCGTCGAGGCCCGAGTTGATCCAGCCGAGCATTTCCAGGCCGGTGAGTTTCCAGCCCGGGTAGTCCGTTTCGCGGAGCAGGCCGCCCTTGCCGCCGTCGTGGCTGTGCCAGGCTTCGCCGCGCCGGGCCGCCGGCACCTGTTCGCCGGGGGCGTCCACCTTGCGGCACTCCATCACCGAAAGGTCGTCGTTGTAGCTCACCCGCCAGAACAGCGAGTTGCCCGACAGGATGATGGCCTGCCCGCCGCCGCCCAGGTAGTTTTCCAACCCCTCGTACATGGGCACCGACCAGTATTCGCTGTGCCCGTTGATGAGGAAAACGGGGTATTCCTTCAGAATGCCCGGCGACTTGTGCAGGTCGGTGTCGGTAATCACGTCGTAGTCAATGCCTTCCCGTTCGAGCCACTGGTGCGCGTACCGTTCGCCCCGCAGCAGGTGGCTGTAGTCCGACCCGTAGAGCACGTACGGACCGGCGGCCGGCCAGGG
>CADCTQ010000411.1 GCA_902805615.1 uncultured Cytophagales bacterium
AGAAAGCATTCTTTGGGCTGCTGAGCGAAAACGAAGCCGTGGACCTGGACGGTTCGGTGACGCTGTTCGACGCGCAGAAAAAGGAGAAGGAAACGGTGTACTACCGCAAGCTGGTTTCCAACGACAAGTCCATCCGCCACAGCGGCGACGACCGCACCGGCGACAGCTCGGCCGACAACAAGGACAACGAGGTGATCTACATCAACCTGGACAAGGTGTCGAAAGACGTGGAAACGATTGTGTTCTACCTTAACTCCTTCAAGCAGCAGGACTTCTCGACCATCCCCTACTCCAAAATCCGGATCATCGAGGGCGAACACCACAACCCCAACAAGGTGTTTGCCAGCTACGACCTTTCCGGGGATTCGTCCTTTAAGGGCTCTACGTCGATGGTAATGGCCAGGATGAACCGCGTGGCCGGCAACCGGTGGGCGTTCACGGCCATCGGCGAGGCTGTAGCCGCCCAGGACATTGCCGGCACGGTGAAGGTGATCAAAGAGAAGTATTTGTAAACGCACAATGCCCCGCACGGCCCCCGCCAGGGGGCGACATTGCAACTTCAGGAGCCCGGCCATTCCCGCCGGGCTTTTTTTGGTCCGGTTCGTCCCGCCTGCTCAGGCCCCCAGGGCCCGGGGACAGCGGTCTTCCTCGGCAAAGGCTTCAATCAAACTGCGCAACTGGCGGGTGGCTTCGGTGAGCCGGCCGAGCTGGTCCACGTCGAGTTGCTCAATCCGGTGGTTGTGCACCACGCCGCAGATAAACTGTAAATCTTTTTTTGCCATCCAGGTCAATTGGGCTTTTTCCCGGTTTTCTTCAATCTGCTTCATGAACCAATCCATTAGCTTTTGAGAAGGGCGTTGCGGAACTGCGGCGCTTCAACCGGTAGGGAATGCCACTGGTTTCCAACAGCCAAAAAAATATTTCCCGGTATTCTTCAATGGGTTTGAGCGAATACTCATCCCCCACCAGTTGCATTTGCCAGGAATAACCCAGCAACTCCGGCTTCGCCTCCTGCTGCCGGTCCAATTCGTGCTTACGGATGACAACTTGCATAACGGTCGGATTACGGGTGATTCTCCTGCATTTACGCCGACGACAGAACATTGTTTTGCCGTATTGGAAAATTTAAAATTATATGTAAGTGCCGGAGTTGACAGTTTATGAGTGTATGAGTTTATGAGTGGGTACGCAGTTCCGACTTTGCACGCACAAACTTTGCATTCATCAACTCATAAACGCTCAACTCACTTCGCCGACGCCTTGTAAACCGTCGTGGACCGGAACGTTTGCCCGGGGCGGAGGGTGGTGGTCGGGAAGTCGGGGTGGTTGGGGGAATCAGGGAAGTGCTGGGTTTCGAGGCACAGCCCGAAGCGCCGGGTGTAGAGGGCGCCTTCCCGGCCGTGCAGCTTGCCGTCCAGGTGGTTGCCCGTGTAGAGTTGCACCCCCGGCTCGGTTGTAAACACTTCGAGCAGCCGGCCGCTTTCGGGTTCGTACACGGTCGCCGCGGGACGCAGCTGCCCCGGCGCACCGGGGATTACCCAACAGTGGTCGTAGCCGAAGCCGTAGCGGATTTGGGTGTCGGTAGTGTCGTTGATGCGGGCACCGATGGGCATGGGTTTGGTGAAGTCAAACGGGGTACCGGCCACGGGTTGCCGTTCGCCGGTGGGCAGTTGGGCTTTGTCGGTGGGCAGGAACCGGTCGGCGGGAATGGTGAGTATATGGTCCAGGATGTCGCGTTTGGTGCCGCCCAGGTTGAAGTAGGCGTGGTTGGTCAGGTTGACGAGGGTAGGCTGGTCGGTGGTGGCCCGGTAGTCGATGCGCAGGGCGTTGTCGCGTTGCAGGGTGTAGGTGACTTCCACGGCCAGCGTGCCGGGGTAACCTTCTTCGCCGTCGGGCGAGGTGTAGGCCAGCTTGAGGGCGGGTTCTTTGCCGTCCACGGGCGTTGCCGTCCACAGCTTTTTGTCGAAGCCTACTTTGCCGCCGTGCATGTGGTTGCCGCTGCCGTTGGTGGGGAGTTGGTAGGGTTTGCCATCCAGCGTAAAGGTGCCGCCGGCAATGCGGTTGGCGTACCGGCCGATGATAGG
>CADCTQ010000412.1 GCA_902805615.1 uncultured Cytophagales bacterium
GGGAGGAATGTACGTGCCCGAGAACGTGCCTCGACAACTGAGGAATAACCAAGGAGGTCTTACCTGGTCCAAACGGGGCCTGGGCCAGATCACCACGGCGGTCCTGAGTT
This sequence comes from uncultured Cytophagales bacterium, assembly GCA_902805615.1. GTDB lineage: Bacteria > Bacteroidota > Bacteroidia > Cytophagales > 172606-1 > CADCTQ01. The sequence continues at coordinate 111 of CADCTQ010000412.1, forward strand.
TCAGCACCAACCTGAACCCGCAGGCCAACAAGAACAAGAACACGACGCCGGCCAACAACATCGAAGACGGCAACCCCGACGTAGCCACGGAAGACGAAAGGGAACAGATTGCCCAGGTTCAGGCCAACCGCGATGCCTACGTGGATTTTACCATTCCGTGGAGCCTCAACATCTCCTACAACCTCAGCTACACGCGGCAGGGCTTCCAGCCGGCCCGCATCGTGCAGGCGCTCACTTTCAGCGGCGACCTCAAGGTGACCGAAAAATGGAAGGTGGGCTTTACCTCGGGGTACGACTTCGTGGACAAGAAAATCATTGACATCACCACCCTGAGCATTTTCCGCGACCTGCACTGCTGGAGCATGAACATCAACTGGACCCCGTTCGGCCAGTACCAGTCCTACTCCTTCGACCTGAAAGTGAACGCATCCATCCTGCAAGACCTCAAGCTGAGCCGCCGCCGCACCTGGTACGACCGCGGGGTGGGGTACTAGGGAGCAGTGCGCAAAAAGCAAAAAGCAGTAGGCAGTAAGCAATCGGCAGTAAGCCGAACGCGACCTTGCCTGCTGCTTATTGCCGACTGTCTATTGCCGACTGCCTCAAACTTTCCCCTCAAACTTTCTTTCGATCAAATCCATAAAGTCCTGGAACTCTTCGCTGTCCGGGCTCCAGCCGTAGGTGGTGCCGTACTTGGTCCTGAGCATCTGCACGGCGGCGTTGTAGTCGGCGCACCCTTCCAGGTCGGTCAGCGCCTGGAGGAAAGCACTGCTGTCGCCCCGGAACAGGCCCTTGACGAACAGGAACCGCTGGTTGAGGGAAATGGCGTTGCGCAGGTTGTCAATGCGCTGCTTGCGGTGCCGCTCGGCCAGCGAGTCGGACGACTGGCCGCGGAACCGGTCGTTGAGGGTTTCTTTGCTTTCGCTGAACCGCTGGTTCAATTCCCCCGGCACGGGCGGCACTTTTACCGGCTCCGGGTTGATGGGAACAGGATTCACCGGTTCCGGGTTGACCGGGATGGGATTCACGGGAACCGGGTTCACCGGCTCAGGATTGATCGGTTCGGGATTGACCGGCTCCGGGTTGATGGGCATGGGATGGGCCGGCGGCGTCCCTTCGGACCGGGGTGGTTCGGGCTCCTGGGCCACGGGCGTAATGGTGGTGCCCGTGTCCACCACGGGCGTAGTGGCCGGCGCTACCTGGTGCTGGGGCTGGTTGGCCGCTGCCGCGAATTGTTCGATGTCCACCCAAAAGGATTGCTGCTGCGCGGGCTGGGGTTTGGGCGGGGCGGCCTTGAGGTCGTCTAACGTCAACGGGACGTGCCGCGAGAACATGGCCAGCACGGCTTCGGGCTTTTCGAGGTCGCCCTGCCGTTCGGCAACCACCGCGTCGAAGGCGGCGGCCAGGTTTTCGGGCGATGATTCCGCCGCGCCGCCGCTTTCGAGCCGCGTCACCGTGTCCTGCAACAGGAATTTGTTCCACTGCAAAAACTTGAGCCGGCTCCGCAGGGCCTCCAGGGGCACCGCGCCGGGCGCTACTTCGCGGAACAGCCCGGCAAAAAAATCGCGCGGGGCCAGTACCAGGCGGAGGCTCCGGGCCGCGGCCGTGGCGACCAGGGGTTCGAAGTGCTGCCGGTCCACCCGGATGTGGCGGGAGAGCGTGTTCATGAACTGTTCGAGCACCCCCGCCACCTCGGGCGACTCGTAATCGAAGTAGGGGGAACGCAGCCGCGCCATTTCCTGTTGCCAGTTGCTGAATAAGTTATCTAGCACCAGCAGGTTCACCTGCATGATGTCGGTGAAGGCGGTAATTTCTTTCCCCGAAATGTGGGTTTGCTTTTCAAAAAAGGCATTGGCGGTCTGCCGGGCGAAAGTATGGCTGTAGGATTCCAGAAACGATGCGTTGAGCGCGGTGTCCTGCATAGGAAAGGCCAATTGGGAGTGAGATGACACGAATACGTACCGCCGGTTTGTAAATGCTGGCCGGTTTGTGTTGCTTTGTAAATGTATGCATTTTTATGGCACTGACCATTCGCAACCTGGGAGAGCGGCACGTACCGGTAACGGGGGCAGAGAAGGTCCTGTTGCGGTACATCCACGAGGCGGGGATTGACTGGATGCACGCCTGCGGGGCAAAGGGCCGCTGCACCACCTGCAAAATGCGGGTACTGAGCGGCGCCGAGCACCTGACGCCCCGCACCGCCGCCGAGATCAAATTCTTCGCCGCCGGCCGGCTCCGCAAGGACGAACGGCTGGCTTGCCAGTGCCGGGCTTCGGGCGACGTAACGGTGGAAGTGCCCCCCGAAACGCAACTGCCGCACCAGCAGTACGGCCAGGAAAAAAATTGAAACATGTTTATTGAACCGGATTTAGGCAGAAAAACCCGCACGGGCTGGATTGAAGTGATCAGTGGCTGCATGTTCTCGGGCAAAACCGAAGAACTCATCCGGCGCCTGAAGCGGGCCCAGATTGCCCGGCAGAAAGTTGAGATTTTTAAGCCGGCCCTCGACACCCGCTACCACGAGGCCGACGTGGTGTCGCACAACGCCAACGCCATTCGTTCCACGCCCATTCACGCCGCCCACGAAATCTTCCTGTGGACCGGCGACTGCGACGTGGTCGGCATTGACGAGGCCCAGTTCTTCGACGAAAGCATCCTGGAAGTGTGCGTCAAGCTGGCCAACGGGGGCAAGCGGGTCATCGTGGCGGGGCTGGACATGGATTTCCAGGGCCGGCCGTTCGGTTGCATGCCCGCCCTGATGGCCGTCGCCGAGTTCGTCACCAAGGTCCACGCCGTGTGCGCCGTGTGCGGCAGCATTGCCAGCTATTCGTACCGCCTCCTGCCGGTCAAGGAGAAAATCCTGCTGGGCGAAACCGAAAGCTACGAGGCCCGGTGCCGCCGTTGCTTCAACCTGGGCGCCAAAGCCGGCAGCCCCGTACCGGCCGCCCGGTGACCCGCCGGGCACCCGGGAAAATTATACCAGGATTCACCGGATCAAACGGATGAAATGGAGGATAATCATTTGATAATCAAAAGGCCGTTTTCATTCGAATACGTGATGGTCATTTCACATTGGCATTATACCGGCCCCAGTGCCGCCGGTGGTGCATAACGCCGCCCGGCTTTCGTTGTATCTACGCATGAAGTGCTATCCCCTCTTTTGCTGGTGCATTCTGGTGCTGGGCTTCCTGCCGGCATCGGCGCAGGACATTCCCGTAGGCACGTGGCGCACCCACGCTTCATTCCGTTCCCTGCAAACGCTGGCCGTGGCCGGTACGCGGGTGTACGCGGCCACGGACGGCGGCCTGTTTCGCTTCGACACCGAGTACGGCAACGCGCAGGGGCTGTCACGCCTGGACGGGCTCACCGGCACGAACGTAAGCCGCCTGGCCTACGCCCCGGCCCAGCAGGTGCTGGTGGTGGCCTACACCGACGGCAACGTGGACTTGTGGGACGGGAACACGATCCAACCGGTGAGTGCCCTGGCCCGGGCCAACCTGGCGGAAAGCAAAAAGATCAACCACGTCGCCGTGGCCGGCCGCCTGGCTTACCTCGCCGGTGATTTCGGCGTGGCCGTGCTGGACCTCGAAAGCAAGAACATCCGGGAAACGTATCGCAACATCGGTCCGGGCGGGACGCGGGTGGGCGTGCGGGCCACGGCCGCCGCGGGCGGCAACCTGTACCTGGCGACCGATGGAGGGCTGCTCCGGGCGGCCCTGAGCGGGACCAACCTCCAGGACTTCCGCAGCTGGTCGCCGGTGGCCGGGCCGGAAGGCGTTCCCGGGGAAAACGTACGGGTGGTGGCGCCGGCGGGCAATGCCTTGTGCGCGGCCTTTGACGCCAACGGCGTGTTTCTGCTCGAAAACGGCGCGTGGCAAAAGCTGGACCTGCCGGGCGTCAGCCGGGTCAATGCGCTGACGCCCTCCGCGGGCGGCGTGCTGGCCGGCGTGCCGGGCGGCGTCTGGGTGATTCGTCCGGGCGAGGCGCCCCGGCTGGTGGGTGACCCGGCCGCGGTGGACCCGCGGGAAGCCGCTTTTGACGCCGAAGGCAAGCTCTGGATTGCCGACGGAGCGAACGGCCTGGTGAGCAATTGGGAAGGTCCTTTCCGGACGTATTCGCCGGCGGGGCCGCTGAGCAATGCCGTCCGCCGCCTCGTTGCCGACGCCGGGCAGGTGGTGGCATTGCCGGGTGGTTTCGGGGCAAACTACACCCCGCGCGGCGACACGGCCGGCGTGGGCTTTTTTTCCGACGAGGGCTGGCGGAACTACGCCGCCCGCATTCCGGGGGCCGCACCCCTGCCGGGAGTCAAAGACCTGCTGCGGGCCGCGTACAACCCCACCGACGGGAACTGGTACCTGGGGTCGTACGGCAACGGCCTGCTGGTGCTGCGGCCCGACGGGTCCTCTACCGCATTGGACGAAAACAACTCTCCCCTGCTCGAATCGGTCGAAGGCGGCGTGCGGGTGACCGGCCTGGCCGTGGATGCGGAGGGCAACGCGTGGGTAGCCCTGTACGGCGTGCCTTTCGGGGCGCCCTCCCTCTTCGTGCGGCGCCGGGACGGTACGTGGGGAAGTTATACGTTCAACAACATTGCCGCCCGCTTCCCGCTGGACCTGGTGTTGGACGACTTCGGCAACAAGTGGATGCCCCTGGCGCCGGTGCAGGGCGGCGGCCTGTGGGTGTTCGACGACAAGGGCAACCGCACGCGGTACCTCTCGGCGGCCTTCGGAGGGGGCGGCTTGCCCAACGCCAACGTACGCAGCCTGGCCAAAGACCGGGAAGGACAAATGTGGGTAGGCACTGAACGGGGCGCCGCCGTATTCCTGGCGCCGGCCGACGTGCTGCGGGGAACGCCGGTGGACGCCACCCTTCCGGTGTACGAAGGCAACCGGCTCCTGCGCGACGAGGTGGTTACGGCCATTGCCGTGGACGGCGGCAACCGCAAGTGGTTCGGCACGCGCAACGGCGTTTTTCTCTTCAACCCCACTACCGACAAGCTGGTGTCGCACTTTACAACGGCCAACAGTCCCTTGCCCGCCGACTCCGTCGCGAGCCTGGCGATCCGGGGCCGCGCCGGGGAAGTATTCGTGGCAACGGCGGGCGGCCTGGTGTCGTACCGGGCGGCGGCCTCCGAAGCCGATCCCGAGTCAAGGGCTGTGCAGATCTTTCCCAATCCCGTGCGGCCCGGGTACGAGGGCCTGGTGGGCTTTACGGGGCTGCCCGAAAACGCCGTGGTGAAGATTACCGACGTATCGGGGCGTCTCGTGCACGAAACGCGGGCCCATGGTGGTACGGCCGCCTGGAACGTGCGGGATTACCGGGGCCGCCGCGCCGCCACGGGCATCTACCTGGTGTACGCCACCGACGCCGAAGGCCGCAAGCTGCTGGTGGGCAAAATGGCCGTGATTGAGTAGGAGAAGGGCACAGTAAGCAGTAGGCAATCGGCAGTACGCAATATCCCAATACCCAATTTTTCCCCTGCCTGGCAAATGATTTTCCCGCGAAATTTGTTATACCAACGCCCCTAGTTACCCGGCTTTATCCATCCGCTCATGCTCCACAAAACGCGAGGTATCGTAATCAACTACATTCGCTACCGCGAAACCTCCATCATCGTCAAGATTTACACCGAGGAGTTCGGCATCCAGACCTACATCGAAAACGGCGTGCGGAGTGCCAATGCCCGGTCCAAGAACAAGATTGCCCTTTTTCAGCCGCTGACCCTGCTCGACCTGGTGGTGTACCACCGTGACAACGGCAGCATCATGCGCATCTCGGAGGTCAAGTGCAATACGCCGCTCCAGACGCTGCCCTACCAGTTCGTGAAAACGGGCATTGCCCTGTTCATCACCGAGGTATTGAGTAAGACCATGAAGGAGGAGGCGGGCAACCCGGAAATGTTCTTTTTTTTGTTCCAGTCCATCCTGTTCCTCGACACCCAGCCCGAAGGGTACGAGAACTTTCCCATCCAGTTCCTGCTGAAGCTGTCGCAGTACCTGGGGTTTGCCCCCGGGCAGGCGCGCGAACTGCTGGAGCAGATCGGGGAGATTCGCCTGACGGAGAGTACGGAGGCCGAAGCCGCGGCGCTGGATGCGCTGATCGGGCGGAAGTACGGCGAACACGTGCGCATTTCGGGGATGGTGCGGCGCAACCTGCTGGAGCACGTGCTGCGCTTTTACCAGTTGCACGTGGAAAACTTCAACGAACTGCGGTCGCTGCCGGTGCTTCAGGAAATGATGCTGTAAGGGGGCGGTTAGCCCAGCCACTCGCCCTTGAGAACGGTAATGGCCTTGCCCGCCAGGATGACCCGGTCGCCGCTGGTGCGTACTTTGAGCACGCCGCCGCGGTACGAAGCCTGGAACGCATTGAGCTGGTTTTTGCCCAGCTTGCCGGCCCAGTAGGGCGTGAGGGCGCAGTGGGCCGAGCCGGTAACGGGGTCTTCGTCCACGCCCGCGGCCGGGGCGAAAAAGCGGGAAACGAAATCGTAGGCGTTGTTGTCGCTGCGGCTCGTAACGATCACGCCGCGGACCGGCGCTTCGGCCAGCTTCCGGAAGTCGGGCCGTACGCGCATGAGTTCAGCTTCGGAGCCGATCTCCACCAGGTAGTCCATGCCGTTTTTGCCCGTGAACACCGGGGAGACGCCCAGCGCCGTCAGCACGCCTTCGGGCAGTTCGGCCGGCTCGGGCGGGAGGGCCGGGAAGTCCAGTTCGATCCACTGTTCGCGGTTCTTGCGGGCCGTCAGCAGGCCGCTGCGGGTGTGGAAGCGGGCCGACTCGTTGGGAGAAATGTAGTTGGCCTCCCACAGGATGTGGGCCGAAGCCAGCGTGGCGTGGCCGCACAGGTCTACCTCGCGGGTGGGGGTAAACCAGCGGAGCTTGTAGCCGTCTTTGAAGGGATGAAAAAAGGCGGTTTCCGATAAATTCATTTCCTGGGCCAGTTGCTGCATCCAGCCTTCGTCGGCGGGACGGGAAAGCACGCACACTGCCGCCGGGTTGCCGCAAAATGGTTTATCCGTAAAAGCATCTACCTGATAGATGTTCATAGCTGAAAATCCTTTCGATTTATACGATTAATTTCTCCAAAGCCGTTTGCACGCTCCGAACGGCGCAAATATACCATACTTTGCCCGGAGTTACGGCCAAATGCGCCCCCGATATGGAAAAAGCCCGCGCGAAACGGGCTTTGGGCAACGGGAATACGGCAACCGGTATGCGATTACCCGACCCAGTTCCGCCAGGGAATGCGCGACAGGATCAGGATCAGGCCCAGGCCGTAGAGCAGGAATACGCTGCGGAAACGGGCCCGGTCGTTCTTGAGCCGCTTGGCCCGGGAGTAGCCCACCGTGATCAGGATGATGGCAATGAGGTTGGTCAGGGGATGCTCCAGCGCGGCCAGGCGGGAGGCTGAATCTTTCATGGTGGCCGCCGACAGGTTGGCAATGCCCCGGGGTGACACGAAGTACAGGATGAGCCCGATCAGCAGTTGCGTGTGGGCGGCAATGAGGCCGATCAGCGCCACCTTGCGGTCGCGTTCGGTGAAGGGGCGGTTGCCCGAAAACCCGAAGAAGGCGCTGAGGGCGGCGAAGAACAGCGCGGCCAACACCAGGTAAGACAAGTAGGAGTGCAGGTTCAGGAGGACCGGATACATAAATCGGCGTGGTTAGGGGCGCAAATTAGCGAAACATTTCTTTAGCCGTTGATCCGGACGGGCAAAGTGATGACAAACTCGCTGCCCTCGCCCGGCTCGCTGCACACTTCGATTTTGCCCTTGTGCTTCTGAATGATGCCGTAGCTGATGGAAAGGCCCAGGCCCGTGCCCTCGCCGACCGCCTTGGTGGTGTAAAAGGGTTCGAAGATGTGGCGCTTCACCTTTTCGGTCATGCCCGTGCCGGTGTCGCGGATGGAAATGTTCACCCACGGGCCGTCCTGCCACGTGCGGACCGTGATGGTGCCTTCGCCCGGCGTGGCGGCAATGGCGTTGCTGAGGATGTTCATGAACACCTGGTTGAGCTTGCCCGGGTAGCACTCAATGTCGGGCAGGTTGCCGTACTCCTTCACCACCCGGATGCGGCTCCGGAGCTTGCTCCGCAGCAGCATGAGCGTAGAGTCAATCCCCTCGTGCACGTTGGCCGTTTTGAGGTCTACTTCGTCCAGCCGCGAGAAGTTGCGCAGGCCGACCACGATTTCCTTGGTGCGGCTGGCGCCTTCCTCAATGCCGTTGAGCAGTGCTTCCACTTCGCCTTGCAGGTAGGCCACGTCAAGCTCCTCGCCGTAGCGGCGCACCTCCGAGAGGTCTTCCTGCAACCGGGAAGAAGCGTGCAGGGCCTGGTACCGGTCCAGCAGGTCGCGCAGTTCGGCAAAGTCCGTCTTGAGCGGGCCCACGTTGGCCGACACGAAGTTGATGGGGTTGTTGATCTCGTGGGCGATGCCGGCGGTGAGCTGGCCCAGCGAAGCCATTTTTTCCGACTCCACCAGTTGCAACTGCGCGTTCTGGAGGTTGGCCAGGGTTTTTTCCAGTTCCTTGTTCTTCCGGGTCAGCGACCGGGTTTGCCGGGCCACTTCCCGTTCCAGGTTTTCGTTGTATTCCTTGAGAATGCGTTCGGCTTCCTTGCGTTCGGTCACGTCGCGGGAGTTCATCACGATGCCGCGCACGGCCTCGTCGTGGAGCATGTTCTTAAAGATCACTTCCAGGAACACGTAGTGCCCGTCGCGGTGCCGGTTCAGAAATTCCGCCTTGGCGAGTTTGCCGGGCTCCTGCAACACGTGTTTGAACGTTTCTTTGACCACCCCGGCGTAATCGGGGTGCACCAGGTCGGCGCCGTTGAGCCGGGTGTATTCTTCGGGCGTGTAGCCCAGCAGCCGCTGCACGGGCGGACTGGTGTAGAAGAAGTTGCCGTTTTCGTCGGCGATGGACACCACGTCGTTGGCGTCTTCCACCAGGGAGCGGAAATAGCGTTCCCGCCCGGCCAGCCGGGCCTCGGTTTCAAACTGTTCCGTCACGTCGCGGAACGTGATCAGGTAGCCCCGCACGGCCTGGTCGTCCAGCAGGTTTTTGGCTACCGTCTCGGTAATGATCACCTTGCCGTCTTTGCGCACCATTTTCACCTGGTTGTTCACCAGGTAATCGGGGTCGTCGAGGAGGCTGGTGGCGCCCTCCCGCGTGGTCTCCGCGTCGTCGGGGTGCACGAGGGCGTCAATGGCCACCTTGCCGATCAGCTCGTCGGGCGTGTAGCCCAGTACCCGCTGCACGGACGGCGAAATGTAGGAGATGCGGCCTTCGGCGTCGCGGGTAAAGGTAACGTCGAACGAGTTGTCGAAGAGGGCCCGGAAGTAGCGTTCTTTCTGGGCCAGTTCTTCCTCAATGCGCGTCTGCTCCGAAATGTCGCGGAAGTTGATGATGAAGCCCCGGATGGCCTCGTCGTGGAGCATGTTGCGGCCGACCACTTCGAGGGTACGCACCTGCCCGTCGGGGAAGCGGATGCGGTGCTTGGAGCGGTGCGACTGGCCGGGGCCGCAGGGAATGGCCCGGAAGGTTTCCTGCATGGGCACCAGGTCGTCGGGGTGGAAGAGTTCAAAGCCGTTGTGGCCCAGCACCTGTTCGGGCTGGAGGCCGAACGACCGGATGCCCGGGGAAACGTAATACACCTTGCCCTCGGCGTCTTTTACCATCACGCAGTCGAACGCATTTTCGAGCAGGCCCTTGTAAAAGCGTTCCTGCCGCCGCAGTTCTTCTTCAGCCCGGGCCTTTTGCTGGAGGGCGGTCAGCATCCGTTCGGCCAGGTTCTGCACGGTTTGGCACGCATCGCCCAGTACGGGCGGCACGTCGGCTTCGGTGCGCTGCATGGCAACCCAGTAGATGCTGCTGTCGCCGGGGTTGATGGCTTTGAGAAACACCGTGCCGTCGGGGGCGGGAACCTGTTCGATGACCGTAAGCGCACCCAGGTCGGGGTGTTCGGCCAGGGGCGGAAGGGGAGCGGCGGTAGGATGAATTTCCATGACGCGAAAGGGCTAATTGCTTAATATTGCAACCACCCGGAAAGGGGAGGGTTGCCCGTTGAAAATTAGGGAATACTGTACTTTTTGTAACGTGTCGCTTCCAGATTAGTTCACCAACCGTATCAGTCACCATGACCAAGCTCAGCGTGAATATCAACAAAATAGCCACCCTGCGGAACGCCCGGGGCGGCAACAACCCCGACGTGGTAAAGGCGGCGCAGGACTGCGAACGTTTCGGCGCCCAGGGCATTACGGTGCACCCCCGCCCCGACGAACGCCACATCCGCTACAACGACGTGCTGGCCCTGAAAGAGGTGGTCACTACCGAATTTAACATTGAAGGCTACCCCGATGCCCGCTTCCTCGAACTGGTGAAACGCGTAAAGCCGGCCCAGGCTACGCTGGTGCCCGACAAGCCCGACGCCATTACCTCCAATGCCGGCTGGGACACGATTACGCACCGCGACTTGCTGCGCGACGTGGTGGCGGAACTCAAAAGCCACGGCATCCGCA
>CADCTQ010000413.1:0-10157 GCA_902805615.1 uncultured Cytophagales bacterium
GCACGGGAGCGTTCGAAAACAGGAACCCCAGCCCCGGAAACGTCCGCGACCCCGGCCGGGCCGACTCCGGTCTTTCCCAGAACGCCTCCCGGAATTCCAGCAACAGCTTGATGACGGCGCCGAAGCCCATCCGCCGGGCGGCCTCCAACTTGCCGGGCAAGTCCGGGACGAAGCGGAGGGCGCCGGCCTGCCACACGCCCAGCGGCACGGTAACCAGCACCTGCCGGGCCGCGAACCGCCGGCCGCCTTCGGCAACTACCTCCGCCCGGCCCGGCGCCCAGGCGATTTCCCGCACGGGGACCGAGAGGTGCAGTTGGGCGCCCCGCGCCGCGGCGTCGCCGGCCAGGAACTCGACCAGGGCCGCGTAGCCGCCCGGCAACCGGTACTGCGGGGCGTCTTCGTCGTCTGACCACTCGGCCCGCAGCGCCAAGGCACTGGCCTGGCGGGTGTCGGCCGCGTCGTACCCCTCCGCGAATTTGCGCACCGACTCCCGGAGCCGGGCGTGCCGGGGTTCGCTCAGCGCCGTTTCGAGGAAGGTGGCAATGGAAACGTCCTGCTCCAGTTCCGCCAGCTTCGCCAGCAGCAGCGGCCAGTCTTCGGGCAGCTCGTCGTCGGGACCGGCCTGGTCGTCCCGCACGTGCCAGCTCTGGCCGGTCATTTCGGAAAAAGGGATGCCGGCTTCCCGCAACAGCCCCAGGGAGACGGGCAGGTTGCCGTGCACGAATTCGGCCCCGGCTTCGGCCGGTCCCGTAAACCCCGCGCCGCGCAGCGTGTGGATGCGGCCCCCGGTGCGGTCGCGGGCCTCCAGCACGGCCACGGTGCGGCCCGCTTTTGCCAGTTCCCGGGCCGCCGCCAGGCCCGCCGCCCCGGCCCCGATGATTACTACGTCAAGCATGGGAATTAGAAAAGTAAAGAGTTAAAACGTTATGAATGAGTACCTCATAAAGTGAGTAAGTTTAGATTCAGCACTTCCGGAGCAGCATTGCAGGAGCGTAGCGGGTAAATTGTCATTGCGCAAAGTCCCGGAGGGACGCCCTGTTCCTGGAACGCAACATTTCCCTCACGGGAGAGCGCCGTAGGCGCGACCTGTTCGCTGCCAACATCTGAACAGGACGCTCCTACGGAGCTTGTACTTGATTTGGAGGTCCTTGCCAGGAACAGGACGCCCCTCCGGGGCTTCACCTGCTACGCTGCTTAAAAGCTTCGCTTCTACCAACGGCTTCACTGCACCCAATGTCATTCCTGCATCTTTAGAATTGCTGCCATCTTTCCCCGGGAATTGCTGAACCGGGAATTTTACAATGCAGTGCCAGCCACCGCGCCTTGCCTGCCGCGCCATTCCCCTTCGTTCCTTGAGGGGTAATCCGTAACTAAAAAAGCGGCCTGCAAGTGGATTGCGGGCCGCCGTGAATAGGGGAGTAGACTTTGAGGCGTAGAGCCGGAAGGGGCAGGGGCGGGTGAGGCCGGTGCGCCGGGCTACCGCCGGAGCGTCGTGAGGAGGGTAGAAACCAGGTGATGGGCTTCTTCCCGGGCCTTGCTGAGCTGGGAAATGCGATGCAGCGGATCCTGGCTGCTCCAGTAGCCTTCCAGGTAACGGGGCAACTCGCTTTCCAGGCTCCGGAGGGCCGCTTTCCGGCGGGTTTCGGCCACGAAATCCTTCGTCTGCAATCCCGAAATCGTGACGATGGACTCTTTTACGAGTCCTTCCAGGGCTTTAGCGTGAACGTCCGAAATGGATAAATTCTGAATTTTTTCACAAAGACTTTTCAAATGCGTCAGTTGCTCGCTTGCCATAGAAGTAGGTAAAAATGCGTGATGGGTGCTAGTTGGTAAACAAAGGATGTACTAAAATACAAGCTTCTGCCCGCATTTGCTAGTCTTTGTCCCGTCTTTGCAAAGTTAATTTTAACGCTGCCCCCAAAGGATTCCGCCGTCCCCGGCCGGCCGCCTCCCCGGACCCGGCAAAGGCATCGTTTGGCGGACATTTTGGCGCAAATCGTGCCATTGGGTCGGTTTTTTACTATAACCGGCACCCGCCAGTTCCTTACTTTGTCCCTGCACGACGAGCACACCTATACACCCAGAAAATGACGAACCGATTCAAAGTATTTGACCTGCTTCACCGCGGCATTCGCAATGCCCTGGCGCAACTGCTCCTGCAGGCGGGCAAAACGGATTTTGGCGACCCCGGCGAGGTTGCCAGCCTGGGCCGCGCCGGCCAGGAAATTTTCGCCCTGCTTTCTACGCACGCCGCCGACGAGGAGGAAGTGACCCTGGCCGCCCTGGAGGAAAAACTGCCCGGCGCGACGGGCCAGACGGTGGCCGCCCACCGCAAGATCGAGAAATTGCAGGCCGAACTCGAATTCCAACTGCACGAGATTGCCCTGCGCGCCGCCCGGGGGGAAGGCGTCCGGGAACAGGGACGGATCTTCTACTGGGCCCTCAACGAGTTTTACGCCCGCTACCTGCTGCACATGCTGGAGGAAGAAGTGGACACCCAGGAACTGCTCTGGCAGTACTTCACCGACGTGGAACTGATGGTGCACCGCCGCCAGGTGATGCTGCGGATGTCTTCGCGCACCCTGCTCAACTGGCTCAAGTACATCGTGCCCGCCCAGGGCCGGCAGGAGCGGGCCGCCTTCCTGCGCGGACTGGCGGCTACCATGCCGTACGGCCACTTTGCCCAGGCCATCCAGGTGGTGGAGGGCGTGCTGCCGGTCTCCGAATGGCAGGTGCTCGACGGCGAACTGACCCTGGCGCCGTAACCCGTTTTGCCCGTACTTACCCGGATAACCTTGCGCCGGAAAATCCGTACTTACCGATAGCATTTGACTCTTTGTATCCCTTTCATCGTGGTGTAAAAAAGTGTACCCGGCAATGAATTACCAGGAACGTATCGTCGGCATCGAGGAGCGGAACCGGCAGATAAAAGCGCGGATCGAAGCATTGGAGGAGCGGAAACGGACCCTCCGCCAGGCGCAGGAACAGATCATGAACCGCACCCCGCGCGACACCTGGCACTTGTGGGCCAGGGTGAGTGTACCGGCGGGTGCCGACGTGGCCCCGTAAACCCCGTCCCGCCCTTTTTCCGGGCGTGAGATTTTTTGCAAGAATGCCCCGGCGGGCAGGGAATGGCCCCGCTGGTCAGGGCGTGCCTCAGCAACGTTCGGCCACGGCTTCCCGGGGCAGGGGCGGCCCGCCCAGGTGCAGGTTCATCGCCCCGGCCACGGCCCGCACGTGCCGGTCCTCGGCGAAAATCCGGTCGTGGTCAATGCCCGGCACGTTGTGGACCGCCACCGGTCCCGACACGTTTTTGCGCCAGCCAAAGTCCGACTGCGACAGGTAACGGGCCGGGCCTTCCATGGCCCGGATGAATACCAGCTTGCCGCTGTACGGTTGGAGCCGGTACTGCTCCACGGCTTTTGCCAGCACCCTGAACAGCCGGAGGCGGATCTGGTCGCGCAGCGCCGTGTCGTTCTGGAGGGCACTCCCGCACGGGTTCGCCGGAAACGTGTACACCCCGGCCCGGCAGGCGGCTCGTTTCACGGCCGACTTGGCGCGCCGCTGCAACGACCGCCAGTACTGGTTGCGGAAAAAGTCCCGCAGGTTGCCCGGTGACGTGAGCAGGCACAGGAAGCTGAGCACCACGTACTGCAAGCCGTAGTGCTTGTAGCGGTATTTTTCGTTGGGCGGGTACGTATCGAACAGGGTCACGCTTTCGACCTTACGGCCGCGGGCCGCCAGGAGCCGGGCCATTTCGTAGGCCACCAGGCCGCCGTACGAGTAACCCGCCAGGTGCAGCGGCCCTTCGGGCTGCCGCGCCTCGATCTGGGCCACGTAGGCTGCGGCGGCTTCTGCCACCGTCCCGTACGGCTCGTCCACGCCGTTGATGCCCCGGGCCAGGATGCCGTACACGGGCTGGTCGGCGGGCAGGTACGGCACCAGCTTGTAGGCGTACTCCACGTCGCCCGACACCGGGTGGATGCAGTACAACGGGGGCCGGGTGCCGGCCTTGCGGATGGGCACCAGCGTGTCCCACACCTGGTCCAGCAGCGAATCTTCCTTCAGCAGCACCGCCAGTTGCGCAACCGTCGGGTTGGCAAACAGGGCCGAGAGCGGCAGCAGGCGCCCCGTGATCTGCTGAATGAGGGAGATCACGCGGCCCGCCAGCAGGGAGTGCCCGCCGATCTCGAAGAAATTGTCCATTACGCCCACCTTTTCCAGTTGCAGGGCCTCCTGCCAGATTTGGGCCAGCAGGGTTTCGAAGGGGTTGCGCGGGGCCAGGTAGGTGTCACTGCGCGCCTGGGCAGCCAGGGGTTCGGGCAGGGCCTTGCGGTCAATCTTCCCGCTGGCATTGAGCGGAAAAGCGGGCAGCCACACGAACGCGGCCGGCACCATGTACTCGGGTAGCTTATCCTTGAGGTAGGCCCGCAGGTCGGCGGTGGTGGGGGTGCAACCCGCTTTGGCAACCACGTACGCAATGAGTCTCTTGCCGCCGGCCGGGTCGGGACCGGCCACCACCAGCACTTCCTGGATGTCTTCCCGGGTGCTGAGCACGGCCTCGATCTCGCCCAGCTCGATGCGGTAGCCCCGCACTTTCACCTGATGGTCTACCCGGCCGAGGAACTCCAGGTTGCCGTCGGCCCAGTAGCGGGCCAGGTCGCCGGTGCGGTAGAGCCGGTCGCCGGGGCGGCCGTAGGGGTCGGCGATGAATTTCTGCGCGTTCAGTTCGGGCCGTTTGTGGTAGCCTTCCGCCAGGCATTCGCCGCCGATGTAGAGGTCGCCGGCCACGCCCACGGGCACGGGTTGCAGGTGGGCGTCGAGCACGTGGTAGCGGGCGTTCTGGATGGGCTTGCCGTAGGGCACGCTCACCCACTGCTCATCGAGGGCGCCCACCGGGTAGAAGTTGGACCACACGGTGGCCTCCGTCGCGCCGCCGAGGCTGACCACCTGGGTGCCGGGAAACGCCGCCCTGATCCACGCGGGCATGGGGAGGGGAATCCAGTCGCCGCTGAGGAAGGCGAGCCGCAGGTGGGACTTGCCGCCGGCCGGCACGGCATCCCCGAACGGCACGAGTTGCGACAGCGTGGCCGGCGCCGAGTTCCAGAAGGTGATGGGCTCGCGGTAGAGGATTTCGAGCAGGCGCCGCGGGTCGCGCAGTTCCTCGCCGCTGGCCACGCGGACCGAGCCGCCCGCCGCCAGCAGGCCGAAAATGTCGTACACCGACAGGTCGAAGCCCAGCGAGTTGACGAAAAGCACCCGGTCGCCGGGGCCGACGGCAAACGTGCGGTTCACCCATTCGATCAGGTTGATGGCCGGGCGGTGCTTCACCACCACGCCCTTGGGAATGCCCGTGGAGCCGGACGTGTAAATGATGTAGGCCAGGTGGTCGGCCGTTACGCCGCTGGCCGGGTTCTCGTCGGTCCCGTCGTCTTCCGCTTTGGCGTCGAGGGCTACCACCTGGAAGGGGCAGCCCGCGAAACGGTCCGCCAGGTGCGGCTGGGTCACCAGCACGGAGAGCTGCAAGTCGTCGAGGACGATGTTGAGGCGGTCTTTGGGATAGGCCGGGTCGAGGGGCACGTAGGCGCCGCCCGCCTTCTGGATGCCCAGCACGCCGATCACCATTTCGAGAGATTTCTCCGTGCAGATGCCCACCAGCACGTCGGGACCCACGCCGGCCCGTTGCAGACGCCCCGCCAACGCGTTGGCCTTGCGGTTCAGGGCGGCGTAGGAGAGTACCTGGTCGCCGAAGAGCACGGCCGGGGCGTCGGGCGTCCGCCGGACCTGCGCCTCGAAGCGTTCGTGCATGCAGGCCGAACGGTCGTAGGGGTGTTCGGTCTGGTTCCAGGCGTACAAAATCTGGTGCCGTTCCGCGGCGGGCAGCAGGTTCAGCTTGCCCACGGGCGTCAGGGCCTCCTGCAGGGCGTGGGCCAGCAGGGTATCGAGCCCGGCCGCAAGCCGGTGCAGCGCCGCGGCGTCGAGGCGGGCCGGGTCGGCGAGCAGGGCGTAGCGGGACGCGCCCGGGCAAACCACCAGGGTAAGTACGGCGGGGGATGTCTTGGGCAGCGCCTCCAGCGTGTCGGCCAGGCACACGGCAACCGGGTAAGTGAGGGGCGCGGCGAGTTCCGGGCGGCAGCGCAGCGCCGGAATGCGGGCCACCAGGTCGCGGCAATAGGTCTGGTGGGTGCCGGCCAGGTTCAGTTCGCGGGCAACGGCCGTCCGCACGGCGGCAAAAGGAGCATTCGTCTCCACGTGCGCCTCCAGCGGAACGAGGGGGGCAAAAAAGGCGGGTTCCGCGGGCGCGGGTTCCGCCGGAATGCGCTGGGCAAAGCCGACGCACACGCCGGTGGTACCCGTGGCCCGGTGCAGGTACGCGAGCAGGGCGGCAACCAGCGCGGCGGGAATGCCGGCTTCGCCCGCGGGCAACGGGTGCCCCTGGGCATCGGCGGGCCAATCCTGCACCACGGCGTGCGGGGCCGTACGGCCCTGGACCAGGGGCAGGCGGGCGGCGAAGGGCAGGGCGGTGGGCTGCGCCTTTTCGAGCTTGGCGGCCCAGTACGCCTGGTGCGGCGCCACGACGGCTTCCCGGGCTTCCACGGCCGCTACGTAGCCGGCGGGCGGTTCGGGCAGGCGGTAGCCGGGCCGCCACCCCCGGGTTGCGCGCAACTGGGCGGGGGAGAGGCTGACTCCTTCGGGCGTGGTTACGTGGCTGATGCGGACGTCGCGGGTGGCGGTGGCAATGCGGATGTGGGCCGCTTCCAGTTCCACAACGGTGCCGGGGGCCAGCCGCGAGGGGGCGTCGAGGAGTTGGAGGCCGACGGGAACCAGCAGGTCGGCCCCGTCGAGGATTTTGGGCAAACTCACCGGGTTGGCGTACGGACCGAAGTCCAACGCCCGGTACAACCGGCTGAGGGCTTCGGCGGGTTGGTGCCAGGAGAGGATGCTGCCCCCGGCCGGCCGTTCCGGGGCCGTCGAGTGGGGTTGCGGGCCGGTAAGCACCACCCATTGGGGCAGGACGGGCTGGTGCTTGCCGGTCCGCATCTGGTCCACGAGCCGGGTAAAGCCCGCCTGGGCGGCCTCGTAGCACTTGGCGTGCAGGGTGAGGGCCGTGTCGTCGGGGGCAATGTCCACCGGTTGCAGGAGTGCGCTCCCCGCGTCGCCCCGCGGGCCCGACAGCTGCCAGGTGATGGCGTATTTTTTTTCGCCCCGCAGGATGGCCCGGGCGGGGCCGGGCAGGCCGTCGCTGCCGGGAACGGGGCCGTCGTGGTAGCGGATCACGCCGCCGCGGAGGTGCCCGAGGGCGTCGGAATCAATGGCCGGGTGGTTGCCGATGCTGAACAGGTAATCCACCGGGGCGCCGGGCAGGGTTGCCGCCCAGTCGTCGGGCGAGGGGTACACCGGCAGGTCGGTGGCCAGGGCAAACGCCTGCACCTGCGGGTCGGCCGAAACCACGCCGGCGAGGGGCATCCCCCGGTCGGCCAGTACCCGGATGCAGTGCAGCAGGAGCGTGCCTTCCCCGGCAAAAGCGCAGCGGGGGGGCAGGGGCGCCGGTTCACCGGGCCGGTTGGCTCGTTGGTCTTCAGCCCGGGAGCCGGGGCGCCGGGCTTTCCGGGCCGTGGCGTTGCCTTGTTGGATCAGGGGAATGAAGAGATGACCGATTGCAGGCACCATTTTGTAGGGTAGTATTTATCGTAAAACTTGCGGATTCCGGGGCGGAAAGGCACAAAAGCGAGCCGTTTCTGCCGCAGTTATCCTGCTTAATCCCTTTCTGTGTACAGAAGTAAATGGTGGCTCAATAATCGGCATTTTGCGAGAAAGTCGCAAGCAGTGCCCGGACGGACCGGCAGGCAGGGACTGCGTTGCCGGCGTTTTTACGCGTGAACGGCCACCCATTGGCGCCTGCCTGGTGGTACCGGCCCACGCTAACGGGTTGACTTTCAAGGGCTGTTTCCAAACCGGCGGGCCGCGCCCCGCAACCGTTCCTGCTGCATAAATACGATAACTTTTCTACAGCGTAGATAACCAACGTCACTTTCTAATTGTTTTTTAATCATTGCCAAAAAGAGCGGCCCCGCCCTCCGGGCCAAAAATGGTCCGGCGGAGGGGCGCCGATGCAAATTTTGGAGTACCTTGCCGGGGGCTTTCACCCGTTCCCGGATATTTTTCCTTCCCCTTATGCCAGCAGAAGTACGCGTATTTGCCCCGGCCACCGTCGCCAACGTTGCCGCCGGGTTCGACATCCTGGGTTTTGCGCTCGGGGAGCCCGGCGACCAGGTCCGCATCCGCCGGACGGCCGCGCCGGGCCTCGTGCTGCGCAACGAAACCACCTTTGCCGCCATGCCGCTCGACCCGGCCGCCAACACGGCGGGCGTGGCCCTGCAAGCCCTGCTCGACCACCTGGGCAGCCGCGACGGCTTCGAAATCACGTTCCTGCACAAGATCAAGCCGGGCAGCGGCATCGGCAGCAGCGCGGCCTCCTCGGCGGCGGCCGTGTACGGGGCCAACTACCTGCTGGGCGAACCGCTCACGCGCGCGGAACTGGTGCCCTTTGCCATGGAGGGCGAACGGCTCGCCAGCGGCACGGCCCACGCCGACAACGTGGCCCCGGCCCTGCTGGGCGGGTTCGTGCTGGTGCGCAGCTACAAACCCCTCGACCTGATTTCAATCACGGCCCCGCCGCGGCTGTTCTGCTCCATCGTGCACCCGCAGATCGAACTGAAGACGGAAGACGCCCGGAAGGTGCTCAAAAAGCAGATTTCCCTCAAAGACGCCGTGGTGCAGTGGGGCAACGTGGCCGGCCTCATCGCGGGCCTGCTGCGCGAAGACTACGGGCTCATCGGCCGTTCCCTCCAGGACGTGGTCGTGGAGCCGATCCGTTCCCTGCTCATCCCGGGCTACGAGCGGATCAAGGAGGCGGCCCTGTCGGCCGGCGCCCTGGGGTGCAGCATTTCGGGTTCGGGTCCCTCCCTGTTCGCCCTGAGCACCGACGAGGCCGACGCCCGCAAAATTGCCGCCGCCATGCTGAGCACCTGCGCCGACTGCGGCATGGACAGCGAAAGTTACGTGTCGAGCGTCAACGGCCAGGGGGCGGTGATCCTTTCGTAGGAAGAACAACTTAACCGCAAGGATCGCAAAGGAGACGCAAAGGGCGCAAAGAGATACGCGTTCTCCTTGCGATCCTTGCGGTTAAGTTTATTTCTCCGTGCAACTCCGTGTCTCCGTGGTAAATCTTTTTTCTACCATAACCTTCCTTGTCAATACACCCGGCGGCAAGGAAAAAAGGCCGGAAAGCGGTAAATTTGGGTGACGCCCGGAAGGCCCGTTCGGCCGGCCGCGTATATCCCCATTTTACATGCTCCAACACTTAGCGGCGCTTCGCCAACAGCTGGACGGTGAACTCTACACCGACAACGCCCGGAAAATCATGTACGCCACGGACGCCTCGGCCTACCGGGAAATGCCCCTGGCCGTAGCCATTCCCAAGACCACGCAGGACCTGCAAAAGCTGGTGGCCTTCGCCGCCAAACACAAGATATCCCTCATTCCCCGGGCGGCGGGCACCTCGCTGGCCGGGCAGGTGGTGGGCGCCGGCCTGGTGGTGGACACGGGCAAGCACCTCAACAAGATCCTGGAAGTAAACCCCGGGGAACGCTGGGTGCGGGTGCAGCCGGGCGTGGTGCGCGACGAGCTGAACCTGTTTCTCAAACCCTACGGCTTGCAGTTCGGCCCCGAAACTTCCACGGCCAACCGGGCCATGATCGGCGGCATGGTCGGCAACAACTCCTGCGGCCTCCATTCGGTGATCTACGGAGCCACCCGCGACCACGTGCTCGAAGTAGAAGCGCTGCTGGCCGACGGCACCCCCACGACATTCAAAGCCCTTTCGCCGCGGGAACTGGCGGGCAAAGCGAACGGGCAAGCCGCCAGCCCACTCGAAAAGCAGATTTACGCGGGCATGCACCGGATGCTGAGCGACGCCCGGAACCGGCAGGAAATCACCCAACACTTTCCCGATCCGGGCGTGACGCGCCGCAACACCGGCTACGCCCTCGACGCCCTCTTGCCCATGCAGCCCTTCACGGAGGGCGGTGAACCGTTCAACCTCTGCAAACTGATTGCGGGCTCGGAAGGGACGCTGTGCCTGCTCACCAAGATCA
>CADCTQ010000413.1:10167-10604 GCA_902805615.1 uncultured Cytophagales bacterium
TTCGGCGGCATGGTCGGCAATAACTCCTGCGGCTCCAACTCCATCGTGTACGGCAGCACCCGGGAGCACGTGCTCGAAGTAAAGGCCCTGCTGGCCGACGGCACCGAGACTACCTTTTCCGCGCTTTCACCGGGTGAACTGGAATCCAAGTGCTTAGGCGTGACGCCCGGCCAGCCGGTGCCGCGCGGCTTCAAGCCCAAGGACGACCTGGAAACCCGCATTTACCGCCAGCTCCGCGGGCTGCTGGCCGAACCGGCCAACCAGGCCGAAATCCGGAAGCACTTTCCCAAAAAGAGCGTGCCCCGCCGCAACACCGGCTACGCCCTCGACCTGCTGCTCGACACCGAACCCTTCACCGCGGGCGGCGAACCGTTCAACCTCTGCAAGCTGATCGCGGGATCGGAGGGGACGCTGTGCCTGCTCACCGAGATCAAGCT